>CAZILB010000101.1:13330-14638 GCA_964539925.1 uncultured Syntrophobacter sp. | reverse complement strand
AAAATGAAGCGCTTGATATCGATTTACGGAGTGGCCGCGGCGTCGGCAATGTTCGCGCTGTCGGCCTGTTCGACCCAGGAACAAGCGGCCCCCAAGCCCGCTCCTAAACCCGCTGCCGCAGCTCCGGCTCCCGCTCCCGCCGCCAAGGCCGAGGCTCCCGCCAAGGCCAAAGCGATAAAAGCGAAAGGCGATGTGGGGCTGCTCGACACGGAGAAAAATTACCTGATCCTGGTGACCAAGGAAGGCAAGCTGATCACTCTGGACTTCGACGCCAAGACGAAAGTAACCCAGATCACGCCGACGCCCGGGAAAATGGGCGATGTGGGGTTGGGTTCGTCGGCGACGGTAACCTACGAAGCGGTCAAAGACAAAAACATCGCAACCAAACTTGAATATAGACCGGCAAAGGGCGAGTGACGGGTTTCCCTTTGCGCCGATGTTTTTGCAGCGAAAAAGAAGGAGTTAAGGACTATGAAAATGATTCAATCGATCGTGGGGAGTGCGGCGGCGCTGTTGCTGGTTTTGTCCATGGGGGCGGTGCTGCATGCGCAGGAGAAGAAAGCAGAGAAAGCCAAGGCGCAGAAGGTGGCCGGCGATATCGGCCTGCTCGACACCGAAAAGAACTACATGATCGTCGTCACCAAGGAAGGGAAATTGGTCACCCTGGATTACACCAATAAGACCAAGGTAACCGCGATGGTCTCGAGCAAAGCCAAGATGTCCGACATCGGCTTGGGGTCGGCTGCTTCGGTGCAGTATACGGAGAAGGGCGGCAAGAATTATATGACGGCCATTGAGTTTATCGCCGCCAAGGGCGAATAAACGATCAGAAACAAATTTCCCCGGACTTAAAAAGCGGGCATGGCGTCAATCGCATGCCCGCTTTTTGCTTTATCCCCAACTCTACGCAGCGAACCGACGAATTCAAAAACTCTCGTCTTCCACGTCGGTGAGATCGAGTTTGCGATAACTGCGCTCGTTTTCAAGGGTCTTCTGGCGCTTGGCTTCCCGTTCGTTCTCTTCCTGGCATTTGACGCACAGTCTTGTGAAGGGAAGAATTTTGAGCCGCCCGAGCTGGATTTCTCCCTCGCAACTCTCGCAGATGCCGTAGGTCTTGGTGCCGATGCGCTGCAGCGCATCGTCGATGGCGACGAGTTTTTCCCGTTCCCGGTCGTTCAAGATGAAGTTGATTTCCCGGTCGCGCTCGTCGCTCGCCAGATCGTAAGTGTCGCGGCCTTCATCCTTGAGGCCTTCGCTTTCCTCTTTGACGCGCCCCTGCATTTCCTTCATCAATTGCCGCTTCATGTC
>CAZILB010000101.1:6010-13230 GCA_964539925.1 uncultured Syntrophobacter sp. | reverse complement strand
CATGCGCGCCGCCGCCGTGCCCTCTTCGTCCGAATACTTAAAGACGCCGAGCCGTTCGAACCGGGCCTCCTCGACAAAATCCAGCAGCGCCGCGAAATCCGCTTCCGTTTCGCCGGGAAAGCCGACAATCAAAGAAGTCCGCAGCGTCACCCCGGGAATGGCTTCGCGAAGCTTCTCGACGGCTTCGCGCACGGCGCTGCCGCTTTTGCCCCGGCGCATGCGCTGCAGGACCGAGCGGCTGATATGCTGGAACGGGATATCGATATATTTGCAAATTTTATTGTTGGCTCGGATCAGATCGAGCAACGGCGGGTCGAGATAATTTGGGTATGAATAGAGGAGCCGGATCCACTCGATCTTCGGTACTTCGACCATGCGGCCGAGTAATCGATGGAGCGTGGTGCCGTCTTTTCGGTCCCGGCCGTAGGCCGTCAAGTCCTGCGCGATCAAGTTGATTTCCTTCACCCCGTCCTCGGCAAGAAGGGCGGTCTCTTCAACGATGGATTCGATCGGCCGGCTGCGATGCGGCCCGCGTAGTTGCGGAATGATGCAAAAGGCGCATTTGTGGTCGCAGCCTTCGGAAACTTTGAGAAAGGCGCTGTAGGAAGGCGTCGAACGCAGCCGCGGCGTGGCATGATCGTAAAGATAACTGGGGAGGCCGACGAACTGCCTTCGGGTGGAGTCGATCTCATGCTCGCGGAGAATCTCGGCGATGCGCGGCACCTCGCCGGTGCCCATGAAGAGATCCACCTCCGGTAATTCCTCAGCCAGCTCATCGGGATAGCGTTGCGCGAGGCAGCCGGCGACGACCAGTTTTCCGACCTTGCCTTCCTTCTTGAGACGCGAGATGTCGAGTATCGTCTCGACGGATTCTTCCTTCGCCGGACCGATAAAGCCGCAGGTGTTGACCAAAACCACGTCGGCTCCCGCGGGCTCCTGGACCATCTCGTAGCCGTTATTCTGCAGCAGGCCCGCCATGACCTCGGAGTCCACCAGATTGCGCGCGCAACCGAGGCTCACGATGCTGAATTTTTTATTTGGTCGGTTCATTGCCCCAATTCGACCACGTCCGCACCGTGCGGAATCTCGATTTTGAACAGATCGTCCGTCAGTCCCACGCCCTTGCGCATGGCGGAAAAACGCAACGTGGTCAAATTATTCGCAGCGTCGCGGACGCTGACCCAGAGGATGTCCGGAGAGGTTTTACCGACGCCCAGGAGGATCTCGCTGTAGCCGCCGGCCTCCCCTTTGGGTTCCAGCCGAAGGACGTATTGGGCATCTTCGGTCGCCACCAGAGTCGCGTTAAATTCCTTCTTCAAATTTCCCAGTCCGAGCAGAAAGGACAACGGAATATCGCCGCGAAAAGCGTTTTTTAGCGGGCTTTTAATCACCTGGTTCTGCTCCGGCTGATAGAAATAGAGATAATTGCCGTCCGCGAGCACAAACTGGCCCTTCGGTTCCTGGTAGCGCCAGAGCATTTTACCGGGCCGCTTGAAGGAAAGCTTTCCCGTCGATTTGAGCGTCCGATTGAGAGTTTTGACCTCGGTTTCCTGATAAAAATCCGCAACAAAATCCGCCGTGGCATCGTAATTTTTCTGTAAACGGTCGACGATTGTGGCGGCCGCGTTTTTCTCGGCGGCGCGCGACTCGCCAAACCCCAGGGCTGCGGCAGCGGCCAGAGCGTAAACGGCCAATCCGGCCGCCAAACTAAGCTTCGATTTTCCGCGCATAGACTTCTCGCGGTTTGGCCCCGTCCGCGGGGCCGACCACGCCATCTCTTTCCATTTGCTCGACCATGCGGGCCGCACGATTGTATCCTACCCGCAATCTACGTTGAATCATAGATATCGAGACCTGCTGGGTCTCGGTGACCATGGCGACCGCCTGATCGTACATCTCGTCATAATCTTCATCCGCCGACACGGCGGCTTCCATCTCTTTTTTGGCCTCGAGCACTTCCGGGCGGTAATTCGGCCGCCCCTGCTGCTTGATGCGATCTATCACGCGGCGCACTTCCTGGTCCGATACTAAGGCGCCGTGGATGCGAATCAGACGTGCGGTCCCCGGCGGCAAAAACAGCAGATCTCCGTTGCCGAGGAGCTTCTCGCCGCCCATGGAGTCCAGGATCGTGCGCGAATCGATGCGGGAGGTTACCTGGAAAGAGATGCGCGCGGGGAAATTGGCCTTGATCAAACCGGTGATCACATCCACCGAGGGGCGCTGCGTGGCGAGAATGAGATGAATGCCTGCGGCGCGGGCTTTTTGCGCCAGCCGGGTGATGTATTCTTCGATGTCCCGTCCAACCGTCATCATCAGGTCCGCCAGCTCGTCGATGATGATGACGATTCGCGGCAGGCGCTCGTGAACCAAGGGAGTCTCATGGCTGGCGCTTCCGCCGAGGTCAGGGGCTTCTTGCCCCGGCTCCGGTTCGGTCAGATCGACGACGCTTCTTTTATTTGCGGCTTCCCGTTCTAAAGTGCGGTTGTAGTTGTCGATGTTGCGGGCCCCTTTATCCTTCATCAGACGATAGCGCCGATCCATCTCGTCCATGGCCCAAAAAAGCGCCGCCGCGGCCTTTTTGGGGTCGGTGACAACCGGCGCCAGCAGGTGCGGAATGTCCTCGTAAACCGTCAGTTCGAGCATTTTGGGATCGACCATGATGAATTTGACGTCCTGGGGGCTCGATTTGAACAAAATACTCAAGATCATCGCGTTAATCGACACCGACTTGCCGGTGCCGGTGGCGCCGGCGACCAAAAGGTGCGGCATTTTGGCGAGATCGGTCGCGAACGGTGTGCCGCCGATGTCTTTGCCCAGGGCCAGGGTAAGCTTTGAATCCGTGCTGCGATAGCTTTCGCTCTCAATGACTTCGCGCAGATACACGGTTTCGCGCCGGGGATTGGGGATTTCAATTCCCACCACCGATTCCCCGGGTATCGGCGCCAGGATCCGAACGCTCACGGCGCGCAGTGCCATGGCAAGGTCGTCGGCAAGCATCACGATGCGGCGCACCTTGACGCCCGGCGCGGGCTTGAACTCGTACATGGTGATGACCGGACCAGGGCGCACCGCGACGACTTCGCCTTCAACGCCAAAATCCTCGAGCTTCTTTTGCAGAATAAGGGAGTTGGCGTGGAGGGTCTCCTTGTCGATTTTAAACTGTTCCCCATCCGGGGGATCGAGCAATTCGGTAGGCGGCAGTATGTAGCCCGCGCCGATTTCCGGCAGCTTGAATTGCTCGGGGGGCTGCACCGGTTTTTTTACCGGCCGCTTGACGAGGAGATCTTCCTTGGGTTCGTCCTTCACCATGATCGGCGGCGGAACGTAGTCTTTTTTTTCTTTTTTGGTGTTTTCTCCCTTGCGCTTGTCTTGGCGTTCCTTAAAGTCTCTAAGGCGGCGCTGCACCGCCGGCAGCAGCGATTTTTTGAACTCGCCAAAGCCTTTCTTGGTTTGCCCGACGATTTCCAGCAGGGACTGCTGCGTCAGCAGCATGATGGACAACAGCAAGGTAAAGCAGGCGATCAGCGCCGCGCTGAGCCGGCCGAAGAGCGGTTCGAGGACGCTTTCTTTCAAAAAGCCGCCGACGATACCGCCGCCGTCGCGGGCGCTTTCGCTGTCGACAAGGATGCTCAGGACGACGCCGGCGCTTAAAGTCAAAGCGACGAAGGCCGCCCCCTTGCAGAGATTGAGTCCGCGCCCGGGCGAGCGGAACATTTGCACAGCGGCCGTGCCGAGAAATATCGGCACCAGATAGGCCGCAAGCCCAAGCCCCTGAAGCAGCAGGTCGGCCAAGAACGCGCCGACAAATCCGCCCCAGTTGCGCGTGTTGAGCGCCCCCGACGGCGTGTTGAGCGAACGATCGTCGGCGCTGTAGGAAATCAAGCTAATGAGGATCAGTAATGCGGCAAGGGCGATGACCACGCCCCAAATCTCCCGGTTGAGCCGGGTCTTCTCAGTGGCACCTTGCATGGCGTCAACCTCAAGTTTCGACAATATAGGGCAACACGACCGGAAAGCGCTCCAGCTTTTTTCTAAAGAAACGGCGCACAGCTTTGCGTACCTCTTCTTTCAACTCGGCCGGATCGGCGCGTATTTCGCGGTTCATGCCGCCAAGGGTCTCAAGCACCATTTTTTTGGCGCTTTCGAGCATCTCCTCGCTTTCCTCCGCAGCCATGACGCCGCGCGAAATCAAGTCCGGGCCGGCGACGATCTCCCCCGATTGTTGATGAATCGCCATGACCACGAGGACGATGCCGTCCTCCGACAAATGGCGCCGATCGCGGATGACCACGTCGCCCACATCGCCGACCCCCTTGCCGTCGACGAACACGCGACCGACCTGGACGGGAGCGGTTTTCTGGGCGCTACTGGCGGTCAATTCGAGCACGTCGCCGTCTTCCAGGATAAAGCAATTCTCCGCCGGGATGCCGACTTCCTGGGCGAGCCTGCGGTGGCGAACCAGGTGGCGGTACTCGCCATGAATCGGCACGAAGTAGCGCGGGCGGGTCAACTGGAGCATGGTTTTGAGTTCTTCCTGGCTGGCGTGCCCCGAGACATGAATCTCGGAAACCTTTTCGTAGTGCACCTCGGCGCCGCGGCGGTAAAGGTGATTGATCAGATTGGAGATGGTTTTTTCGTTGCCGGGGATGAATTTTGACGACAGGATCACCGTATCGCCCGGCGCAATTTTAAGGGTCTTGTGGTCGTTCAGCGCCACGCGGTGGAGCGCCGAAAGCGGCTCGCCCTGGCTGCCGGTGGTGAGAAAGGTCAATCGATCAGGGGGCATATCCTGCCACCGTTCATTGTCGGTTATGAAACTTCGCGGCAGGTGAAGATAACCCAAATCGGCGGCGACCTGGCTGTTTCGGATCATGCTCCGGCCGCTTAGCACGACGCGGCGATCGCAGCGTTCGGAAATGTCGATCACCTGCTGAATGCGCGGGATGCTCGATGAAAAAGTGGAGACCAGTACTTTGCCGGTACTGTGCGCGATGATCTGCTCGAGATTTGTGCCCACGTCCCGCTCCGACGGCGTGTAGCCGGCGCGCTCGACGTTGGTCGAGTCCGAGAGCAGCAGGAGCACACCTCTTTCGCCGTAGGCCGCAAAGCGCTGGAAGTCGAACATCTCCCCCTCCATGGGGGTGTTGTCGATTTTGAAATCCCCGGTATGGATCACCGTGCCGACGGGCGTTTCGATGGCCAGCGCCAGGCAGTCCATCAGACTGTGCGTCACCCGAATACCTTCGAGACGAAACGGCGCGATTTCCCACGGCGCCCCCGCGGTGATTTCTCGGACTTCGGCGTGGTTTTCGAGACCGTGCTCCCTGAGCTTGTTAGCGAGCAAACCCAGCGTCAGACGGGTGCCGTAGATCGGCACATCGATATGCTTGAGGATATAGGGCAATGCGCCCGCATGGTCCTCGTGCGCGTGGGTGAGCACGATCGCTTGGAGTTTGTCATGATTCTCCAGGAGATAGTTCACATCGGGAATCACCAGATCGATGCCCAGTAGATCGGCCTCGGGAAACATGAGACCGCAATCCACCGCTATGGCGGCATCGCCATGCTCGATGAGCATCATGTTGAGACCGAACTCGCCGAGACCCCCCAACGGAATGATTTTCAACGGATCCATAACTCTCTCAGATACCCTGACTTTCCGCCATGCGGTCGTTAACAGCGGGTTCGCCCGCGCTGGTCGAAGCCGGCGATGACGTTGGCGCCGTCTTTAAATTGGCGGCGATCCGGTTTCGAACTTGTTCGGAAAGATGCCGCAAACTACCGGGACGAAAGCCTTCGATGGACACGGGTTTATCTACGATGACCTCGATGGTTCCAGGACGCAAGCGCCAGCCGCCGGCGGGGAGCACATCGGCGCTGCCATTGATGGTTACCGGGACGATGGTTGTTTGGGATTCCACGGCGAGCAGAAAGCCGCCTTTTTTGAACCGCAGCAGTTTCCCGTCCCGGCTGCGCGTTCCCTCTGGAAAAACCACAATTGAGAGACCTGCGGCGAGCCGATCCTTCGCTCGCGCCAGGCTGCGCACCGCATCCAGCGGGTCCGCTCGATCGACCACGATGTGCTTTGCGGCCCACATGGCCCAGCCGAAAAAGGGCACGCGCAAGAGTTCTCTCTTGGCGATCCAGCGCAGCTGAAAAGCGAGCAACCCCTGGACTAATACCGGAATGTCGATGTTGCTCTGATGATTGACCATGAAAATATAAGTACGTTCAGGATCCACGTTTTGCAGGCCCCTGACACGTAAAGTTATGCCGCCGACGCGGAGAACCACCCACGTCCACAACTGGTTGATGCGATAGACAAACTTGCCGTGGGGATCCACCAGTCCGAGCAGGATGGTCGGTGTGGCCAATGCCACTGTGACCGCGGTAAGCACCGCTAGCTGAAGCGCAGAAAACATGAAGATAAAAATAAAGTTGCCCTAGAGAAACCGCCGGAAAATTGCAGGTTATTCTAGTGCACGACTGGGCAAAAAGCAACGCGGCAATATTGCCCGGCGCAAGCGAATTGGGCAGTTGACACTCCAGGACGGCGGGGTTAAGTTGATTTCACTTTTTTGCCGCGCGCAGGTGTTTGGCGCCGTGGAGGCAGCATGTCGGTTAATAAGGTAATTCTGGTTGGCCATCTCGGTAAAGACCCCGATGTTCGTTACACGCCGACAGGCAGCGCGGTGGCGAATTTCTCGCTTGCGACATCCGAACAGTGGAACGACCGCGACGGCAAACGCCAGGAAAGAACCGAGTGGCATAATATCGTGGTTTGGGGCAAACAAGCCGAAACCTGCGGACAATACCTGGCCAAAGGCCGCCAGATCTACGTCGAAGGCAGCATCCGCACGCGGTCGTACGACGATAAGAGCGGCAACAAACGCTACATTACCGAGATCGTTGCGCAGCGAATTCAATTCCTTGGCGGCGGTGGCGGTACCCGATTGGCGCAATCGACGGAGACCAGTCCGGGCGATGAGATGAGCATTGGCGGCAATCAGCCGCCGGTGGATGATGATATCCCTTTCTAGTCCCCGTGCCGCACCAATTTGATCGACCAACCCGGTCCGGTTTAGAAAACTCGATACGCCAAAGCGGCGGCTATGCTCCGCCGCTCATAAGATCGTGGGAGACGTCGCAATGGATAATCCGCCACTGCAAAATATCGATGTCGATGCCGCCCTTCGAACGATCCTTGAAGGGACGGCGAC
>CAZILB010000101.1:0-5910 GCA_964539925.1 uncultured Syntrophobacter sp. | reverse complement strand
TGCAAAATATCGATGTCGATGCCGCCCTTCGAACGATCCTTGAAGGGACGGCGACCGAGACCGGCGAGCAGTTTTTTAAAGCGCTGGTGAAAAATCTCGCTTCGGCTCTCAACACTCACGGCGCGTGGGTGACCGAATACTTTCCGGAATCCCGCCGGCTGAAAGCGCTCGCATTCTGGATGGGCGATCAATGGCTCGAAGGCTGGGAAATGGTGGTGGATGGCACTCCTTGCGAGCGGGTCATTGACCAGCGTTGCTTGATTCATATCCCGGAAAATCTGCTCAACATTTATTGGGACGATCCCGACGTCAAAGCCGTCGGCGCCGCCAGCTATATGGGAATGCCGCTACTCGATCTGGACGGCAAAATCCTTGGCCATCTGGCGATTCTGGACAAACGGCCCATGCCGCCGGAGCCGAGGACCCAGGCGTTGTTTCAAATTTTCGCCGCGCGGGCCGCCGCCGAGTTGCGCCGGCTGCGAGCCGAAGAGCAGGTGCGGGAGCGGGAACGCAAACTCGGCCGGTTGGTGGGCAGCGCCATGGATGCGATCATCGAGCTCGACCAGCACTTGCGAGTGACGCAAATGAATCCGGCTGCAGAGAAGATTTTCGGCTGCGCCGCACCCGAGGTCGCGGGCGAGGCGTTTAGTCATTTTCTGGCCGCCGATTCGCGGGAAAAGCTCGCCCGTTTGATCATCGAACTGGACAGTCGCCCGGAAGGCCAGCGGTCGTTGTGGATTCCCGGCGGCCTAACGGCGGAGGCCTTCAAGGCCGGCGGTTTCCAGGCAGAAGCCACGCTCTCTCGCATCGACCTCGAGCGCCAGCCTTTTTACACTTTGATTCTCAGAAACGTCAACGAGCGCCTCGAAGCCGAGCAAAAGATCCGCGCGCTGACCGTTGAAACCGAGTATTTGCGCGAGGAAATCAGTTCCCTGATCGGCGCCGACGAGATTATCGGACGAAGCGCGGCGCTTTCAAAGGTTCTCGAGGACGTCGGAGAAGTTGCAGCGACCGACGCCACGGTACTCCTTCTCGGCGAGACCGGCACGGGAAAGGAACTGATCGCCCGCGCCATCCATCGCGCCAGCCGGCGACGCGACAAACCACTGATCAAAGTGAACTGCGCGGCGATTCCGGCAACGCTGATCGAGAGCGAGTTTTTCGGCCACGAGCAGGGCGCGTTTACCGGCGCCACCAAAAAACGCGACGGGCGCTTCGCCCTGGCGCACGGCGGAACCATTTTCCTTGACGAGGTCGGCGAGCTGCCGCTCGATTTGCAGTCCAAGCTGCTCCGCGTGCTTCAAGAAGGCGAGTTTGAGCCCGTGGGCAGCTCGCAGACGCGCAAGGTGGACGTTCGCGTGATCGCCGCGACCAACCGTGATCTGGAAAGATCGGCGCGTGAAGGCAAATTTCGCGAGGACCTGTATTACCGGCTCAACGTTTTTCCGATTCAACTGCCGCCGCTGCGCGAGCGCTGCGCCGATATCGGTATTCTTGCAACCGTCTTCGCGCAAAAGTTTGCCCAGCGCATGGGCCGCAAGCTCGAGCCGCTATCCGAGGAATGTCTTCGGCGGCTGCAAGCATACAGTTGGCCGGGCAATGTGCGCGAACTGCAAAATATTATTGAGCGCGCCGTTATCACATCACGGGACGGGCGGCTCAACCTCGACCGTGCCCTGCCCGAGAGCGTGAACCCAAGCGCTGCCACGCTGAGCAGCAACGGAGAAAACTCAAAGCGGGTGCGCACAGTGAAAGAGCTCGAAGAGCTGGAGCGCAGCAATATCATCGCCGCATTGGAAGGCACCCAGTGGAAGATCGGCGGTGAGAACGGCGCCGCCCAGCTGCTTGGCATCAAACCCACCACCCTGAGCTCGCGCATCAAGGCGCTCGGCATCGAGCGCAAGCGCTGATCGAGCTTTCCCCCCTTTCACGACAGTTCCTGGTTAATACCGAACTGGAAATCGTGATCGACCAGAGCTCAGGCTCTATGGCTGTCGCATGGCCGCCGCGACCTTCGAAGTGGAAGAGCCCAACCTTGTGCCGGAAGCGGAAGGGATCGTTGGTGCGAAATGGTTTTTGAACGAGAAATCGCTCACGGCGGATCTATGCCGGTATTTCTGACGATCTCATAGTTGGGACGATAGAGATCGTCGGGTCCTTTCGGCATCCGCCGCGGCGCCGCAGCGCTCGAAGATCGACAGTGCTTGGTTGCGCAAGCCGCTAGCGTTTGCATTGTCCTTGGGGCCACGCCGCCGGTGACAGAGATCCGCCAATTTCAGCAAGATGCTTGCTTCGGTGTAGAGAAAGCCGTGCTGCCGTTCGCGGTCTAGCGCCGAGCTGAAAGATTTCTCCGCCTGATCCCAGTCCATCCGCGCGGCGGCGAGCACGCCGCGCGCGGTCAAGACCGGCGCTGCCAGGCCGCGCCACGCACTCAAGCGATTCTGTAGCGACTGAACTTGAGCCAATAGATCGCCGGCTCGTTGCAGCTCCCCGAGCTGGGCGTACGCTTCGACGAGCAGCGGGGCCAGGTTAAGTTGTTGCACAATGCTCTCGCGTTCTTGCGCTAGACTGTGTCCCACTTCGAGAATCTCTTTGGCGTCGGCCAAATTGCCGCGGGCCATGAGGAACCGGGCGTAAAGTACGACTTCCGCGAGATTAGATTTTAAGTTTCCCGCTTGACTGGTCCGCCTGCCCTCGCGGAACAGCTCGGCGGCGTTATCGTCTTCTCCGAGAATCCCGTAAACCGCAGCCGGGAAGTGTAGCCAGTACGGCGTGAAGTAATCCCGCTCTGCCAGCGCTCGTGCAGCCCGGTTCAGGGCCTGCCGCGCTTGCTCCGGTTGGCCTGTGAGCGCCTGGTACAGCGCCTGCAATGAATAGGTCGCCAAGTCGTAGCGCGTCACGCGAAAGGATTGCCGTTGTTCGAGGCAACGTCGAACCCAACGCTCCAACCAAAGGCGGTCATTTCGCCAGGGCCAGAAGGTAATAGGATAGAGTGCCGCGCGGGCACCTAACCAGGGATCTTTCGCATTTTGGGAAATGTGCCAGCTTCGTTCCGCGCTGTCCTCGGCGCGAGCTAAGTCGCCGACAAGCGCCTGGGTTACGCCAAGCTCGGTGTAAACGCGCGCTTTCACGTCGGCATCGTTTAACTCATTCGCGATGACCAGTGCCTTATCGGCTTCGCTCGCAGCCCTTGGTAAATCCAGCTTGGCGCGGAGCAAGCCGAAAGCGAGATAGCCATGGGCGAGCGCCTTTTCCGTGCTGTCCGGCTGCGTCGCGATGATTTCTGTGGCTTTTTCGAAGTGGTCGAGCGCCTTCTCCAAATCCACTTTCCCGGCCGTTCCCGACGTCCAGGCGACGCCGATCAGTCTTTGCAGTCGGCAGACTCTCGGCCAGTCGTTTAAGGCTGTGAATATTTCCAGCGCTCTGTGGCTGTGGGCAAGATTTGCATGACCGAGCAATGAGGCCAAATCGGCCAGTTTCTCGTGCAGCCGCGCCTGCGCGCCGGCGTCACCGAATTGCCTTTCCAAGAGCGCCAGAGCGGTTTCGAAGTGCGCGGCGGCCCGCGCCCAGGAGAACGAGCGCTCGGCGTATTCACCCGCTTTGAGCGAATAAGTCAGGGCTTTCGCCAAATCGTTGCCTGCGGCAAAATGGTACGCCAGGGTTTCGCTATCATCGTCGCCATCGCGGCCGAGGGCACTCTCCAAGGCATGGCCGATTTGCAAATGGTGGCGGCGTCTCCGCGCGGGGCCGATGCTTTCATAGAGCGATTCCTGCATGAGGTCGTGGGCAAACTTGTAGCCGTCGTTAGCCAATTCGGGTGCGGCTAAGACAATACCTGCGTCTTCGCATCGGTCCAAGGCGTCGGCGATAGTCTCTTCCTCCGCGTCAGCGAGGGAGCGCAATAGACTTTGGGTAAATTGCCGGCCGATCACCGCGGCCAAAGCCAGCAGATCCGCTGTGGGCTTGCCAAGCCGCTCGATGCGTTGGCTGACGATCATTTTTACGGAATCCGGCAGGCCGAGGCGATGGGACGCCGTCAACTCCCATCCTGAATCCGTCGGCAGCAACGCTCCTTGTTCCTGCAACGACTTGACGATCTCCTCGATAAAAAAGGGATTGCCGCTGGTCTTTGCGGCTATGGCGCCGGTCAGCGAGGGAGTGACGGCGCCGCCGATTCTGGCGTTGATGAGTTGTTCGACCGAGGTTTGGTCGAAAGGATTAAGCGGCAGCGTTTGACAGATCGGCTCTCGTTGAACGGACATCAATGTGCGCCAAAGTTCGTTGTCTCGCTTGAGCTCGTCGCTTCGGCAAGCGGCGAGGAGCAAGATTCGCTCTCCGGTGATATTGCGCAGCAAGTAGTGAATGAAATCGAGCGTTGGAGCCCACTGCAAGTCGTCGAGAAACAGGACGAGGGGAGTTTTGCGCGAGAGTTGCAGGAAAAACTCTGTGAGGCTTTCAAAGAGCCGAAGTCTTTCGGTCTCCGGATCGGCGGGCGGTAACGCTGCCGGCCCGGCTTCCATGCCGAGCTGCGGCACAAGCTTGGCGAGATCACGGAGCCGCGGGCGCAACGACTGGGCGAGCGCTGCCGCCTCGCGGTGATCGAGACTCCGCCTGAGAATCTGCACCCAGGCTTGATAGGGATGATTGCCGGTCCTGTCATAATAACCTTCGACCCAGAGAAAGCCGTTCTCTTCGCTGGGTGCGCGAAGTTCTCGCAGCAAGCGCGTCTTGCCGATGCCGGCCTCTCCCATTGCGATCACCGCGCGGGCGTTGCCGGCGGCCGCCGAGTCGAGCGCTTCGCGTAATCGTTCCAGCTCCTTTTTCCGGCCGATGACCTGTGATGGTGAGCTTGCACCGGCTGCTTTCGGCGCGCCTGAGACTGAAACGGGCGCGGCGGAAGACTGCTGAGCTCCGGCTTGGTCCGTAAGACGGGCTGCTACGCTCCCGGGCGGCGGGGCTTCGCCGGCGAGCACCGGCCGGTCGATCCCGTGGCGGCGCATTCGGTAGCGCAGCGCGTTGCGGCTCAGGCCGAGGATGCGCGCCGCGCGCAGGACGTTGCCGCCCGTGGTTGTGAGCGCGTTTCGAATGCGCGCGGCTTCATCGGTATCGCCGGTCTCGGCAGGGGGTGGTGGCGGAGTCAGCGCCGGCATCGCTGCGGGGACGCAAAGCTCTTCGAGCAACGCGCCATCGACGGGACGGTCCTGCGCACTCAGAGCGAGGCGCTCCAGCAAATGACTGAGCTCGCGCACATTGCCCGGCCACGGATAACGCATCAGCCAGGAGCGGGCGCTCTCGGTCAGCGCGATGGCCCCGATCCCGTGAGCGGTTGCGTAGCGGGTAAGATAATATTCGGCGATTACAAGAATATCGCTGCCGCGTTCGCGCAGCGGCGGGATGGCCAATATGACGCTCGCCAATCGATGGTAAAGGTCGAGGCGAAAACGCCCTTCCTTGACGCTCGCGGACAAGTCTCTTTGCGTGGCGGCGATGATCTTTACGTCGACGCCACGGTCTGTTACGGCGCCCAATCGGCGGACGCGCTTTTCTTCCACCGCCTTTAGAAATTTCGCCTGCAACGGCAGCGCCAGAGCGTCGATCTCATCGAGAAAGAGCGTGCCTTTCGAAGCTGCTTCGAAAAGTCCCGGCTTGGCTCTTTTGGCGTCGGTAAACGCTCCGGCCTCGAAGCCGAACAGCTCCGCCTCCAGCAGGTTCTCCGGTATGGCCGCGCAATTGACGTCGATAAACGGGCCGAGCGCGCGCGGCCCGCATTCATGAATGGCCCGCGCCACCAGACCCTTTCCCGTGCCGGTTTCGCCCATGACTAGAGTCGTCGGAACATGAGGGTTGCCGACGGTGTCGAAGGATGCGAGGCGGCAAATTTTCTCACGCAACTGGGCGATCGCGGGCGAG
>CAZILB010000100.1:0-14763 GCA_964539925.1 uncultured Syntrophobacter sp. | reverse complement strand
GGTCATCGACATGCAAGCCTGAGGGGCTCTCTTTTAAGGATGCGGGGCGGGCCGAATCATCACCGGGCTTGAACTTTGGCCGCTCGCGGGCCAATATCGCGGCATAATGAAACCTGTTCTCGGATTAATCTTTTTAATGGTCGTGATTTTTCCCACGCTCGGCTCCGCCCAGGCGCCGGTGCCGGTGGCCAGAGTGTTTGATTTTACACTGCAGCGCGAAATCAACGCGGAGCTGGGGGTCAAATGAGCGAAAGCAAAAGCGCCGTCGCGGTATTTGGCGGCGGCTGTTTCTGGTGCACCGAAGCGGTATTCGACGAACTTCGAGGCGTGCGTTCGGTGGTCTCCGGTTACACCGGCGGCGCGACCAAGAATCCCACTTACGAGCAGATTTGCTCAGGCGGCACCGGCCACGCCGAAGCGATCAAGATCGAATTCGATCCGAGCGCGATCTCGTTCCGCGATCTGTTGACGGTGTTTTTCGCCACCCATGACCCAACGACGCTCAACCGCCAGGGCAACGATGTCGGCACCCAGTATCGCTCCGCGGTTTTCTATGCGGACGAGGAACAAAAGCAGGCGGCGGCGGCGTTTATCAAGGAGTTGGACGACGCCAAGACATTCCGCAACGCGATCGTGACCACGCTTGAGCCGCTGGCAGAATTCTATCCGGCGGAGGATTACCATCAGAAATTCTACGCCAATAATCCGTACCAGCCCTATTGCCAATACATGATCCCGCCCAAACTGAACAAGCTGCACAAGCAGTTTACCGAACTGCTAAAGTCCCAGGGCAAGGCATAGGGGTTTCCTCGGCGAGGCCTGAGCGAACGTTCCGCCGCGGCATTCCGCTGCTCGATTCGGTGCTCCAGGGTTTTAAAGGACGTCGGGGCGACAGTCGGAGTGTCTTGTAACCCGGAGAAGTGAGCGCTCTGGTGGTGCCGACGAACACTCGAGTCTCGGGGAGTTTCCAAATCCGCTGCTAATACCGGAACGAAGAAGTTAATAGCTGCCGCGGCTGATCACGACTTCTTTGATCACCACTTCTTTGACCGGCCGGTCGCGGAAATCGCGCGCGACGTTGGCGATCGCGCTCACGACCTCTTGACCTTTGACGACTTCGCCGAAAACGCTATGGCGGCCGTCGAGGTGGGGCGTGGCCTGGACGGTGATGAAGAACTGGCTGCCGTTGGTATTCGGGCCGGCGTTGGCCATGGAGAGGATACCGGCCTTGTTGTGCCTCAGCTCGGGGTGGAATTCATCTTCGAAGCGGTAGCCTGGCCCGCCGGTGCCGTTGCCGAGCGGGTCGCCACCCTGGATCATGAAGCCGGGGATCACGCGATGAAAGACCGTGCCGTTGTAGAGTGATCTTTTGACTTTCTCTTGGCTCTTCGGATCGGTCCATTCTCTGCTGCCGCTCGCCAAGCCGACGAAGTTGGCGACGGTTTTCGGCGCTTTGTCCTCGAACAGTTGGATGACGATGTCGCCCATGCTGGTTTTTAAGTTCGCGTAAAGAAGCGCCTTTTTTTCAGCCCTCTCGGCGGCGAAAACGGCGGATGCGCCGAGCAGAACGGCTGCCAGTAAAACTAGCTTGTGAAGTGCTTGTGCCATTGCTTTCCCGTTTGTTTGCTGATTGGGTCATGCGCCCTGGTCACATAACTCGGGTCTCTATCCCCGCCCCGGGCCATCGGCTCGATAGCTTCCTCGCTCCGCCAGGCATGCAAGCGCGGGCGGCCAGAGTTTGCGCGTCCCTGCGCGGTTATCGATTACTCAAGGGTACGATCGTTACGCTAGACAAAGTCAACGCAGGGGTCAAGGGGAGGCGCCGGTTGTTCAGCTGCTGCAGCGTGTAAGCCGGGGTCAATATCAGGCAACGAGCAGATTCGCGGCGCCAAAGCGCGGCCGAGCCATGGCTCAAAAGCTCCGCACACGACCTTCAGAGCCGGTGTTTTGACAATGAAATTCCCGAATGGTATAGCAAGCTTTGCCCAAGGGGGAATCCAGTCACATGGCTTGGTTTGATCGTAACCCTGGCGCCAAGAAGGGCCCAGAGACAGAGCCCGCAAAAAGTCCCGATGCCCCGAAACCGGCCAGCGAGCCGGCACCCGCGCCCGCACCCTCGGTTGCGGTGACTGCGCCGGCGCCGAGGGCTGCACCGCCGGTGGAGAGTCCGCCGCCCTCGACCGCCGGATTGGTCGGCTATCTTTACAAGGGGAGCCGTATAACCGGCCAACTCAATTTTCAGGGGCCGGCAAGGGTCGATGGCGCGGTGGATGGAGATATTTACTGTCAGGGCACCTTAACCATCGGAGAAAGCGCCGAAGTACGGGCCAAGATTTCCGGCCAAGTGGTGATTATCCGGGGAAAGGTCGAGGGCAACGTAACCGCCAAGGAGAAGGTCGAACTGGCGGCGCCGGCGCGGTTGATCGGCAATATCGATAGTCCCCGGTTAATCGTGACGGAGGGCGTGGTGTTTGACGGTGACTGCTCCATGGGAGTTGGCAAGCGACAGGGTGGAGAGATCTCTCCACATAACTTAAGCGCTGATAAAGCTGCGGCGACGAAAGCGCCAAAGCTCCAAGCGGATTCCAATAGTTAGACTTCGGTTCGCCGGTTATCCCGTCCCGAGATCCTACGTTCAGTATCGAAGGTAGGTTTTTTGTTGTTTGGCCCTGGGTTAGCCACTGCCCGGATTAGGTGGAGCAGCGGCAGCGGCGGCGCAAAAAGCGAAAGCTCGCGAATGATAGTCTTAGATCATAGCATAATTTATCAGGTCATCCTGTTTGTTGTCTTATGGCTGATCCTGAGCAAGGTGCTGTTCCGGCCGTATCTCAATTTGCTCGAAGAGCGCGAACGAAAGACCACGGGAACACAGCATGACTCGGCAGGCCTGGAACATGAGGCCGTCAAGTTAAAGGCGGAGTACGAAGAGAAAATCGCCCAGGCTCACGCCGCCGGTTACGCTGCCAGAGAGGCGATCGTCCAGGACGCGCGCCAGCAGCGGGAAAAGATCCTCGGTCAAGCGCGCGAGGAGGCGGCGAGAACGCTTGACCGGCTGCGCCAGGAGATTGCCGCCGCGATGGAGCAAGAAAAGCGACTGGCCGCCGCTGAAGTGTCCGTCATCGCTTCCGATTTGGCGAGCAAGGTCCTCGGGAGGAAGGTGGCGTGACCCCCGTGGATTTGTTTTTCACCGCTCAGGCTTGGGCCGCGGTGGGAGCCGGCGCACACGAGACACATATCTCCGAGGTGATTTTTCCCGCCCTTAATTTTCTTCTCTACGCTTTCATCATCGTCAAGTTCGCCTTCCCTTTGGCGCGTGATTTTCTCCGCTCGCGGCACGATGAAGTGGTCGCCACGGTGGCGCAAGCATCGGCAAAAAAACAGCAGGCCGAAGCGATGGTCATCGAGTACAGAACCAAAGTCGGCGGGTTGGATCGGGAGTTGCGGTCGATCGAGGTCTCCTGGCGTGACGACGCGGAGCGGGAAATCGCCAAGTTGCTTGCCGAGGCCCAGAGCCAGGCGGCAAAGATCAAAGAGGACGCGCAGTTTTTGGCCGAACAGGAGTTGAAGGTCGCCCGCCAGCGGGTCCGCGAAGAAATGGCCGATCAAGCTGAAGCGACGGCCCGGCAAATTCTGCAACGCCATATCTCGGCGGCGGATCAAAATCGCTTGGCGGCAGAGTTCATTCAAGATCTGGGACAAGCCCGATGACCGAAGGTAAACTAGGCCGCAGATACGCGAGAGCGGTCTTTCAACTGGCGCAGGAGGGCGGTGAGGAAGAGCGAGTCGGCCGCGAGATCGAGCAGTTTCATGGAGCCTATAGCCGCACGGAGCTGCAAAAGGTGTTGACCAATCCCGGTTTCGCTCTTGGGGCGCGAAAAAACATTCTCACTGAGGTTGCGCAAAGCCTCGAGTTATCGACATTGACCAGCCATTTTGTCGCGCTCCTGTTGGAGCGCGACCGTCTGGCCCATTTACCCGGTATCGTGAGTTGTTATCGGCGCCTGCTCAACGAAGCCAAGGGCCGGGTCGAAGCCAAGGTGGTCAGCGCCGGCCCGCTCGAGCCCGCGACGATCGAGGCATTGGGCGAACGGCTGCGCGCGATGTCGGGCAAGGATGTCGTCTTGGAGCAAGAGACGGACCCGAGCCTGCTTGGCGGACTTTTGATCGAGCTCGAGGGCAAGGTTTACGACGGCAGCGTTCACACCCAGCTGGAGAAGATGAAACAGCGCATCGCGCGCGGATACTAAGGAGTCCACTATGGAGATCGGAACGGCGGAGATCAGCCGTATTATCAAGGAACAGATTCGCGACTACGAGAAAACCGTCGAGGTCCAGGAAGTCGGCACGGTGCTTTCGACCGGCGACGGCATCGCGCGCATTTACGGCCTGGACAAGGTGGCGGCCGGCGAGCTGCTCGAATTTCCTCATGACATCTACGGTATCGCGCTGAATCTCGAAGAAGACAACGTGGGCGCCGCGCTGTTTGGCGAGACGCACATGATCAAAGAGGGCGATACAGTCAAGCGGACCGGCAGAATCGCCGAGGTACCCGTCGGAAAAGAGTTGGTCGGGCGGGTGGTCGACGCCCTCGGTCAGCCGATCGACGGCCGCGGGCCGGTCGACTCCAAGGAGCGCAGGCGTATCGAGATCAAGGCGCCCGGCATCGTCGCGCGCCAGCCGGTGAAAGAACCGCTGCAAACCGGCCTCAAGGCCATCGACGGCATGATTCCCATCGGCCGCGGCCAGCGCGAGCTGATCATCGGCGACCGTCAAACCGGCAAGACCGCCGTCGCCATTGATGCGATCATCAATCAAAAGGGCGGCAACGTGATCTGCATCTACGTCGCCATCGGCCAAAAACGCTCCACCGTCGCCCAGGTCGTGGACAGGCTCAGAGAGGCCGGCGCGATGGATTATACCATCGTCGTCGCCGCCACCGCTTCGGAATCCGCGCCGCTGCAGTTCATCGCGCCTTATTCCGGCTGCACCATGGGCGAGCAGTTCCGCGATCACGGCGGTCACGCGCTGGTGATTTACGACGATTTATCGAAGCATGCGGTGGCCTATCGCCAGCTTTCACTGCTCTTGCGCCGGCCGCCCGGACGGGAGGCGTATCCCGGAGACGTTTTTTATCTGCACTCGCGGTTGCTCGAGCGCGCCGCCAAGATGAGCGATGCCCGCGGCGGCGGCTCTCTGACGGCCCTGCCGATCATTGAAACCCAGGCGGGCGACGTGTCCGCTTATATTCCGACCAACGTCATTTCGATCACCGACGGGCAGATCTTTTTGGAGAGCGACCTTTTCTATTCCGGCGTGCGGCCGGCGATCAACGTCGGTATTTCGGTCTCCCGAGTCGGCGGCAACGCCCAGATCAAGGCGATGAAACAGGTTGCCGGCACGCTTCGTCTTGAGCTTGCCCAATACCGGGAGATGGCGGCTTTCGCCCAGTTCGGCTCCGACCTGGACCAGGCCACCCAGCGCCAGCTTAACCGGGGCGCGCGTCTGGTCGAGCTGTTGAAGCAGGGGCAATATCAGCCGCTGCCCGTCGAAAAGCAAATCTTGATCATTTATGCCGGCACCAACGGTTTCGTCGATGACCTGCCGCTGAGCGCCCTGAAAAAATACGAGGAGGAGCTTTACTCCTTCATCGAGTCCAAGCATGCCGATATCTTCGGCGATATTCTCAAAAAGCGCGAACTGGACGGCGACCTGCGCGCCAAGATGAATAAGGCGTTTGAAGAGTTTGAAGGTGTTTTCAAGGCGTAATCAAAGGCGCCGCGGGTTTTGTGTCACCCTGAGCGTCAGCGAAGGATCTCGATCGGGATTCTGCGGCTGCGCCTCAGAATGACGGCGCCAACAAGAATTTTAAGCTGATGGCAACCCTTAAAGCGATCCGCAAGCGGATAAGCTCGATCCGCAATACGCAGCAGATCACCAGAGCCATGAAAATGGTTTCGGCGGCCAAACTGCGCCGCGCCCAGGAAGCGGCGATCCAGGCGCGCCCTTATGCGGAGAAGATGAACGAGCTTCTAAAGAACGTGTCGGCGCGGGTGTCGAGCGAAGCTCATCCGCTCTTGCAGACGCGCGAAGAGAAGAAAATTCAGCTGGTGCTTTTCACCTCGGACCGCGGCCTTTGCGGCGGCTACAACGCCAACCTGATTCGCGCCACCGAAGCGTTCATGCGCAAGCACTCCGCCGATCATAAGGAAATCGAGTTGACGCTGGTCGGGCGCAAGGGGGCGGACTATTTTCGCCGGCGCCGCGCCGCCATCGTCGACCGCCATATCGGCATCCTGGCCGCCGCGCCGGACGAGCTGGCCGCCGAGATCGCCGAGAAGTTGATCGCCCGCTTTGTCAACGGCGAGACCGACGCGGTTTATCTTCTTTACAGCAGTTTTCGCTCGGCGCTGTCGCAGGTGCCGACCCTGGAAAAGCTTTTGCCCGTGGCGCTGACGGAGATCGGCGCGACCGAAGCGCAGCAACAGACAGAGTACCTGTACGAGCCGGGAGTGCAGGAACTGCTGGCGAGCCTGCTGCCGCGCGTCACCGACGTGGCGGTGCAGCGGGCGCTGTTGGAAGCGACCGCCAGCGAGCATGGCGCGCGCATGACCGCGATGGATTCGGCCACCAGCAACGCTTCGAAAATGATGGGGACACTGACCCAGCAAATGAACCGCGCGCGCCAGGCCTCGATCACGCGTGAGCTGATGGAGATCGTCGGCACGGCGGAAGCGCTGAAATAAGAACACACGACCCCCCACCTCTTTCCTCCCCCGCGCTGCGGGGGAGGATGAAGGAGGGGGCGACCGCGACCACGATAGACGGAGGTTTTTAAGTTATGGGCATGGGGAAAATCACCCAGGTTTTGGGTGCGGTCATCGATGTGGAGTTTCCAGATGGCTCGCTGCCGCCGATCTACAATGCGCTTAAAGTGAGCAATCCCGCGATCAGCGATGGGCAGTGGAATCTCGTCATCGAAGTGGCGCAGCACCTGGGTGAAAACACCGTGCGCTGTATCGCCATGGATACCACCGACGGCCTGGTGCGCGGCATGGAGGCGATGGACACCGGCGCCGGCATCATGGTTCCCGTCGGCGCGGAGACCCTGGGGCGGGTGCTCAACGTGATCGGCGAACCGGTGGACGAAATGGGACCGATCGATGCCAAAAAATCTTATCCGATTCATCGCCCCACGCCCGAGTTCGTCGATCAGGAAACCAAGGTCCAGGCGCTGGAAACCGGCATCAAAGTCGTCGATCTGCTCGCGCCCTACGCCCGCGGCGGAAAGGTGGGTCTGTTCGGCGGCGCCGGCGTCGGCAAGACCGTTATTTTGATGGAACTGATCAACAATGTCGCCATGAAGCATGGCGGCTACTCGGTCTTTGGCGGCGTCGGCGAACGGACCCGCGAAGGCAACGACCTCTGGCTGGAAATGAAGGAATCGGGCGTTATCAACAAAGCGTCGCTGGTCTACGGCCAGATGAACGAGCCGCCCGGCGCTCGCGCCCGGGTCGCCTTGACCGCGCTTACTCTGGCGGAATATTTCCGCGATGACGAGGGGCGCGACGTGCTGCTTTTCTTGGACAACATTTTCCGATTCACTCAGGCGAACTCCGAGGTGTCGACGCTGCTCGGGCGCATGCCCTCGGCCGTCGGTTATCAGCCGACTCTGGCCACCGACTTGGGCGAGCTGCAAGAGCGGATCACCACCACGCGCAAGGGCTCGATTACCTCGGTGCAGGCGATTTATGTTCCCGCCGACGACTTGACCGATCCGGCTCCGGCCACGACTTTTGCGCACCTGGATGCGACGACGGTTTTGTCGCGCCAGATCGCCGAGCTCGGCATCTATCCGGCGGTGGACCCGCTCGATTCGACTTCGCGCATTCTGGACCCCTTGGTGGTCGGCGCGGAGCATTACGACACCGCGCGAAACGTGCAGTTGATTTTGCAGCGCTATAAAGACTTGCAGGACATCATCGCGATTCTCGGCATGGACGAGCTTTCCGAAGAGGACAAGCTCACGGTGGCGCGGGCGCGCAAGATTCAGCGCTTTTTGTCCCAGCCGTTCCACGTCGCCGAGGCGTTTACCGGCACGCCGGGGGTGTATGTCGAGCTCAAAGATACCATCAGGGGATTCAAGGAAGTCGTCGAAGGCAAACACGACGATATTCCCGAGCAGGCATTTTACATGGTCGGCACCATCGAACAGGTCATCGAGAAGGCCAAGAGGATGGCGGGGAACTAACGAGGCAACAGGCATTAGCAAGAGAATAAAGATTTCCGGGCGATGCGCGGGACTATTGCTTACTGCCTATTGCCTGTTGCCTAGGAAGTGTGATGGCAGACAAAATCAGACTCAGAGTCGTGACGCCGAGCCGGATGGTGCTCGATGAGGAAGTCGACGAGGTCACGGCGCCGGGCGAATTGGGCGAGTTCGGCGTGCTCCCGAACCATATCACTTTTCTATCGACGCTGGTTCCGGGAGAAATGACCTACAAGCAGGGCACGGCCAAGACCGCGCTGGCCGTGAGCGGCGGTTACGCCGAAGTCCTCGACAACGTCATGACCGTGCTCGCGCCGGCGGCGGAGTTCGCCGGCGAAATCGACGCCCCCAGGGCCCGGCTTGCCAAGGAGCGCGCCGAGAGGCTGATGGCCGAGCTCAATCGCGAGGAAAAAGATTGGCTCACGGCTGAAGCCGCGCTGCAAAGAGCGCTGGTGCGCTTGCAGGTTGCGAGCAAGGAAGCAAGACGATAAGAGTGAAGTAAAAGCGAGACCAAGGGAGGGCGATTTATGGCCGACGCAGCGAAACAAGAACCGGTCGTCACCATGTGGAGCAAGGAATTCACCTACGACCGCTGGATGAAAACCAAGGGCATTCCGATTCACAGAGGCTATTTTATCGAGGACCTGCGCACCATCGAACTGGAGTGGTGGGAAGAGCGCGGCTGCAAATCGGCGTTTATCCAGCTGCTCGGTCAGGAAGGCGTGAGCGCGTCGCGGGTGTCGGAAATTCCTCCCGGAAAGTCTTTGCCGCCGGTGAAATTCGCCCTCGACGAAATCGTTTATGTGCTGTCCGGCCGCGGTCTGACGACGGTCTGGGCGAGCGAAGGCAAGCCCAAGAAAAATTTCGAGTGGCAAGAGCACTCGATGTTTTTGGTGCCGCGCAACCACCGGCATGTTTTCAGCAACATGCAGGGCGACAAGCCGATCCGGCTCTTCCATTACAGCTATATGCCGATGGCGATGTCGGCGCTGCCGGAACCGGACATGTATTTCAACAACCCCTACGAGCCCAAGGTCACGGTGGCGGACGGCGATTTTTATTCCGAGGCCAAGATGGTGCAGGCAAAGGATGCCGACGAAGGTCTGGGCATGCGCGCTTTCTGGTACGGTAACTTCTTTCCCGACATGCGCGCCTGGAACAAGCTCGATGCCAACGAGCGGCGCGGCGCGGGCGGCAAGAGCGTGTTCATGCAATTCCCGAACTCCGAATTGACGGCGCATATGTCGGTGTTCGCGCCGAAGACTTATAAGAAGGCTCATCGCCATGGGCCCGGCCGCGCGATTATCATTCCGGCGGGCGAAGGCTATTCGATCATGTGGGAAGAAGGCAAAGAAAAAATCGTCTGTCCGTGGCATGAGTGCAGCATGATCACGCCGCCGGACAAATGGTTCCATCAGCATTTCAATGCCGGCGGCGACATGGCGCGCTATCTGGCGCTCCATCCGCCGATGCAGTTTCACGGCCACGCGGAAAAGGTCGAAGACCGCGCCAAAGACCAGATCGAATACCCGAGAGAAGATCTTTTTATCCGGCAAAAATTCGAAGAGGAACTGGCCAAGCGCGGCATCAAGAGCGAAATGCCGGCGGAGTGCTACACCAACCCGGACTACGAGTGGTCCAAGGCGATGGGAAAGCAGTAACGCTTATTACTTCAACTCAAAACCGGGAACTTCAGGGAATCCCCGCCGCGCGCGGGGATTCCTATTATTAGGGTAGGGAAAAATGGACGATAAGCTGAGGCCAAAGATGCACGACGATATTTACGATCACGATCATCCGGACAATTTCATCATCAAAGAGGATGAGATCGTCACCGACATCGAGGGTCTGGAGATGTTCTCGCTCAAGAGCGTAGGCATCGACATCGGCTCTTCGACGTCCCATTTGATCTTCTCGCTGATTACGCTCAGGCGCGAGGGCGCCTCGCTCTCGGGCAAGTTCAAAGTGACCAATCGTGAAGTGCTTTACCGTTCGCCGATCATGCTGACGCCCTATATTTCGGCGACCCGCATCGACACCGACAAGGTCAACGCTTTCATCCAGGATGCTTACCGGGAGGCCGGGCTGACTCCGGAGGATGTCGATACCGGCGCGGTGATCATCACCGGCGAGGCCTTGAAAAAGGAGAACGCCCAGCCCATCGTGAAAAATTTCGCCAAATACTCCGGCAAGTTTATCTGCGCGGCGGCGGGCCACAACCACGAGGCCCTGCTGGCGGCCTACGGCTGCGGCGCCGTGGACCTTTCGAAGAGCGAACACAAGACCGTGCTCAACGTCGATATGGGCGGCGGCACCACCAAATTCTCCCTGGTGGAAGACGGCGTGGTGACGCAGACGGCCTCGATCAGCGTCGGCGCGCGGCTGATCGCGTTCGATGACAAGGACCAGATTACGCGCATCGAAGAGCCGGGCCGAAAGATGATGAAAGAACTCGGGTACGACGTCAAGTTGGGCCAGACGATTACCGATCGGATGAAAGAAGACTTCGGCGCCTATATGGCCAAGATCCTTTTCGAGATCATCGAGGAGGGTCCCAACTCGCCGATGGCACGCGCGCTCATGGTGACGCCGCCGTTCGCCAACTACAAGGGGTTCAAGCAGGTCCAGCATCTGGTATTTTCCGGCGGGGTTTCCGAGCATGTCTACGACCGCGATCCCCAGGCCTACGGCGACATCGGCCCGGTGCTCGGAAGGAACATGCGCGAGTATTTGAAAAAGCTGCCGAAGGATGTTCTGCGCGAGCCCATCGAAGGCATTCGCGCGACGGTCATCGGCGCCGGCGAGTACACCATTCAAGCCAGCGGCAACACGAGTTATGTGTCCAACGAGAAGGCCTTGCCCGTGCACGGCCTGAAGGTTATTCAAGCGCTGATTCGAGACGGGGAGTCGGTGAGCGACACGGTCAAGCAGTCCTTGCGCAAATTCGATTTGCCCCGTTTCACCTCCGGCCTTGCCCTTTCCCTGACCGTGAGCGGCGTGCCGGACTATCAATCGGTCCGGCGCATTGCGGAAGGCGTGGCGGGCATCCTCAAGGAAGCCGACGATCCGAACTGCCCGCTTTACTTGACGCTGGATCTCGACATCGCCAAGTCCCTCGGCGGCATGCTCAGGGACGAGTTCAAAGTCGCCCGCGACATCATCGCCGTGGACGGTATCGAAGTCGGCGACCTGGACTACATCGACATCGGCGAATGCCTTGGCATTACCGAGGTGATCCCGGTGACCGTCAAGTCGCTGATGTTTCCGACGACGCAGGTGGATTAGATTCTTGAATCAGAAATGCGGGACAAAGCCACTGCAAAAAGTTTCCTCGCGCCAGGCGCCCTGAGCTCGCAAAGAGGGAGTTTGTCATTTCGACATTCTTACGGCGCCGATTTTGCCCGTTAGCGCTACGGGGGCGTCGATGCGTGGCGAATTAAACGGGGGCGGTTATTCCGCAACCCACCCCGGGGTCTCGGCGATGAGATCGACCGAGGTGTAGCTTCGCCGGCTGAGGTCCGCGACATGCGGCCTTTTTGCTGTCAAAGACGACTATGGCCGAATACTTCGCGCTCCAAACGGCCCTCTGTTTCTCGATCGCCCATATAATGGTCCGCCGCGGCCTGGTGCATTCCAACGCGCTCACCGGCTCGCTCATCTCCCTCGGCACGAGCGCCGTCATCTTCTGGTTGTTGTTGATCGCGTTCATTCCCCTTTCCGAATTGGGCAGCCCCGGCGTGGGTTATTTTATCGCCGGCGGCATCTTCGCGCCGGCCATAGGCCAAACGCTGGGCTACGTCGGCATGGAGCGGCTCGGCGTCGCCCGCTCATCGCCGATCGTCAACACCTCGCCGATTTTTTCCTCGATTCTCGCGGTGATATTTTTGGGCGAGGTCTGGTTGCCGCAGAATATCCTTGGCACTTGTCTGGTCATCGCCGGCGTCATCGTTTTGTCTTGGCGCAATCCGGTGGACGGCGACTGGCGGGTCAAAGACGTGATCTATCCGGTGCTGGCGGCTTTGGCGTTCGGTATTTCCAGCAATCTCAGAAAAGCCGGCCTGACGGCGGTTTCTCGGCCGCTTCTCGGCGCCGCTGTGACCCTGGGGACGGCATTTGTGGTTTTGCTTCTCATCGTGCAGCTCCGCGGCGGTCGGCAGGCGCTCAAGTGGAATGTCCAAAGCAGCCGCTGGATGTTAGCCGGAGCGCTGGTCAATACCGCGGCTCTTTTGTCTTTCTTTGCCGCGCTTAACGTCGGCCAGGTAGTGCGTGTGGAGCCGCTGGTGGCGTGCAATCCCCTGTTCTCGATCCTCTGGACCGGCATTTTTCTTCGCGGCATCGAGCGGCTTTCGGGCCAAATCGTTGCCGGCGCCCTGGTCACGGTCGCGGGCACGTTGCTGGTCGTCACCGTCAAGTAAGTTCATGGATATTTATTTTTCGTTTCAGGCGGCGCTCTGTTTTTCCATCGCCCATATCTTGATCCGGCGCGGTCTGGTCGAGTCCAATGCCATGACCGGCTCGTTTATTTCGCTGACCATGAGCGCGGTGCTGGCTTGGCTCATTCTGCCCTTCGTCGCGCCCTTGTCCGCGCTCTGGACGCCGGCGACACTGATCTTCATCGCCGCGGGCATTTTTGCTCCCGGGATTGGCCGAACCTTGAGTTTTGTCGGCATCGAGAGGATCGGCGTGGCTCGGTCCGTGCCGATCGTCAACTCTTCGCCGATTTTTGCGTCGGTGTTCGCGGTGATTTTTCTTGCCGAAACGTGGGTGGCGCAGAATATCGTCGGAACGCTGCTGGTCATCAGCGGGGTCATTGTCCTGTCGACGGCGAAACCGGCCCACGGAGAGTGGCGCAAGCTCGACGTCATCTATCCGCTCATCGGCGCGACCGCGTTCGGCGCCTCGGCCATCCTGCGCAAGGCGGGCCTGGGCTACGTCGATATTCCGGTGTTGGCCGCGGCGGTGACCGCCGCCTCGGCCGCGCTATTCTCGCTTGGGCTGTTCAAATTTCAGGGCGGTATGCGGGCTTTCAAGCTTACCCGGCGGAGCGCTTGTTGGCTTTTTTCGGCGGGCCTGTTCAATACCGCGGCGATGCTCTCGGTTTTTTACGCCCTCAGCTACGGCAAAGTGGTGATCGTCGAGCCGCTGGTCAGCTCCAATCCGGTGCTGACCCTTCTGTTTACATCGATTTTTCTCCGGGATTTGGAGTCTCTGTCCGTCCGTGTGGTCATCGGCGCGCTGGTGACGGTGCTGGGGACGATCCTGGTGGTGCTGGCCAAGTAGGCGGGCGAGGGGTAATTTGTTTCGATTCTCAATGATGATATGAATCGTCTTCAGAATCGGCGGAGGGATAACGGATATGTCGAAGGCCATGCAAGCGGAACGCAAGATGTGGAGCAAGATTTACACTTACGACGAGTGGATGGAGGCTCAAGGCATTCCCGTCTACCGCGGCTACTACATCGAGGATCTCAGGACATTACAGCTCGCTTGGTGGGACGCGCGGCAGTGCCACGCGGCGTTCATCCAGCTTGTCGGCCAGGAAGGCGTGACCTCGGCGCGGGTGACGGAAATTCCCCCGGGAAAGACGCTGCCGCCGCTCAAGTTCGCTCTCGACGAGATCGTTTACGTCGTCGAGGGGCGAGGTTTGACCACCATATGGTCCGGCGAAAAACGGCCTAAGAAGACTTTCGAGTGGCAAAAACACAGCATGTTTTTAGTGCCGCACAACTACACGCACCAGTTCGCCAACATGCAGGGCGACAGGCCGGTGCGCCTGCTCCATTACAATTACATGCCGCTGACCTTGTCCGGCGTGCGCGACGTGAATTTCATTTTCGGCAATGCCTACGAAGGCGCCGATATTCAGAACGAGATGGATTTTTATTCCGAGGCCAAGATGATCTCGCAGAGCAATCTCGACGAATCCTGGGGCCGGCGCGCCTACTGGTACGGCAATTTCTTCCCGGACATGCGCGCCTGGGACAAGCTCGACAGCAACGCCCGGCGGGGCGCCGGCGGCCGGAGCGTTTACATCCAGTTTCCCGATTCGGAGATGTCCTGCCATATGTCGGTGTTCGACGCGCGGCTGTACAAAAAAGCCCACCGCCACGGTCCCGGCCGTGTGATCGTCATCCCCGTCGGCGAGGGCTACTCGATCATGTGGGAGGAAGGCAAAGAAAAAATCGTCGTCCCCTGGCATGAGGCGAGTTGTTTCGTGCCGCCGAACAAGTGGTTTCACCAGCATTTTAACGCGGGCGGCGAGCCGGCGCGCTACCTCGCGCTCCATCCGCCGATGCAGTTCCACGGCCACGCCGAAAAAGTCGAGGACCGCGCCAGGGACCAGATCGAGTATGTCAATGAAGACCCCTGGGTGCGGGAAAAGTTCGAAGGCGAACTGGCCAGGCGCGGCCTAACCTCGCTCATGCCTCCGGAAGCCTACACCGACCCCGACTTCGAGTGGAACTGGAAACCGTTTTTGAAAAGCGCCAGGTGAGGCG
>CAZILB010000099.1:13574-14942 GCA_964539925.1 uncultured Syntrophobacter sp. | reverse complement strand
TCGTTCTGCGACCGCTTTGTCGACAAGCGGTCGCGCACCCACGACCAGATGGTGCAGGCGGCGCGCAGCGGCCGGCAAAACATCGCGGAGGGCAGCCGGGCGGCGGCGACCTCCAGCCAGACGGAGCTGCGGCTGGTCAATGTGGCTCGCGCCAGTCTGGACGAGCTGTTGCTTGACTTCGAAGACTTTCTCAGGCAGCGCGGGCTCAAGCAGTGGGGAAAAGACGACCCCGAGGCGCGGCGGGTGAGGGAGGTGGGTTGGCGAAGAGATCGGACGGATCGGTCGGATCAGACGGATCGGACCGATCCGGCGGATCACTGGCGCGCTTACGCGCAGTGGCTCGACCACCCGGACCCGGCGGTGGTGGCCAACGCGATCATCTGCCTGATTCACCAGGCAAACTATCTGCTCGACCAGCAGATCGCGGGACTGGAGCGGGGGTTTATCTCGGAAGGCGGCTACAGCGAGCAACTCGCCGCCGCGCGGCTGGAGGAAAGGCGGAGGCAGAGGGAGGGCTCTGATCAGACGGATCCGACCGATCAGACGGATCGCGCGATGACCGCCCCCACCTGCCCGGACTGCGGCAAGGCCATGGTGCTGCGCACGGCTCGGCAGGGAAAGCTGAGCGGCTCGCGCTTTTGGGGCTGCAGCGGGTTTCCGGAGTGCAGGGGGACGAGGGAGTTGGAGGGATCTGACGGATCGGTCGGATCGGACCGATCGGACGGATCACTGAAGAAACCATGAGCACTGTCGGACAGGTCGAGAAGAGAACCCAGGCGCGGGTCGTGAAGCTCTTTCGCGACACGCTGGGTTACGACTATCTCGGCAACTGGATCGACCGCGACGGCAACCGCAACATCGAGCCGGAGCTGCTGAGCGCCTTCCTCAAGAAGCAGGGCCACGACGAGTCGTTGATCGTCAAGGTTCTCTACCAGCTCGAAAAGGCCGCCGGCGACACGAGCAAGAGTCTCTACGACCGCAATCGAGCGGTCTATCAACTGCTGCGCTACGGGATCAAGGTCAAGGCCGATGTCGGCGACAACACCCAAACCGTCTGGCTCGTCGACTGGAATCGGCCGCTGGAAAATCACTTCGCTATCGCCGAGGAAGTCACCGTGCCGGCCGCCGACGCCAAGGCGCACGGGAAGCGGCCGGATCTGGTGCTTTACGTCAACGGTCTTGCGCTGGGCGTGTTGGAGCTCAAGCGCTCGACGATTTCCGTAGCCGAAGGCATACGGCAGAACCTCGACAATCAGAAAAAATTTTTCATTGAACACTTCGTCTCGACCATGCAGCTTGTCATGGCCGGTAACGACACAGAGGGGCTGCGCTACGGCGCCATCCAGACGCCGGAGAAGTATTACCTGA
>CAZILB010000099.1:0-13474 GCA_964539925.1 uncultured Syntrophobacter sp. | reverse complement strand
GCCAAGTGGATCCGCGAGCATGTGCGGGACGCGCGCGTGCTGATCATCACCGACCGCACCGAGCTGGACGAGCAGATCGAGACGGTGTTCTCAGGCGTCAGCGAGGAGATCTACAGGACGAAGAGCGGGGCGGACCTGATCGCCAGACTCAACGGCTCGAACCCGTGGCTGCTCTGTTCGCTGATCCATAAATTCGGCGGCAAAGAAGACGGCGAAGAAGTCGGCGACATCCCCGCTTATATCGAAGAGGTGAAAAAAGCCCTGCCGCCCGGCTTCAAGCCGAAAGGCGAGCTCTTCGTGTTCGTCGACGAGTGCCATCGGACCCAGTCGGGAGTGCTCCACGACGCGATGCAGGCGATATTGCCGAACGCCATGTTCGTCGGTTTCACCGGCACGCCGCTGCTCAAAGCGGACAAAAAGAGAAGCATCGAAGTCTTTGGCCGCTACATTCACACCTATAAATTCGACGAGGCGGTCAAGGACGGTGTGGTTCTCGACCTGCGCTACGAGGCGCGCGATATCGACCAGAGCATCGCCTCGCAGCAAAAGATCGACCAGTGGTTCGAGGCCAAGACCAAGGGCCTCACCGATCTCGCCAAGGCCCAGCTCAAGCAACGCTGGGGCACGATGCAAAAGGTACTCAGCAGCCGGGACCGGCTGGAAAAGATCGTGGCCGACATCATGCTCGACATGGAGACGCGCGACCGGCTGAAAAGCGGCCACGGCAACGCCATGCTCATCGCCGGTAGCATCTACGAGGCGTGCAAGTTCTACGAGTTGTTCGATAAAACCGATCTCCACGGCAAGTGCGCGATCGTCACCTCCTACGTCCCTTCGACGGCTGCGATCAAAGGAGAGGAAAGCGGCGAAGGGGAAACCGAGAAGCTGCATCAGTACGCGATCTATCAGAAAATGCTCGCCGAGTGGTTCAACGAAGCCCCGGAGAAAGCCGTAAACAAATTCGAGAAGTTCGAGACCGAGGTAAAGAAAACTTTCGTCAAAGAGCCGGGGCAGATGAAACTCTTGATCGTCGTCGATAAACTTTTGACCGGCTTCGACGCGCCGCCCGCCACCTATCTCTACATCGACAAGCAGATGCGAGATCACGGGCTGTTTCAGGCGATCTGCCGGGTAAACCGGCTTGACGGCGACGATAAGGAGTACGGCTATATCGTCGACTACAAGGACTTGTTCAAGAGCCTCGAAAGCGCCGTCCACGACTACACGTCGGGAGCGCTCGACGGCTACGACCGGGAAGACGTCGCCGGACTGCTCAAGGATCGGCTCGAAAAAGCCCGCGAACGTTTGGAGGAAACGCGCGAAGCGGTCAAGGCGCTCTGCGAACCGGTGGCGCCGCCGAAAGACACAATGGCTTACCTGCGCTACTTCTGCGCCCAGGAACCCGGCAATACCGAGCAATTGAAGGCGAACGAGCCGAATCGCCTGGCACTGTACAGGCATGTCGCCGCCTTCGTGCGCGCCTTCGCGAATATCGCCAACGAATTGGAGGAGGCCGGATACACGGCGGCTGAGATCGCCGCGCTAAAATTCGAAGTCGATCACTACGAAAAGGTTCGCAATGAGGTGAAGCTCGCCAGCGGCGACTATATCGACCTCAAGATGTACGAACCGGCGATGCGCCATCTGATCGACACGTATATCCGCGCGGAAGAGAGCGAAAAAATCTCCGCCTTCGACGACATGTCGCTGGTGCAGCTCATCGTCGAGCGCGGCCCGGACGCGGTCAATGCTCTACCCAAGGGACTCCGGGAAAACAGAGAGGCGGTCGCGGAAACCATCGAGAACAACGTCCGGCGGCTGATCATCGACGAGCAGCCGATCAATCCGAAGTACTACGAACGAATGTCGCAATTGCTCGACGCGCTGATCGCCCAGCGCCGTCAGGCGGCTCTGGACTACCAGAAATATTTGCAGCAAATCGTCGAGTTGACGAAGAAGATCAAGAACCCGACCGAAGGAGCCTCCTACCCCAAGGCTCTGAACTCCCCCGCGAAACGGGCGCTCTACGACAACCTCGACCGAAACGAAGTGTTGGCGCTGGCCATTCACGACGCGGTTCTGGGAAATAAGCAGGACGACTGGCGCGGCAACCTGTTTAAAGTCAAGAAGGTCAGGTTCGCCATCAAAAACGCTCTTGAAACTTATCGTCTCGCTAAAACCGGGGAGAGCAGCGGATTAGGTGCGGAGGAACCGGACTCGTACCGCGGCAAGCCCGGCAACCCCATGGACGACGAAGCCGAAAGAATCCTCGAACTCGTGAAAAACCAACATGAGTACTGAGCAGTCCCGCATATCCGTCAACGGTTTGGCGGTCGAGATCGTCCGCAAAAACATCAAGAACTTGCACCTGGGCGTCTATCCGCCCAACGGCCGAGTCGGAGTCGCCACACCCCTCCGAGTTAACGATGATGCTGTAAGACGAGCGGTGATCAGCAAGCTCGGCTGGATCAAACGGCAGCGGGCAAGATTCGACGCCCAGTCGCGCCAGTCGCAGCGCGAGATGGTGAGCGGCGAAAGCCATTACTTTCTGGGGCAGCGCTACCGGCTGCGAGTCGTGCAGCGCGCCGGACCAGCAAAGGTGATCGTGCGCAATAGTGCCAAGTTGGAATTGCACGTGCGGCCGGAACTTACGGCTTCCGAGCGCGAACGAATTTTACATCGTTGGTATCGCCGGCAGCTCAAGGAGTTGATCCCGCCAATGGTCGAGAAATGGCAGAGGGTGGTCGGCGTAGAAGCAAAACAGTGGGCCATCAAAAAGATGAAAACCAAGTGGGGCGCTTGCAACGCAGATGCTTGCCGCATCTGGCTCAACCTCGAACTGGCAAAAAAGCCGGTGCCATGCCTCGAATACATCATCGTCCATGAGCTGGTCCACCTGGTTGAAAGGCACCACGGTGACCGGTTCAACACACTGATGAACGAGTTCCTCCCCCAATGGAAGGCCAGGCGTGCGGAACTCAATGCGGCGCCGCTGGCGCATGAGACGTGGAGCTACTGACGGTGTAAAAATCTGGATCGCTTGCTCGTCCGCCGGCTACTTAGCCCGGATTCTTCGCGGCGCAGTGTCGATGGAGGCGGAACCCTTCATTTTACAGCGCCGGCGCGTAGAGGTTGTCGGGCAGGCCGCGGATATAGTCGACGGTCTCCTTGAGCGAAATCACGTCGGCGTATTTCATCGCCATGTCGAAGAGGTTGATCTTGTGCGAGGCCTGGCCGCGGTCGAAGACGCACTCCTCCACCACGGAAACCTTCATGTTGTAGGAAAAGGCGTCGATGACGCTGGCGCGCACGCAGCCGCTGGTGGTCGTGCCTGTGACCAGGACGCTGTCGGCGTGGACTTCGTTCAGCATGCTCATCAGCGGCGTGCCGAAAAAAGCGCTCGGCTTCTGCTTGCGCACGACGATGTCGCCCGGCTGGGGCGCGATTTCCCCGACGATCTCATTGCCCTTGTCCCAGGTCCCGCTCATGTCTTCCGTCGAGCGGCTGTTCTTGGCTTGCCAGCGCCCGAAGGCGACCGCGTTGGCCCGGTCGTCGTGCCCGGTGGTGTAAAAAATCGGCAGGTGCTTTTTGCGCCCTTCGGCGAGCAGCTCGCGGATGTGATGCACCCCTTCCCAGCCTTCGGCGCCGCAGCTATTGCGGAAACGTTTCACCGAATCGAGGATCGGCTCCGGTTTGTCGCCGACAAAATTATAGTTAACGTCGATCACGAGAATTGCCGGACGCTGGCCGAAGCCGGCGCGCTTGCCGTAACCCGATAGGGCGAAGACTTCCTTGTCCCGCGGCGTGAGGATATCGTCCCAGGTGGCCATAGGGTTTCTCCTTTGCTCGTTTGGCTTAAGCCGGATGTTCATAGCAAAGCGACGGCAATGTCAAGCCGCAAAGTAACCCCCTATTGTTGACGACGACGAACCTCATCCCCTATTAAGAAGGACATGCGAAGAAAAAATTCCGTAAATCGATTATTTTTGGCTTTTATCCTGATTCTTGCCAGCGGCTGCGGCTCCGCCGTCGCAGTCTGGACCGATGGCGAGGTTCCGTTCGTCGCCTCGACGCCGGAGGTCATCGACCGCATGCTGGTAATGGCGCGAGTGAAACCCGGAGACGTGGTCTATGACATCGGCAGCGGCGACGGCGCGATCGTCATCCGCGCAGCGAAAAAATACGGCGTGCGCGGCGTCGGCATCGAAATCGACCAGGACCTGGTGCTCAAGGCGCGCAACAACGCGTTTCGCGAGAAAGTCGATCACCTGGTCGAGTTTCGCGCCCAGGATGCTTTCACGGTCGATATCTCGCCGGCGACGGTGGTGACGCTTTATATGCTGCCGGAATTCAACGCCAAGCTGCGGCCGATCTTGGAGAAGCAGCTCAAGCCCGGCGCGCGGGTGGTGGCGCATGATTATCCGATCGAAGGATGGACACCCGACCAGGTTGACGTGGTCAAAGGCAGTTTTTTTCACCAGCACAAGGTGCTGCTGTTTGAGATTCGCTGAATGCCCACCCGGGTTTCTCTCGAGCAAGACGGTCTCGCCACAGCTTGAAGGCCCACGGTTGTCACTCTGAACGCAGTGAAGAATCTTGTCGCTCAATAAGGTACAAGAGCAGATCCTTCGGCGCTCGCCTCAGGATGACATCACGACACCGTTCCGAGGCGAAGGTGTCGAAATGGTAAATGGAGCAGAAAAAACCGGGTTATGAGCCGGACAAGTTGTAAAACCGCGTTGGATTGGTTTCGAGAATGCTCGCTTTCGCCGCCTCGCTGATGTCTTTGCGGTCCTGCAGCATCTTCGCGGCGAAGCGTTCGCGGTCGCCGTGCGGCATATCCGAGCCAAACAAGATCTGGCCCTCGCCCACCAGATCGAGGACTTGGGGCAACAGGGCATCTTCGACTTCCGCGCTGAAGTAGAGATTGCCCTGCTTGACGTAGTCCACGGGCGCGAGCTTCTGAATCGGCGCGGTTCGCGATACCACGTTCGCCAGGTTCTTGCCGGAATGTTGATAGCGGTGGTGCAAGCGTTCGAGGATAAAGTGAACCCAGAGACAGCCGGCTTCGAGAAAGACCACCCGCAGGCTGGGAAAACGGTCGAAAATGCCGCCGCTCATCATCGACACCAGCCCCATCAACACCGGCATGGAAAAGGCGATGACGCCGGAAGGATAGATATGCGTGTATAAATTATTGATTGCCGGACAGGCCCAGCCGACGTGGACCGCGAGCGGGAGCTCGGCTTCCGCCACCGCTTCGTAAAACGGCAACAGGCTCGGATCGTCGAGCAATCGATCTCCCGCCGTACCCAAGATCATCATGCCCACGGCGCCGAGCTTTTTTGCTTCTTTGACTTGTCGGACGGCTGCCGAGACCTCGTCGAGATTGACCACGCCAACCCACTTGAGCCGCTCCTGGCCGGAGAGAATATCGCCGAGCCAGCGATTGTACGCGTCGCACATGGCGCTTGCGTAGGCCGGATTGCAGCTCAGCGGATAGGCGAGAAAGAGCGTCGGGTAAAGAACCTGGATCCAGATGCCCTCTTCGTCCATGATCTTCAGCCGCTCGTTTAAATTGGTCAGTTCCATACTGCCCACGGTATCGGGCTTGCGCTGCGCGTGGCGCACCGGTTTGCCCTGATAACTTGTCGGTGTGCCAAGGTTATTGCAGCCGCGTCCGACACGGCGCGGAAAGAGCTGCTCGTCGATCATCCAATAGGCCAGACCGTCCTCGCTGCCGGGAACGACCTGGGGGCGATAGGCGCGAAACGCCGGCTCGAAATACTTATCGCTAAAAGTAATCGGGTTCTCTTCGACATGACCGTCGGCATCGATGACGCGCACTGGGGACTCCTTTTCCAATTAAGGCCAAAGCCGGGCTCGCTTCGATCACCCGACTGGCGAACGCGAGGCGGAAAAAATATTCGGCGACGTTTACTGCCAGCCGTAAAAGCGCTTGGCGTTTTCCCCCAATACCCGGGCTTTGGTTTGTTCCGAGATGTCCTTGCGGCCGCGGATCGTGGCGGTCACGTGAGGAAACATGCCGTCCCAGTGCGGATAGTCCGACGCAAAGACGATCTTGTCGTTGCCGATCCGTTCGACCACGTAGGGCAGCGTCTCTTCTTCGGGCTCCATCGCGAAAAACCAGTTGCCGCGTTTGATGTATTCGCTCGGTTTGTTTTTACAAAGCGGCGCTTCGACCTTGCCGCGCTTCTCCCACTCTTCGTCCATGCGCTCCATCCAGTAGGGCACCCAGCCGACGCCGCATTCGAGAAACGCGATGCGCAGCTTGGGAAAGCGCTCGGCAACGCCGCCGTACATCAGTCCGGCAAACTGGATGAAAGTCTCCACCGGCCGGCCGATGGTATGCATGAAGATAAAACTGTCGAAGCGAATCTCGCCGGCCGGACCTTCGCGCCGGTTGTGCACGCACAGGGGCGCGTTGAGCCGTTCCATTTCCTCGTAAAGCGGCCAGAAGGTTTGCGAGCCGAGATGTTCTTTCATGCCTTGCGTCGCAACCGCAATGGATGCCAGGCCGAGCTTGGCGACGGCTCGGTTCGCTTCCGCCACCGCCGCTTTCGGATCTTGCAGCGGCACCAAGGCGACGCCTTTCAAGCGCGGGCTCTGGCGGCACACTTCGGCGATAAAATCATTGTAGGCGCGGGCATAGGCGACCGCGTACTCGCGCTCCACCATGCTGTTTACGGCAAAGCTGCTGGTCGGAAACAGTACCGAGACATCGATCCCTTCGGTATCCATGTCCCGCAGCCTGGTCTGAAGGTCGTTCCTCTCCAGTCCGCCCAGTAAGCCGCCCATGTTGGTGTCCATGCCATCGGATGGCAGCAAGTTGCCGGTCCGTTTTGAGAACGGTTCGGGCAGGCGCGGTCTTATGTCCGCATCCCTTTCGACAATGTGGCCGTCGGCGTCAATAGTTTTCACGATGGGTCCTCCTTGTGTGACAAAGGTCTGCGCTCAACGAGTCGACGAGCCGAAGCTTATTAGGAGGACCAACGCGGTGTCAATGGCAAAGGACGGTTGATGCGAATGCAAACAATCCGCGATTTTTACAGAGAGGGGTGAGAGTTGCCGGCGGCGGCGCGGGCAAGCATTGCGCCGCCGCCGGTTCATCGGAATTTTACGCGCGGTCAAATTCACCCCGTTTTCATAAGACCGCGTCTAAGAAATCATTTAGTACTCGTTACTCTGGCGCTGCAAGCGTTGCATTTCCTGGCGGTTTCGCTCGATCTCGGCCTGGTTGCGGTTAATTTGCTGCTGCTGCTGGTAGTTGGTGTTTTCATGGCCCTGCAACTGATCGCCGACCAACGCACCCGCGCCCAAGCCAAGCGCACCGCCGACAGCTGCGCCGGTGCCCGGACGCCCCACCGCCGCCCCGATCAGGCCGCCGGCAGCGGCTCCGCCGAGCGCGCCAATGCCGGCGCCCTTCTCGCGTGTGGTGAGCGGTCCGCCGGCACAGCCGGCAAGTAGTAGACTTGCCGAAAGAACCGAGATTCCGGTGAATTGAGCAAGTTTCTTTTCAAATGACATGGTCATCCTCCTTGGCATTCGCCCATTGCCTTTATTGCTTGATTTTCTCCTCAAATTTCCTGGTTTTCGGTTTGCCTGTTGGCCCGCGCCGTTGACCCCGGCTGTCAAAACGTTCATCAGAACGCACCCAGCCACGCTCCGGGTCGGCAAACCATTCGGCGTGGCTACCTTTGCCCTTTTCCTTAACTTGCCCGCGGGTTTGGTCGCTACGCTGCCCGGCTGATTTTTTGTCCGGAGCGGCACCGACCGATGGACTCGCCAGGCCCACGACGAGAGCAATCACTATGCCGGGGACCGCAATGAAACCCATCCCGCTCATGGCACGCCCCGAGCTAGTGGATCTTTTCGTTCGACGCTATGTTCGTGCCGAAAGGTTGGCTCAACATCGCGAGATTGGCCTTCACGGCATCGTCCTTAAAGCGTTCCACCATGGCATTGAGGATTGCCATGATCGCCACAAAATTGCTTGGCTGCATAATTCCGCTCCTTTCCAGGGCTTTGTTGTTTCTGCCAGCGTCCCTCGGCAATTTCATTGAGCAACCTCGGTGCCAACGTAAAACAACGTAAATTTAGTTAGTTAGCGTAATTCAAACAAACTATAGTCGGGTAAAAAAGTTTGCCCTGACAGGAGAGATTACGGGTTTAGCCGATCCGCCGGGTGGCCTGCGGATTCGAGCAAGGCTTGCCAGTTTAGCGCAAACTCTGCAGCGCGTTGATACGCTCGGAAGTGGCTGGATGGGTCGCGAGCAAACCGCTCCCGGTGTCGCCCTGCTCACGCATAAGCCAGGCGAGAGTTTCGGCCATGATCCCAGGCGAATAACCGGCGCGCTCAAGCAGCGTGACCGCGTGGCGGTCGGCTGCCAGCTCCATCGGCCGGGTGTAACTGGCGCTGATTGCGGTGCCGGCGATCGGGGCGACCGCGCCGGCCGAGGGAAAGAACTGTTCTAGCAGCGCTGCGCCCAGGCTGATTCCCACGCCGATCACCTGCGCTTTGGCCGGATGGTGGAGATCTTCGTGCGCGATCTCGTGCGCCAGCACGCCGCGCAATTGGTCGTCGTTCGCGCGGTTCAAGAGCCCGGTGGTCACATAATAGCGGCCGTTGCCGCCGGCCCCAGCGTTGAGCGCGGGATCGTCGACGATGGTGATGCTGACCTCATCGAGCGGAATTTTTTGATTGGCGACGCGCAACAGCGGCAGCATGACGCGGCGTAAACGCTCGGTCTGCCGTTCGCCCTGGCTGTAGCCATCGGCGCTCGGGGCGCGCGGCCGCCGGGACGCATCGACCTCGGACACAAGACCAATGATAACGAGCGCTGCCAGCGGCATGAAAAACAGCGGCCGTAGTTTCGTCCATTTCATCTCGGTGTGCCTTCGCTTTCGCTCGGTCTTTCGATTGTCACGATGGCATTTGTCGCAACGGACATGCCAATTACTGAAGAGAAATAAATAGCGGGCATAGCATCGCCGTCGATGCCCTCGGAGGGGAAGAAATGTATGGCTGCAGGAAAAATTTACGCTTTCGAGTAGAGCGCCAGTTTGGCGTTGAGCGTCTTCGGCGTGATGCCCAAAATCTGCGCCGCCTGGGTCTTGTTGCCGCCGGTGGCCGCCAGCGCGCGCTCGATGGCTTGGCGCTCGGCTTCGGCGAGAGATATGGGCCCACGTTCAGCGGGCTCGTCGACGACAGCAGTGAGGCAAAATTGTTGAAAGTCCTGGGCGCGCAAATTCTCACCGGGGCAAAGCACGGTCAGCCGTTCCATCGCGTTGCGCAGCTCGCGCACATTGCCAGTCCAGGGGTGCGCCAGCAGCGCGGTGGCGAAATCGCCGGACCACGGCAGCGCCTTGCGTTGATATTTGGCGGCGAACGATTCGAGAAAATAGCCGGCCAAAAGCGTGATGTCGTCGCCGCGCTCGCGCAGCGACGGCAATTGCAGGTGAAAGACGTTCAAGCGGTAGAAAAGATCCTGCCGCAGTTTTCCTTCTTTAACTGCGGCCGTCGGTTCGCGGTTGGTAGCCGCGACCACCCGCACCGATATCGGAATATTCTTACTGCCGCCGATGCGCCGAATCTGCCCCTCTTCGAGGACGCGCAGAAATTTGGGCTGAACTTCCGGCGCCAACTCGGTAATCTCGTCGAGGAACAGCGTGCCGCCGTCGGCCTGCTCAAAACAACCGCGGTGGCGTTCGACGGCGCTGGTAAAGGCGCCCTTCTCATGGCCGAAGAGCTCGCTTTCCATCAGCGTCGGCGAGATCGCCGCGCAATTGAGCGCGAGAAAATTCGCCTCGCGCCGAGGCGAGAGATCGTGCAGAGTTTGCGCCACCAGCTCCTTGCCCGTGCCGCTCTCGCCGCTCACCAGCACGGGGGGGTCGGTGGCGGCGATCTTGGCGATCTCCTGATAAAGGCGGCGCATGGGGGCCGATTTGCCGATCAAACCACCGTAAGAACCGAGCGGCGATTCGAGCCGCTGACGGAGCGCGCCGGCCTCGCGCGCCAGAGCCACTTGTTTCAAACCTTTTTGCACCACCTCGCGCAGGCGCTGCGGCTCGAGCGGTTTGGGGAGATAGTCGTAGGCCCCGAGCTTGATCGCCTGCACGGCGGTATCGACCGTGGCTTGCCCGGTCACAAAAACGATCGCGATTCTTTGGGCTCGATCGCCGAGCGCGGCGACGAACTCCAATCCGCTCATGCCCGGCATCATCAAATCGGTGACGATGGCGTGGGGCAGCTCTTGGTCGCAGGCCGTCAGCGCCGCCTTGCCATTTGCCGCTTCCGACACCTTGTAGCCCCAGCCTTCGAGCAAAACCGTCAAGCCTTGGCGAGTGGCGTCGTCATCGTCGACGACCAGCACGGTGGGCAGCGGTCGAGCCATTTAAAAAATTGCCTCCAAGGGCAGGGTCACGCGAAAAGTCGCGCCGCGGCCGTTGCCGTTGCGATCCTGATAAACCAATGACCCACCATGGGCTTCCACGATCAGTTGGCTCAGCGGTAAACCGATGCCGCTGCCGCCGGCTTTCGTCGTCTTGCCGAACTCAAAAATCTCCGCGCGCCGCTCCGGCGGCACCCCCGGACCGGCGTCGCTGATATCGACGATCAGTTCGCCGCCTTTCATAACCGCTGAGACTCGAATCTCGCCGCCGCCGGGCTGAGCTTCCATGGCGTTACGCAGAAGATTATCAAAGGTTTGGCGCAGCCGCGTTTCATCGCCCTGAATCTCCCAGGGCCCCTCAGCCAGTTGCTTCGACAGCTGAATGTTTTTCCCGGCGCATAGTGAGCCGGCAGCATCCAGACTCGCGTTCAACACCCCGGCCACGTCGATGGGCTTTTTTTCCATGGTCACCGGGGCGGAGTAATCGGTAAATTCGCGCACCAGCCGGTCCACCTGGCGGACGCTCGATTCCAAAGCGGCGATGGAACGTTCACTTTGCTTCTCGTGGTCGCTTTCTGCGGCCGCGTTGCCGCGCAAAACTTCCAAATGGATCGCCAGGGCATTGAGCGGCGTTTTTACTTCGTGCGCCAGGGTGCGCGCCGCAATGGCCAGTTTCTGCACCGGTGCGGGCGCGCCGGCAGTTCTACGCTGCTTCATGACCAGGCGGTCGATCAAGTCCAAGCTGGCGCCCACTTCGTCGCGGCTGGCGTATGCCGGTCGGTTGGCATAGGTCCCGGCTTCGGCCTGGCGCAGAGTCTCGCTGATCAGACGGAAACGGCGGGTGTAAAGCGCGGTGGTCAGAAAGGCGCTGAGCAAAGCCACGCCGGCGCCGAGGACAAACAGCAGCGTGAGCTGGCGCCACAGTCCGGAGAGCAGACCGGTCCAGTCGGCCGGATCGATCCAGAGTCTCAAACCACCGGGGCTGCGCACGTTTGCCGGCATCTGCAACGGGACCCACACGTCGTAGTAGTCGATGCTGCCCTGCCGACGGGCATTGATGATCGTCTCGCCATGCCGCAGGCGTTCCATCAGCTCCTCGCCGGCCGGCGTCTTCTCTCCGGCCCCTTCCACCGAGGTGTAAAGCAGGTTGCCGTCGGCATTGACGACCCACATGGCGGCGATGCTGGCACTGCGGTCGATAAAGGCTTGCATCAAGCCTCGGACTTCGGTGTGGCGCGGCGGCGTGTAGCGCAGCGGAGCGGCAGCCGACCGGCGCCCAGGGTTGTTGGGCAAGAGATTGCCGAGAAAATCCCAAAAAGACTCCGGCGAACGCTGCGGTTGCCTCGGTCCGACGACGATGGAGCGCTCGCGCAAGCTGTCGGCCAGAGCGATCTCCACCTGGCGCGCCATCAGGAGCGCGGTCTGGAGCGTCGCTTCGGTGGTCAGCCGCTGGGCGATCAGCCAGATGCCGGCGCCGAGAATGCCGAAAATAACCACCACAGTAGCGCAAAAAACCGCTACCTGTTGCTGTCTGAGACTCATGTCCGAGCTAGAATATCAGATCGGTCCAAAGCCGCAAAGCTGAGATTTTAGCCGGAAATTAGCCGACTTGCGCCGCTCCGGCCATTGTTGCATAGTAACTCTGATGGAGCTCGACAGGCATAACCGACCGATTAAAGACCTGCGCATTTCGGTGACCGACCGGTGCAACTTCCGCTGCACTTACTGCATGCCGCTGGATGAGTACGAATGGATCGATAAGAGAGAAATTCTTACGTTCGAAGAGCTCGCCCGCCTCGCGGCGCTATTCGTCCAACTCGGGGTGGAAAAAATCCGCCTGACCGGCGGCGAGCCCCTGGTTCGGCAAAATCTCGATCATCTGGTCGCCAAGCTTTCGACCATCGATGGTCTGAAAGATCTTTGTCTGACGACCAACGGGGCGTTGTTGGCAAACCAGATCGATGCTTTGAGGCGTGCGGGCCTGAAGCGGGTCAACATCAGTATCGATAGTCTGGACCCCGACCGTTTCCGGAAGATGACCAAACGCGGCGATCTAAGCAAAGTTCTGGAAGGAATCTTCGCCGCCAAGGCCGCCGGTCTGGCGCCGATCAAACTCAACGCCGTGGTCGAGCGCGGCGTCAATGACGACGACATCGTGCCGTTGGTGGAGTTTTCCCGTGAACATGGTTTCGCCATGCGATTTATCGAATACATGGACGTCGGCAACGCGAACAACTGGACGTCCGAAAAGCTGGTATCGAAAAAAGAAATTATCGAAAGAATCAGCGAGCGCTACCCGCTGAGAGAAGTTGGCCGCGATCAGGGCAGCGCGCCGTCGGTGGATTACGAATTCGCCGACGGCAAGGGCGACATCGGCGTGATCGCTTCGGTGACCGAGCCGTTTTGTTCAAGTTGTACCCGGATACGGCTCACCGCCGACGGCAAGATCGTCACCTGCCTTTTTTCCCAGCTGGGCCATGACATCAAAGCGTTGCTGCGCGGCGGCGCATCCGACGACGAAGTGAAAGGGTTTCTCGCATCGATCTGGCAAAAACGGACGGATCGCTACTCGGTCGAACGCTTGCAGGCCTTGAATTCCGCCAACTACGATCCCAAGAGCCATAAAAAGATCGAGATGATTTCCCTCGGCGGTTGATGGCGGCGAATTGCCGATTGCTTGCTAATGATTCGGCAACAGGCCGCGGCGCTCTAAATCTGCCCGTTGTTCGGGCGTCAGGTTTTCCACGCGGATAAATCCCCGGTTTTCGTAGGCCCGCATGCAGCCGCTGACAAATCCCTCGCTGAAGCTGGTGCCGATGCCGTAACCGGACCCGCCGCATTCCGCGGTGGCGCCGCTCTGAGGATGAATCATCTTGACGTTGTGACTGGCGCAGTTCGAAAGCATCAGCGCAAAGCTCGCCGCAACGAGGGTGCGGGTCATGAGACATATCCCTGGCTTGTTCATATGGGTCTCTCGCTCGCCCGGTTCATAACGCCCATTCAAGTTTAGCAACATCGGTTGGACGCTCAAGCCAGATTGTTTATATCGCCGTGGCGGCGGA
>CAZILB010000098.1:0-15059 GCA_964539925.1 uncultured Syntrophobacter sp. | reverse complement strand
GTTCTTTGCGTTTTTTGTGGTTAACCCTTTTCTCTTCTTACTCTCGCGAACGGATCAGGGGCTCTTGAGAAAAAAACCGATGGCGACCGGGATTTCTACGGTTCCCGGCAGCCAATCTTCAAACTTTCCCGCTTTAACGTAAAGCTGCGCCGACCCGCCGCCGTCGAGATTCAACAGATCGGGGGTCCGGATTTGCCACCTGGGATCGCCGAATAACTCTTGCAGCTCCGGAAAACTGAGCCCGCCGATCACCGCCTCGGTGACGGCGACGATCATCCGAGATTCCGTGTCGATACCGATCACCGCCCGGCGCGCGTAGCGCCCCAGGCCGGGCATGGCCTCGACGGCCGTGCCCCGGTGCAGTAAGAGCGGACCGGATTGCAGTGCCGCAGTCGCCTCGGCGGGTTGAAAATCGTCGCGATGCACCACGAACGGCGCCGAATCGCGGACGCCGAAGACGCCGGTATAAAGCGCGTGCTTGGACACGTTCGGATTGATCTCCTTCGTCGCGGTCTTGAGATAGGCCAGGGGCCGCCCCTGGGTGTCGAAATAGTTGGCGTTGATCGCGGCGACGGCGCGGAATTTTTCAGCGAAGCTCTTCGCTGTGGCGGCTTTGAGCAAAAGATCAGCCGCGCGGATCACTCGCGGCACGAACAGGCGGCTATCGAACCTCAACAGCTTGAGCTCCAGGGTGTAGTTGGGTTCGGATCTTTCCAGGGCGACGTTGCGATGTTCGAGGCCGCGCTGGATGGGCTTCCACGCTCCGGAGTCCGCTACCGTGAGGGTGGCGCCGATCTTGGCTTTCGCCCGCGTTTGAGCATAAGCGGGCGCGACCGGAACCATAAGCAGCACAAGGAGCAGGCTCGCCGGTAATAAGCGCAAATTTTTCACGGCTAGACTAACGATAACAGATGGCAGAGGAAAGCGAAACGACGCTTCGCGGGGTGCGTCAGCGCGTCGATCACCGAAGGTGTTGCGCCTGATGCACGAACACGATCACGACCATGTTATATTTCCGGCCTGATCTCGAATACCACGCGCTCCAACTGCGGCAGCGAATCGCGCAACGTCAGGATTTGTTTTCTGAAAGCTTCGTCCGTCACCTGTGCCGCCGTGCACGATAGTTTCTCGCCCTTGACGCCAATTTCGACGGAGGGGTTCTTCAGCATGTTCTGACACCAGTGCTTGCCTTGGACCCTGCTGGAGGTGGCGTAAAAATTGCCGTGGAAACAAAAAAGCCGCAGCTCCACAGTGCGCCGTTCACCGCTTTTGCGCCCGATCGTCGTGAGATCGGCGACCACATTCGATCCGTCTCTGAGGTTCATGGCCGGGAATATACTTTTTCCACAGCGGCGAGGCAAGTTTGCCGACACCCGCTTGACTACGTTGCAAAGGCGGGGCTAAGCTTGGCGCGATCCCGCGGGAGCGCGTTCCGTATAAAAAAATTTCACCTGGAGGCGACAATGGCCGCGAAGAAGTCCACTGGAATTAAACCGACGATGATCAAGTTCGGCGGCATCGGCGCCGTGCGGGCGTTGCCGAAGGCCAAGGGCAAGCGGCCGGCGGTGATCCTTCTACACGAGCGTTACGGCATCGACCAACATACAAAGGATCTCACGGTCAAGCTGGCCCAAGCCGGTTATGTCGGGTTGGCGCCCGATCTGTTCCACCGCTTCACGGGCGACCGCAAGGCGTTGATGCGCGGCGAAGTGCGGGTCGATCTCACTGATGACGGCGCGCTCGCCGACTTGAACCGCGCCATGGAATATCTCCAGAAACTCAAACAAGTCGATTCCGCTCGCGTTGGGATCATCGGCGTGTGTCAAACGGGCCGCCAGCCGGTGCTGCTTGGGGCCAAGCGCAACGATCTGGCCGGCGCCGTGGTCCTTTACGGCGCCGTCGGCGGTCGGGAGTGGCAGGCTAACGAACTGAGGCCGACGCCCATCGAAGAGCTGGTCGCGCAGGTGAGCTGCCCGGTGTTGGGCGTCTTTGGCGAGGCTGACCATATCATTTCGATCGACGACGTGGTGCGGTTTCGCAACGGCTTCGAAAAGGCAAAGAAGAGCTATCATATTCGTCTCTATCCCGAAGCGCCGCACGGCTGGCTCAACGACACCATGCCGGGACGCTACCGCAAGGCGGCGGCGAAGGACGCCTGGAGCTTGATGATGACGTTTTTGAAGACATGCTTCGCCGGCGAACGGGCCGATAAAATCGTCGGCAAGTACGAAAGCGAATACTCGAAGAATTACGATTTCAGCAAAAATGTGCGGCTTGAGTAGAACGGTATCGGCCATGAAATCCCGGCTACGATCGCTTCGTTTTCGATTCGGCTATGGCCTTCTCGCATGGCTCGCGATTTTGCTCCTAAGTCTGCCGGCGTCAGTGCGCGCGGAGCGCATAGTAATGGCGACCCCCAGCCGCGGGCTCTTCGAATTTCCCGTGGTGGTCGCCATGCGCAAGGGATTCTTCAAGAGCGAAGGGCTGGAGATCGATAAGATCCAGATGCAGCCGGCCCTGGGCGTCAAGGCCTTGATGTCAGGGGATGTCGATTATCTTCTCGCCTGGGGATCGGCGCTCCGCGCCGCGGTGACCGGCGTGCCGATCAAAGCGGTGGTCGGCTTGGCCAACCGGCCGCTTCACGTTTTGGTCGCCCGACCGGAGATCAAGGCGCCGAAGGATTTAAAAAACAAAATTATCGGCGTCGATTCCGTCGCCGGTACGGTGGACTATCTCTCGCGGGTGGCGGTGCGCCATTTCGGCTTCGAGCCGGAGAAAGACATTACGATGATCGTCACTGGGGAAAGCCCGACGCGCTTGGCCGCCCTGCGAGCAGGCGCCATACATGCGACCCCGATCGACGTCGCCTTTGCGGTAAAGGCCGAGGATGAAGGGTTTCGCCGACTGGTTTACCTGGGCGACTTGATCGAGCTGCCGCTTTCGGGCATCGCCGTGATGGATAGAAAGTTGCAAAAACAACGCGATCAAGTGCGGCGAGTCGTCCGCGCTTCCGTGCGCGGCACCCGTTTCATGAAACAGCACCGCGCCGAGACGGTGCAGATGCTTTCGGACTACCTCGGCATCACCCCGGCGCAGTCCGCTCGCGCCTACGATGCGTCGATCAATTCCTTCACCGACGACGGTGTTATTTCCGACAAAGGTGTCCAGTTGGATGTGCAGCTTACCAAGGAACGACTCAAACTCACAAAAGACATTCCGCTCAGCCAGCTGGTCGATTGGAGTTTGGTGAAGGAAATCACGAAAAATAACTGATGGCAGTCGTCAATGGTCAGGAATCACACTTCGGACCACAAATTCATTTACGATCGCTTTCCCGTGAAACTCACGCCCCCTTTTTACGAACAAGCTACCAGCGAAGTCGCCAAGCAGCTTTTGGGAAAGTATCTGGTGCGCGAGCATCCCGAAGGCAAGACCATTGGACGAATCGTCGAGACCGAGGCCTACGTCGGCCCGCACGATCTGGCGTGTCACGCGTCGAAGGGACGAACGGCCCGGACGGAGGTGATGTTCGGGCCGGCGGGACATGCCTATGTGTATTTTATCTACGGGTTTTACAATATGCTGAACTTGGTCACCGAAGCGAAGGACTATCCCGCGGCGGTGCTGATTCGCGCGGTGGAGCCGGTGGAGGGCGTCGAGCTGATGAAAGAACGGAGGAAAAATCACGCGCTCCGCAATCTCGCGAGCGGACCGGGTAAGCTCTGTCAGGCTTTTGCCGTCGACCGTTTGCTCAACGGCGCCAGTTTGAGTGGTCCGGTTCTTTATGTTGAGGATCGCGGCGAGCCGCTGCCAAAGTTCCGGGCGGCGCCACGAATCGGCGTGAATTACGCGGGTAAGTGGAAGGACAAGCCGTATCGCTATTTGGTGCGCGGCAGCGGGTTCGTGTCCAAGTTCTGACAACGCGGATTAAGATTCGCGACACTAAAGAATAATCCGCTCAGCATCGGCGGGTCGGCAAAAAATCGTAGCCCGGAATCCCAAGGGGCGGGTTTCAAACCCGCCCCTACGGTTCACAGAGACAAGTTGAATGGCAAACTGGCGCTATCGCATGGAAGTCGCGTCCACGGCCGCGCGTCTACACTCGGTCGGACCGCTGATTCCTGGCGCGTGGAGCCGACAGTGCGACGAACTAAACCGCGAAATTCGCGGCGAGTTTCTGATCGATACCGGCGCCTATGGTGCGATGATCGATCTTGAGATCGCCGAGGCGCTCTCGCTGACGCTGCAAGGCGCGAGAGAGGTTCACGGCATTCACGGCTTCGGGCGCCTGCAGCAATATCTCGGCAGGGTCTCGCTGCCGGCGGTCGATGCCGAGGGCCGGCGCACTGTCTACTGCGCCGTGATCGAATGCGTCGGAGTTCCGTCTTTACGGGAAAAGAATCGCGAACATGGTGCCGATGTCATCGGCATCCTTGGGCGGATGTTCTTGGGAAATTCACGCTTGGTCATCGACGGGGCGACGGGAAGAATCGAGTTGGAAATCCCTGATGTCTCCGGCGGCGATAGGCCATGAAAACCGCTTCGAATCCCATTTACGTCGACATGGACGACGTGCTGTGCCAGGCGGCGCGCCATTTTCTCGTCGTCGTCGAGCGCGAGTTCGGCAAAAGAATCGAATATGAGCAGTTGACGAATTTCGACGTCGGTCATGCCTGCGGGCTGCGGGCGGAAGAGCGCGACGATCTCTACCGGATCGTTCATCGGCCCGAAGAGCTATTGCGGATGGAACCCGTCGAAGGAGCGCTGCCGGCTCTTCACAAATGGCAGCAAGAGGGATTCGAAATCGCGATCGTGACCGGCCGGCCTCCGGAGTCCTATGAGCCTTCCCTTGAGTGGTTGGCAACGCACCGGATTCCGTACAGTTCCTTTACGGTAGTCGATAAATACTCGCGGTTTAGGAGCGAAAAGACCATGGCCATCAGCCTGAGGGAATTGGCCGCACGGCGGTTTTGTTGGGCGGTGGAAGACTCATTGCCGATGGCGGAATATTTGGCCGACCCAATGAAGGTGACAGTGGCATTAATCGACTGCCCGTGGAATCAGACGGATGCCGCGCCTGTTCAGGTGAGGCGTTACGCTGGCTGGCGCGCGATCGCGGACGCCATGTTAAGGTTGCCCACATCGGAGCGCAGGTAAGGAAAAAATAGGTATTTTCAACGTTCTGTTTGTTGCTCCTATAGTTTCTTTCCTGGGCGGCGTTGGGCGCCACAGCCGAACGCCGGGGCCTAACTTGTCTTCAGCGGCGGACCGCTCTTCGAGTGGCGCTCGGTGAGTTCGAGAATGTAACCGTCCGGGTCCTGTATGAACGCCACATGATCCTGGCTTCCCGGTCGATTGGGCTGCGGCCCGAGGGTAAATCTGACTCCGGCGGCTTTAAGCCTTTCGCTCAGCTTGTAGAGGTCGGAGACATATAACGCGACATGGCCGTGCCAGCGAGGCATTTCTTTGGTGAGGCCCGGGCCGCCGGTTTCGATCAGCTCCAAGCCCGGATACTCATCCTCCGTGCCGTATCCAACGTATCCCACCCGCTCGTTCTTGTCGGGATTGGGACGGATGCGCTGCACGTCCATGCCGAGCAGCCCGGTGTAAAAATCCAGGCTGCGGTCGAGATCGCTCACCGGCATCATGGTATGGCGGATGCGAAAGGTAATGTCGTTGACGGTTTTTTCCCCGGCCAAGGTCTCCTCCGTAAAAGCGCTTGCGTCCTGCAGTTTGAAAAGCTCGAAGGCGCTCGCGCGAAAACACTTCAAAGGAGACTAACGCAGTAAAACGCCGGCCGTCAAGGTATGGCGCGCGGCCAAAAACCGATGCGGCGGGAACGATTAAAGATGATGGCGCCGGAGCCGCTTCTGCCGTGTGGACCAGAAAATAAGAGCGACGAGCACGACCAGCGTGATCGCCCAGTTTCTTAGGGCCCAATCGATGATCGGTCTCAGCTCCAAGAATAGCCGCCCAACGTATTCCCCGATAATGTCCATGTGACCACCTCCGGGAAAAAGCGTTTGGAGTACCAGCGTGGGAGTGAAATGATGATACGTTGACCGATGGACCCGCGCAAGAGAACCGGGGATGGTGGATTAGTTAAGGAAGGGTGGCCAATGGGGAAGCAAAGGTGTCAAAATACGCCACCGATTCCGATCGAGGCTCTGAGATCGATCGAAACATAACGGCCTGATGGCCATACCTTCGATTCAAGCCAGCGCCTTTACAAAAGCCCGTTTCAGAAAAACGCTGATCAGATGGCGTTTGTAGTCGGCGCCGCCTTCGAGGTCGTCGACGGGATCGGCGGCCAGCGCCAGCGCTGCGGCGGCTTCGTTGAGCTGCTTCTCGACTTGCGAGCGCGCGCCGGTGAGCAGGCCGTTGGCTTTGTCCGCTTGCGTCGGCACGGCGCTCACGCTGCCGACGACGGCGGTGCCCTTCTTGATCATGTCGCCATCGATATCGAGCACCAACGCCAGGCCCAGCGTCGGGCGCTCCTTGAGCTGAAATTTTAAATAAGCCGCGCGTTGATTTTTCGCGAGCCCCGGTATTTCAACTGAGGCAAGAACTTCATCGTTTGCCAGCGAAGTTTCGTAGGCGCCGGTGATAAACTTGTCGATCGCTGTCGTTCTGCTTCCGGATATTCCCTGGATATGGACTTTGGCGCCGAGAGCGCTGAGCAGTGTCGCCGGGTCGGAGTGCGGTTCGGCGAAGCAAAGGTTGCCGCCCAGAGTGCCGCTGACGCGCACGCGGACGTTGGCGACATGGGTTTCCATCTCGGCGAGCACGGGCAAATGCTGCTTCACCAGTGCCGAGCGTTCGATGGCGCGGTGTGTCGCCGTGCCGCCGATCAAGAGCGATCCGTTTTTCAGCTCGATCTTATCGAGATTGGAAATCGTCTTGACGTCGATCAGGTGCTCGTAGCGCAAGAGATCATGCTTCATCGCGAGCAAAAGCTCGGTGCCGCCGGCATAGAGCCGGCCCTTGTCGCCGAATTCACCGAGCATCTGCGAGGCTTCGATGACGGTCTTCGGTTGGTGGATCGTAAATCGTCTCAAGGGCATCATAAAAAATTCTCGTTCAAGGGTTCAAGCGTTCAAAGTTCAACGTTCGGGATCCTGGGGGCCTTGAACTTTTAAACCTTTGAACCTTGAGCCTTTTTTTCTTGCAGTGCCCGCCAGACGCGCTCCGGCGTGAGCGGCGCTTGGCGGATGCGTACGCCGACGGCGCGGTCGACGGCGTTGGCAATGTTGGCGGCCATGGAGTTGAGCGACGCTTCGCCGCCGCCCTTGGCTCCGAAGGGGCCGACGCCGTCCTGGTTCTGCACCAGATGAAGCTCGACGTCCTTCGGTAAATCCGAGAAGCGCGGTAAGCGGTAGTCGAGAATCGATCCGTTGACAAGCTGGGAACCTTCGTAGACGAGTTCTTCGAAAAGGCCGATGCCCATGCCCATGGTCGCGGCGCCGAGATCCTGGCCTTCGGCGAGCGCCGGGTTGATCGCCAGACCTACGTCGCCGACCGTGGCGAGCTTTTCCATGGTGATTTTTCCGGTCTCCTCGTCCACCGAGATTTCCACGCCGGTGGCTGCCGCTTCCCAGAAAACCGGCAGGGCGGCGAATTTTCCCGACTTTCGGATATAGGCGCGGCCGATCACTTCGCCGTCCGGCAAAGCATAGAACTTGCAGATCACTTCCGACCAGTTCAGCTGTGCCTCGCCGCAGCGCACGCCGCCGCGAACGAGTTCGATCTGTTCGGCTTTGACTTTCAGCACGTCGGCAGCCATGACGACCATTTGCTGGATCGCCTCGCGGCTGGCCTCGAGTACGGCGCTGCCCATCAGCGTCGTCGTGCGGCTCGCGCCGGTGGAGCGGTCGTAGGGAGTAATGGCAGTGTCGGCGGAAATGACGCGAACTTTCTCAAAGGGCACGCCAAGTTCTTCGGCCGCGATCTGAGGCAGAACCGTGTGGCTGCCCTGGCCAAGTTCGGTGCTGCCGGTCATGATCGTCACCGAACCGTCGGCGTGCACGCGAATCGCCGTCGATGTCAGCGGATAAGCGCCGGCGTCGCTGCCGGAACAGGCTACGGTTCGGCCATGGCCTTTCGGCAACGGTTTGCCCCAGCCGACGGCTTTGGCGGCGGTTTCCAGATCTTCTTTGAGCGTGCCGTCGAAAGGGCGCATGCCGGGAAAAAATTCCTCGCCCGGCTTGGCCGCGTTGGCCAAGCGAAACTCGAAAGGGTCTTTGCCGATCTTGGCGGCCAGCTCGTCGATCTGCGATTCGCCGGGCAAAGTCACCTGCGCACAGCCAAAGCCGCGATAGGAGCTGGCGGGCACGGTATTGGTGTAAAAAGACGAGTTTTCAATCAATACGTTGGGGATGGCGTACGGGCCGACGCAGCGGTTGGTCGATTTCTCCACCACCAGCGGGCTGTTTTCGGCGTAGGCGCCGGTGTTCATGAGGATCTTCGCCTGGCGGGCAATGATCTTGCCGTTTTTATCGACCGCCGTCCGCATCCAGGTGTAGGCATCGTCGCTGCGCGTGGTCAGCATCGCTTCTTCGACCGTGAGCTGAAGCTTGACCGGCCGCTTCGCCTTCCACGCGCAGGCGGCGACCAGCGGTTCGATCTTTGTATAGGACTTGCTGCCGTAACCGCCGCCGACGAAGGGCACGATCAGGCGCACGGAGCTCACCGGCAGGTTGAAGACCGACTTCAGATCGTGGCGCACCATGAACGGATGCTGCGCCGAGGAATAAATTGTCACTTCCTGGTCGCCGACCTCGGCGATCGCGACGTAGGGCTCCATCGCGTAGGCATAGGTCATCGGGAAATAATAGTTGCCTTCGACGATTGCGGCGGCTTCTTTGAAGGCTTTCTCGACGTCGCCCCACTGAATTTTATGACTCTGGCAGATATTCGTGCCCTTGCCGGCGGTCACCTCGCCTTCGAAGCCGCGCAGCGCGCCCGCTTCGAACTTCCTTTCGTGCAGGAGCGGCGCGTCTTTGGCCATGGCTTCCTGCGGCGTGAAGACAGCCGTCAGTTCTTCGTACTTGACGTCGATCAACTCCAAAGCTTCGAACGCGACCCGTTCATTGACGGCGACGACCGCGGCGACTGCCTCGCCGGCGTAACGGACCTTGTCGATGGCCAGCAGCGGGTGGTCCTTCACCGCATGGCCGTAGTAGGGATTGATGCCCTCGAGATCGTAGCCGGTGACAACGCAATAGACTCCCGGGTGCGCTTCGGCGCGCGACTTGTCGATGGAGATAATCTTCGCGTGGGCGTAGGGGCTGCGCAAAACTTTGGCGTAGGCCATGCCGATGAGCTTCAAATCGGCGACGTATCGGGCTTTGCCGGTGACTTTGACCCGGCCGTCGCGGCGCGGCAGCGAATGATTGACGACGTGAAAATCGGTTTTCTTCTCGGCGCTCACTTTTTCGACTCCTTCGCCATCCTATCGGCGGCGCGCTGGATCGCCGCGATGATGGGCACGTAGCCCGTGCAGCGGCAGATGTTGCCCTCCATGTGGTGGATGATCTCGGCGCGGGTCGGCTTGGGATTTTCGTCGAGCAACGCCTTGGCCGACATGATCATGCCGGGCGTGCAGTAGCCGCACTGAAAGGCGAACTCATCGATAAACGCCTGCTGCAACGGATGGAGCGTGCCGTCGGGCTTTTCCAGGCCTTCGATGGTGGTGACGTTTTTGCCGCGCGCCTCGTAGGCCAAAAAGGTGCAGGCGCTTACCGGCGCGCCGTCGATCAAGACGGTGCAAGCGCCGCAGACCTGCACTTCGCACGAAACCTTGGTGCCGTTCAGGTTAAGGGTGTTGCGCAGCACTTCGGCGAGGGTCTCCTGCGGCTCGCACTCGACCTGCCAGGGTTTGCCGTTGAGTTGAAATGAAAGGTTCATAAATAACGATAGGATAGTTGGAGCACTGGAGTGGTGAAGTATCGGAGTGATGAAAACTCCGATCTTTTTAGTTGTATCTCGGCAAAATGTTCTCCGCCCACAGCTCCATCTGCCGGTTCAAGCTGTCCATGGTCGGATAGATAATTTTGAGCTCGAAGTGCTGCACGCCGTTCTCGATGAATTCATCGACGCGCCGGCGCACGTCGTCTACCGAGCCGAAGATATGACGGTCGAGGGCGAACTGCATGCTGTCGATATCGCGCTCGTAGCTTTCGCTGCTGGTCTTGAGCGTCGGCATCGCCAGATTGAGTCCCTCCTCGCGCGTCTTGGCGATGGTCGCGAGTTTTTCCACGGCGATGGTGATTTTCGCCGGATCGCGGCCGTTGTCCCTGGCGGTTTGCGCCAGAATATCGCAGCCGACTTTCATTTCCTTGGGCGAGAGCCAGCCGGGAATCCACCCTTCGCCGTATTTACCGGCGCGCTTGGCGGCGAGCTTCATCCAACCGCCGACCCAAACCGGCGGGTGAGGTTGCTGGAACGGTTTCGGATAGACTTCGGCGTTCTTAAACTCGATGAAATCGCCTTTGTACGAAGCGAGCGGCTGGGTCCAGATCGCCTTCATCGCCTCGATGTATTCATCGGTGCGGTCGCCGCGCCGCTCGTAGGGCACGCCGAAGACGCCGAATTCGTCGGATTCGCGGGTTGCTTTGGAACCGAGACCCACGCCGACAAGCAGGCGCCCTTTGGCCAAATGATCCAACGTCGAATACTGTTTGGCGGCGTAAATTGGGTTTCGACAAGGCATGACCAAGCAGGCGACGCCGAGAACGATCTTTTTGGTTTCCGCGGCGAGATAGGACAACACGGTCGTCGCTTCGAAGAAATTGGCTTCCTGCGAATCGGTGATCGCTTCGAAGGCGCCCGAGGAGATGTGATGGCGGTGCATCTCGGTACTCCAGACCACATGGTCGTGCACCCAGATGGCGTCGAAGTTCATATCTTCGGCCGCCTTGGTCGCACGGACGATGTTTTCGATGCTCGAAAGCGGACCGGAATTCGGCACTCTGACGCCGAAGGAAATCTTGTTCATGAGTTGCTCCTACTTCTTTTCGGTGATTTCAATTTTATTGTACTTGAGATGGCGATTGTACCAATCGACGACATTGGCCGCGACATCGTCGAAGTAATCGTTGTAGATGCCGTAGTGAGTGGTTTTTTTGTACAGGACCAGTTTTTTCGGCTCGCCCGCTTTTTCGTAAAGATCGAAGGATTGCTGTTCCGGCGTGACGGCGTCGCCTTCGACGGCGATGAAAAGCGCGGCTCGCGGCGAGATCTTGTGAACCACGTCGATGGGGCTGTATTCCAGGATCGCTTCGGCGCAGGCGAGCGGCATGGCGTCGGGGATTTTGTCGGCGACGTCTTTCTTGATCGTCGTCGTCTGGCGCTCGGGGGTTTGCACCATGATGCCGCCCTCGCGCGCGCTGACGATGGCGCCTTTGCCGGTGAGGGCGCGCTGCTTGCGGTCTTCCCCGATGCTTTTTAGATAATCGACCCATTCATACTCGCGGCGCATAGAGTGCAGCCACTCGCGGCCGCTGCTGACGCCGAGATAGCTGACGCAGCATTGGACCCGGGAGTCGATGGCGGCGACATAGACGGCATTGCCGCCGCCGGTGCCGCCGGAGCCGTAGGTCGCCAGGCGGTCGGCATCGATCTCCGGACGAGTTTCCAGGTAACTCAGCGCGCTGCGGATGTCCTCGGCTTGCCACTTCGGCATGACCCAGCCGCGCTGCTCGCCGTCGCTGTCGCCCCAGCCGCGGTAGTCGAAGCAAAGGCAGGCATAGCCGGCGGCGCAGAGCTTTTCGAACATCATGATGTAATGCTTGGCGTCCTTGAGACCAAGGAAACCCGGACCCTGGACGATGCCCGGAAATGGTTTGCCTTGATCGGTGTCCGGCAAGTACAGCACGCCGGCAAGCTTGATACCCTCGCTATAGAAATTAACTTTTTCGGTACGCATAAAACCCCCAAAATAGACCTGGTTCAAGCCGTTCAATCCGTTCGACTCATCCGATTCCGGTCTTCGGAACGTTTTGAACGACTTGAACGTCTGGAACGATTGGAACGGAGTTTACGCCCTCAACGCCGGCAGCACTTCCTTGCCCAGGTAATCGATCTGCTGGTCCCAATCGGCGTAGCGGAAGCGCAAATCGTAAACGATGTGGTCGAGGCCGTTCTTTTCGTACTCCTTGGTGTCTTTGACGACATCTTCCGGCTTGCCGGCTAGAAGCAAGCCGCGAATATCTTCGTAAGATTTGAAGTTGCCGTAGTTGACCCAGGTCTTTTTGCTGGGGTTGTTGCCTTCCTTGATGAGGCCCGGCGTGTTGACTTTGCCGAGAGCGGTGTCGAGATCCTTGTCGATGCTGACGATCGGAATCGCGCCGATAGTGCCCATGGGCCGTCCTTGGGCTTTGTATTGCTCGCGCAGGTAGCCGACCATTTTGATAAAGGTCAACATCGGAATGCGCCCCGGCATCCAGCCGTCGCAATACTCCGCCGCGCGCCGGCACGAAGCCGGTGTGCCGCCGCCGTACCAGATCGGAATCATATTTTTGGGTTGCGGCTTGAGCTCTACATCGGCGAAATCAAAAAACCGATCTTTATAAGTGACCTTTTCGCCTTTCCATAGTCTGCGGCAAAGCTCCGAGTTGATCTTTGCGAGATCTGCCCGGTCCTGAAGCGTATTGCCTTTAAACCCCGCGGCTTCGAATTCATGCTTGAAGGTGCCGAGCCCGATCCCCATGATCACCTTGCCGTCGCAAAGGGTACTCAAGCCGGCCATCGCTTGAGCCAGGTGGATTGGATGCCGGTGCGAGATGACCGTGCCGGTGCCCAGTGTGAGCTTTTTACACACCGACGAAATCGCCGCGAGCATCAACAAACCTTCGATGTGGGAATTGTCGTGGCCTTCCATGCCATGGGGTTCGAAGACCAGGTGATCCCGCACCCACACCGAGTCAAAACCGTATTCCTCGGCCTTCTTCGACCCTTCAATGCATCTTTCCACGGAAGCATATTCGCCGAAGTGAGGTAACAGCAAGCCGAATTTTAGTTTTGTTGCCATATTTCTACTCCTTTTTAATTGACCCGGTTAATTACAGCCCGCGCTCTTCCAATAGCGTGTCGAGGTCGGTGAGCGCTTTGATCGAGTCCGACTTTTTCGCCCAGCCGACGGCGATAGCCAGGGCATTCACCAGCGAGAAAGCCGGAGTCAACGAGTTGACCGAGGAATGGAGCCCGCGCTTGGCGAACAGACAGACGTTGGCCGCCCTGGCGATCGGCGAGCTGGGAAAGTCGGTGATGCCGAGGATCGGCGCGCCGACTTTCTTGGCGTGCTGCAGGGCGGTCTGGACTTCGCGCGGCACTTCCAAAAAATCGATGGCGATCAGAACGTCCCCCGGTTCCATAAAGGCGAGTTGCTCCACGAGGGATGTGCCGCCCGTTAGAAAGATCCAATGGGCGTCCTTTTTTACCCGCACCAGCCTAAAATAAAGAATATAGGCCAGCGCCGTCGAGGCGTTGAGACCGATCAAAAACACCTTGCGCGCGTCTAAAATGACCTCCACGGCTTTTTGAAAATCCGTAAACGACGCCGCGCGCAGCGTCTCCTGCAACAACTGGATGTCGCGCTTGATCAGCCGGGCAAATATATTCTCATCATCGCCCAGCTCGGCGAAGGTTTCCTTCATCCGGTCGGCCGCGCGCAGCTTGCGGCGCATTTCCTTCTGCATGTCGCGCTTGAATTCCGGGAAGCCGGCATACCCCAGAGTCTTCGCGAAACGGACGACGGTCGCCTTGCTGACGCCCACCGCCTGGGCGAGATCGTTGACGTTGGAAAGCAAAAGGGCCGAGCTATCGTTTTGCAGGTAGTTGCCGAGCCTGCGCTGCGCCCCGTTGAGTGATTTGACCTTGGTCAGGATCTCTTTGATGGCCGTCATGAAACTTTTGTTTCATTTATCGCAGTGAAATTTTCTTGTCAATAAGGGGGGCGGAATTATCGCCGCAGGCAACAGGGATTGACTTCAATCGGAGCCGGGCAGTAACGTTCCTTTACAATTGAAAAGGAGGTGGGGCACCATGGCCGGACCGGTGAAAGAATTTGAAGTCCATCCCTATGTTCAGTTCATGCTCGACAAGTACAGTCCGTATAGAAAATGGATCGAGTCCGAAGGGGTGCCGATCATCGGCGGCGCCTTTGTCCAGGACGTGCGCATCGAGCCGCTAGGCCACTGGAAGCGCAAGGATTGCAAAGGGGCGATCTGCACTTTTTCCGATCAGATGGTCGCCGATGCCTATATTGCGGAGATCGACCCCGGCAAGAGCACCAAGCCGCAGCGCCAGCTTTACGAGGAGATTGTCACCGTCGCCGCCGGCCGCGGCGCCACGTCAATCTGGTACGACGGCAGCGCGAAGCGAACCTTCGAGTGGGAGCGCGGTTCCACCTTTGCGATCCCCCTCAACGCCTGGTTTCAACACTTCAACGCCAGCGGCACCGAGCCCTGCCGCTACTTCGCGCTCACCAGCCAGCCGGTGGCCTTCGAACTTTTCCGCGATCCGGAGTTTATCTACAACACGCCGTACATGTTCAAAGACCGATTCGACCCCGGCGATCCCGAGTTTTTCACCAAAGAAGGAAAATATTTCACCGAATACTACGGCGGGATTCTCCATTCCAACTTCATTCCCGACATACGCAAGATCAACTTGGTGCCGCGGGAAAAGCGCGGCAAGGGGACGCGCAACATGTACATCCATATGTCCGGCAGCGCGATGCTCGCCCATGTGTCGCAATTTCCCGTCGGGCGATACAAGAAAGCGCACCGGCATGGCCCCGGCGCCCATGTCTTTCTCCTCGATTCTACCGGCTACACGCTCATGTGGAACGAAGGGGAGAAACCGCAGAGATACGACTGGCACGAAGGCACTTGCATCTCGCCGCCCGCCGGCACCTGGCACCAGCACTACAATACCGGCAATCAGCCCTGCAAATTCGTCGCGCTGCACGCCAACACGGCGGTGCAAAAAGAGGAAAAAGGCATCGAGCAGATCGAATTCGAGGACGAAGACGACTCGATGCGCCGGATGTACGCTGA
>CAZILB010000097.1:8408-15449 GCA_964539925.1 uncultured Syntrophobacter sp. | reverse complement strand
GCCAACTGCGTTGGTTGCCATGGCGCAACGGGCAAGGGGGATGGAGCGGCGGCCGCGGCGCTTAACCCCAAGCCGCAAGATCACACCGACGGCAAAATCATGAACGTTCTGACAGACAAGTACTTGTTCGACATTATCAAGGGCGGGGGCAAGGCGGTGCAGAAAGCGCCGATCATGCCCGCTGCCAGTAAGAAGCTCTCGGATCAAGATATCTGGGATATGGTTGCGTACATTCGTAGTCTTGCCAATCCGCCTTACAAGCCGCCCAAGTAAGGTGTCGCCCGTCTTCAATGGCGCCTTCTCAGCGGGTAACTGAGGAGGCGCTTTTTTTTTGGCTTCATCTGCGATTCGTGCGGAGGAGTACTCAGCACGAAGGCCGCGAATCGCACGAAGTTTTAAGACAAGAGTCCCATCGCCCCGGCTTGCCATTCCGAACCCTGCGATTTTGATCCATTCTTTTCCTATTTACAGGAAATGACGCGTGGCATTGCAGTGTAAACATTAGAAAACATTTGTGGCACGTAGCTTGCGCTCTGCCAATGGGAAATCGCTCGGTGAGGTCAGGAGCGTGAAGGTGGCCACGGCGCCGCACGATCGAGAGTGAAGCGAGCTATCTTAATATCTGCAATTGCCATTGCTGTGTTGGCGCTCGGTTACTGGGCCGATTGGGGCATGTCGGGGGTCAAGCAGCCCATCGAGTTTCCGCACAAGACTCATATCGAACAAAACATTCCCTGCACCGGTTGCCATCAGCGCGCCGAGAAAGATCTCGCGGCGGGCGGGCCCGCCACGGTTCTTTGTTTGGCTTGTCACGCGAGCAGCGACTCGACAAACCCGGAGATAGAAAAACTCAAGGCGTATGGCGAGAAGGGGCAAGAAATTCCCTGGCGGCGGGTGTGGCGCCTGCCGGCGCATGTGTTTTTTTCCCATCGCGTTCACGTCACGATCGCCAAGCTCGACTGCCAGTCTTGCCACGGGCCGATGGAAACGCTCGATCGTCCGCCGCCGCGACCGCTTAGAACGGTGACGATGGACGATTGCATCGCCTGTCATCTGAAAGCGAAATCAGCCGCCACGCGTCAGGTCAAGGTCATGGACCCGGCCCATGTGTCGTCCCAGCGGCTGGTCAACGACTGTAATGTTTGCCATCGGTGAGGCTCGCGATGCGGTTTACTCGACGACAATTCATTCAAACCTTGACCGGTGCCGCCGGCGCGGCAGCATTGGTGCGAAACCGCATTGCCGCGGTGGATCAGGTTGCCGGTGACGTGCAACGATGGGCTCAACCCGAAGAAATTATCGTCCCCACGATCTGTCAGCAATGCCCGGGCGGGTGCGGCTTGTTGGCGCGCACACTGGACGGCGAGGTTTGTGGGATCTCAGGAAATCCGCTGCATCCGATCAATCGCGGCACGGTCTGTCCCAAGGCTTTTGGCGGGCTGCAGCTTCTCTACGATCCCAACCGTATCAAAGGGCCGATGGTTCGTGCCGGCGAGCGCGGCAGATTCCGCTCCATTGGGTGGGACGAGGCGTTGTCCATGGTTACGGCGCGATTGGTGGATTTGCGAACCAAGGGGCTTTCACACACGCTGGCGGTTCTCGGCGGACAGTATCGCGGCTATCGGGATACGCTGTGGAGCCGCTTTGCACAGGCCTATGGCACACCCAATTATATTCGCTTGCGTTGCTTCGCGCCGGAGAAGCCGGCGCTGGCGCATCAGCTCATGCAAGGCGTAACGACGCCGCTCGCCTACGATCTAGCCGAGACCCAGTTCATTCTTTCGTTTGGCGCAGGTCTACTGGAGTCATGGATCGGCCCGGTGCATGCGTCGCAGGCGTATGCGCGCTTGCGCCGGAGCAGCGATCGCCCGCGCGGATTATTGGTTCAGGTTGATCCACGGCGCTCCCCAACGGCGATTAAAGCCGACCGTTGGGTTCCCATCATGCCCGGAACCGACGGGATTCTGGCGCTCGGCATTGCCAACGCCATGATCCGCGAAGGGCTTTATGACGAAGCGTTTGTCGAGCAGTACGGCTTCGGTTTTGAAGATTGGGTCGATGCCGCCGGACAGCGGCACCTCGGTTTTAGGAATCTCGTGTTGCGGGACTACGGCCTTTTTACGGTTTCCGCTGCCACGGGCGTGCCGGTGAAAAGTATTTTAGAGATTGCCCGCGGTCTCGCGTCCGCCAAGCCCGCCATCGTTATCGGCGAGCGCGGCCCCGCTTACGGTCCCGACGACATGTACACCCGCATGGCGATTCACAGCTTGAATGCGCTGGTGGGAAACATCGGAGTCGTCGGTGGTTTAGGGACGCAGGGCGATGTTCCACTCGCTCCGCTGCCGGCGCTTGAGCAAGACTCGGTGGCGAAACAAGGCGCGGCGCGGCCGCGTGTCGACGGCGCGGGGGAAAAAAATTATTTGATGGTTGCCGATGCGCCGCAGCTTTTGCCTGAGCGAATTCTCAGCGGCTCGCCCTATCCGGTCAACGCCTTGTTCTTATTTGCCACCAACCCCCTCGCCAATCATCCGGCAAAGGAAGCGTTTGCCGCGGCGTTCAAAAAGATCCCCTTTATCACCAGTTTTTCGCCCTTTCTCGATGAGTCGAGCGCTATGGCCGATCTCATTTTACCCGACCAGACTTACCTGGAGCGATGGCAGGACGATCAGGTCAACCACCTGGCGGGATTTACTTGCTTCAGCGTGGCGCAACCCGCCTCGAAGGCACTGCATGATTCGCGCAATAGCGCCGATGTCGTCTTGCAGATGGCGCAGACCCTCGGCGGTACGGCGGCGAAAAATTTCCCGTGGAAAAATTTTGAAGAACTGCTCCGCGCCGGCGCAGAAGGACTCTTCAAGTCCCGCCGAGGCTACGTTGTTTCCGTCACCGCGCAGGAAGCGCTACGCAAGGTTCTCGAACGGCAGGGTTACTGGCTCCCTGAATTCCAGGACTACAATGCCTTTTGGAATGCCCTGCTGCAACGGGGTGCATGGTGGGATCCGACCGGTCTGCCGGTGAGTCGTCATGCTTTGCTGCAAACGCCGTCGAGAAAATTCGAATTCTACTCGACGAGGCTCAAGCAATTGCTTGATAAGAGCGCGGCAACGGACGAGGCGCGCATAGCCATGCTTGCCAAATTTGGCGCTGACAAGGCGGAGGACCTGCTTTACCTGCCGGCGGTGGCGATTCGTAGCGCCGGCAAAGTCGAAGACTTTCCGCTGCGGCTCAACACCTATCGTTTAATGAGCCGTCCCATGGGCGGCGGTCACAATCAGCCCTGGCTCTTGGAACAGCCGGCCGTTCACCTGCACGCCTCGTGGGAAGGTTGGGTGGAGATCCACCCGCAGACCGCCGCCGGGCTGGGTATTGAGAATAACGACTTCGTGTGGGTCGAATCGGCCAAAGGCCGAGTGAAGCTGCGCGCCAAGCTTTACTCCGGCACAGCCGCCGACGTGATCGATATTCCTTTGTTCGGCGGCGACGGGCCAAATCCCAACGACTTGATCGCCAACGAGCCGGATGTGCTGCGCGGCTTTGGCGTGCTCAACAGCACGCAAGTCAGGGTGAGGAGGGCATAAGGTGGCATTGTGGGGAATGGTTATCGATTTGGATCGCTGTACCGGCTGCCAAGCCTGCGTGATGGCCTGCAAGGCCGAGAACAACGTTCCCGCCGTGGGCGCGAGCGAGGCGAAGCGCGGCCGGGTCATCAGTTGGATGCAAGTACTGACCGAGACCGACGAAGAGCATCACGCCAGCAAAACGCGCTTCATTCCCCGGCCCTGTCTCCAATGCGACGATCCGCCGTGCATCAAGGTTTGTCCGGTTTATGCGACCTACCGAAATCCCGAAGGAATCGTGGCGCAAATCTATGCGCGCTGCATCGGGTGCCGGTTTTGCATGGCGGCTTGTCCCTACAACGCGAAATACTTTAATTGGTACACCTACCAAAAAGAGGCGCCGGGCCAAAACCCCGACGTCTCCGTGCGCGAAAGGGGCGTAGTGGAAAAGTGTACCTTTTGCCACCATCGGCTGCAGAAGGCGCGCGAGCGAGCTCTGGCGGAAAAACGGGAGTTCGACCCGTTGGAATACGTTCCCGCTTGCGCCGAAGCTTGTCCCGCCAAGGCGATTGTCTTCGGCGATCTGGCCGATCCCGCTAGCGAAGCGGCGCAGCTGGCGCGCAGCCCGCGGGCCTTCAAACTTCATGAAGAGCTCGGCACCAAGCCCAAGGTGATTTATCTGACGGAGGGTGAAGGCGGTGGCTGAGATCCGCGACGCGCACGAAGATGTCTTGTTTGCGCCGATCGAGCGCACCGGGCGCGGGTTCTACTGGGCCGTGGCGTGCTTGAGCGCGTTGATTTTGTGGGGCGCGATCGCCTACGCGGTGCAAATCACTCAGGGGCTGGGCGTGACCGGCCTGCACCAACCGGTCGCTTGGGGGTTTTACGTCATCAATTTCGTCTTTTTCATCGGTATCAGTCACGCCGGCACGCTCATATCGGCGATACTCCGCTTGTCGCAAGCAGAGTGGCGCCGCCCGATCACGCGCATGGCGGAAGTGATCACTTGCATGGTAATTTTTATCGGCGCCGGCCAAATCTTGGTCGACTTGGGCCGGCCCGATCGCGTGTTGTATGTTTTGCAGCACGGCCGTTATCAATCACCGCTGTTGTGGGACGCCACCAGCATCAGCGCGTATCTCACCGCGAGTCTAACTTATCTTTACCTGCCGATGATTCCCGACATCGCCATCCTGCGCGACCGCGTCGGCAAACGGAGGTTGCTCTACAGTGTGTTGGCGCTGGGCTGGACTGGGACCGAGCATCAGCAACGGGTTCTCAACCGCGCCATCGCCATCATGGCGGTCTTGGTCATTCCCATCGCCGTCTCGGTTCACTCCGTGGTGTCGTTCGTTTTCTCGATGACTCTGCAGCCGGCGTGGCACTCGACCATTTTCGGACCCTACTTCGTGGTCGGCGCGATTTTCTCCGGCATTGCCGCGCTGATCGTAATGATGATCATTTTCCGCAAGGCTTACGGGCTGCATTATTATCTCAAACCGATTCACTTCCGCTATCTGGGACAGCTATTGTTGATCATGTCGCTGCTGTGGTTTTATTTTACCTTCGCTGAATATCTCACCGCCTATTACGGCGCGGAACCGGAGGAGATGAAGGTTTTTTGGGCCAAGTTCAGCGGACCTTTCTGGCCGTTTTTCTGGGCCATGGTGCTATGCAACTTCGTGGTGCCGCTCATCTTCCTGGCGAGCCTGAAGCAGCACACCGTGGGCAAAGTTCTGATCGCTTCGCTGGCCATTATCATTGGCATGTGGCTTGAGCGTTTTATTATCGTCGTGCCAACCTTATCGCATCCCCGGCTGCCATTCCCCGAAGGCCTCTACTGGCCCACCTGGGTGGAGTTGGGCATGACTGCCGGCAGTTTCGGCCTATTCGGGCTTTTTTATCTTTTGTTCACCAAGTTTTTTCCGATCATTTCGATCTGGGAAATTCGCGAGGGGCGCGAAACCGGCGTGAGAGAGGTCGAGGAAAGAATTCGAAGTTACCTTCCCGGCGAGGTGGAGGAAAGAACGTAAACAGCTTGCGCAGGAACGCTATGGAACATCCGCCTGAAGTATCAGAACGATTAGTTAAAATATTGCAATGGATCTGGCTGGGGGGCGCTTTTCTGCTCGTCGGCGGAATCATTGTATGGATCATTCGTCTGATCATTGCTTCCTGGCGCCTGGACGACGTCATTCAAGCGTCCGTCGGCATATCGATCGTCGCGATACCGATTTTTCTGGTATTTCTCGGCGTCGTATTTTACGTCTTTTGGGGCGTCGCAGTGCACGGGAGGAAACGTGAAGGCTAGTCTGCTTACCATTGCCTTGACTCTGTTGTTCGTGTCCGTGCGCGAACCGGTTACGGTGGTCGAGGCGGCGGTCGAGGGAGCAGCGATTTTGCCGGGCAATCCCTTTGAGGGCAGTCAACTTTTTACCGATAAGGGCTGTCTACGTTGCCACGCGATCAGCGGCGTCGGCGGTGTCGGCGGCCCCGACCTCGGCCAGGGCCTCTTGAAGCGTTCGCTGCTCGATATTGCCGGCGTGATGTGGAATCACTCGCCGGGCATGGCTCATCTGTTCGAAGAACGGCATGCTGTGCGCCCGGTGTTTAAGGCTCCGGAAATGGCGAGCCTGCTCTCCTTTTTGTACTACATCGGTTCTCTCGATGCGCCGGGAAATGCCGCGATCGGTGAACGCCTCTTTCGCGAGAAACAGTGTCAAACCTGCCACGCGTTGGCTGGCAAGGGAGGGAAGCACGGCCCCGCGCTCGACAACTACAGCAAATATGCCTCGCCTATCCATCTGAGTGTGGGTCTTTGGAATCGGGGAAAGGCCATGGCCGGAGTCATGGAAGAGTTAAAAATTTCACGGCCAAATTTCGAGAAGAACGATATCGCCGATTTGCTGGCCTACATTCGCAGCGTTGGCGGGGGTGTGGAAAGAATCTACGCCAGACCCGGCAGTCCGCGCAACGGCGAAAAGCTTTTTGCCGAGAAGCGCTGTATCGAATGTCACTCAGTTACCCTGCAAGGCGATCCAAAGCGCGCAAACCTGCGCGGCAGGCTGATCAAAGGAAGTCTCATGACCATTGCCGGCGCCATGTGGAACCATGGGCCGGCGATGTGGGCCGACATGGTGCGCCGCGGTCTCCCCATATCGTCGCTCACCGCCGAAGAAATGTCGGATATCATCGGTTACCTATATTTCCTTCAATTTATCGACCCCCCCGGAGTAGCCGAGCGGGGGCGCATGGTGTTTCAGGAGAAACGTTGCGGCCAATGCCATCTATCGCCGGAGAAAGGAGAGGCGCAGGGCGCCGATTTCGCCAAGAGCGATAAACTCAAGACTCAACTGGACGTGGTCACCGAGATGTGGAACCACGCGACCACGATGGAAGAAACAATGCTCAAGCAGTTCGTTGAATGGCCGGTCTTTCGAGGCGGCGAGATGGCGGATCTGGTTGCCTATCTGCTTTCAGTCCG
>CAZILB010000097.1:0-8308 GCA_964539925.1 uncultured Syntrophobacter sp. | reverse complement strand
CGGTCTTTCGAGGCGGCGAGATGGCGGATCTGGTTGCCTATCTGCTTTCAGTCCGAAAGGAGCCGAATCCGCCGGCAAAATAGCAACCAGGCAGTCGGGGACCAAAAGACTGTTTTCGCGGTCGGTATTGATCTGAAGGCGCAGTGACGCTGGAGAGAAAGGGGACAACCATGGAAAACGCGATTCGTCTAGGCCTATTGCTTATTCTTACCTCCTGGCTTGTCTTGGGCTGTGGATCGACGGAGCCAACCCGGGCTACCGGTGTTTCGCCTCCGGTAAACCGCGAGAGCATCGCCCGCGGCGGTTTGTTATATGACATGTGGTGGAGAGAAGTTCCCGGCGCCAGCGAACCCAAAAGCGACCAACCCCTTTGGGCTCTCCAAAGCACCAACAAACGGAAGGGATCGGTCACCTGGCGCTGTAAGGAATGTCACGGCTGGGACTACAAGGGCAAGGACGGCGCATACGCGACTGGTTCCCGTCGCACAGGATTCCCTGGAGTATGGGCCGCAGCCCAAAAGAAAAATGTTGAGGAGTTGGCCGCTATCCTCAGAGGATCAGCCAATCCCCAGCACAATTTTTCCTCCGTTCTTCGTGCCGGAGATATCGCTGACCTAGCGAACTTCCTCAAAGGTGGGTTGGTGGATACGATGAAATATGTGGACTATAAGACGAAGAAGCCGATCGGGGGCGATGTCGAACGTGGAAAGACCCAGTACGCAATATGCGGGGCATGCCATGGGCCGGATGGCAAGAAATTGAATTTTGGAACCGAGAAGGATCCCGAGTACGTCGGCACAGTGGCCAAAGCCAACCCTCAAGAGTTCTTGCACAAAACTTGGGTAGGACAGCCAGGGAGCAACCCTCCCATGCCCGCAGCGTTGGTTCTCGGCTGGGACATAAAACAGGTCATAGACGTCTTGGCCTATTCCCAGACCTTGCCGGAAAAATAGCTTGCGGGCGATGCTTTTTCCCTTTAAGGAGTGAGGATTGCGGGCAAGTTAGAACCGGTTACTCGTTGCTGTGTTTTGAGTGACAGGCTTTCTTCGTTGTCTTGTAGCAGGGACCACGCATAGCGCCATGCGAGGCATTGCTGGGGGGTATGAACTGCGTCTTTTCTCTCACCGCGCTCCGCGCGGCATCGGGGTGAACCTATTCAGCCCGATCTAGTGCAGCTTATTTTCCCATACGACACATCAGAGAGAAGGAACAGTGAGCTCTTGGTCATGCCGGGATTTAGGTGCAGCAAGGAAACGCCGACAACGGTGTTGGTCGCTGAAAGGGGAAAGACCATGAGGCGGGCCGCACAAGAATTGGTCATTCTGACGCTCGGAATCGTGACCTTGCTCTTCTCTCCGGGAACGAGTTTTTCCCAACCGAGTGCGCTGTCTTCTCAGGATCCCCTTGCCGGCTCGCGGGTATTCGGCGCGAAGGGCTGCTCCCAGTGCCACGCGGTGCAAGGCGTCGGCGGCAAAATCGCCGCCGACCTCGGGCGCGTCGCTAAAGCGCGCACTTTTTATGATCTGGCGAGCGCCATGTGGAACCATATTCCTGAAATGGCGGCGCAAATGCGGACGTTGAAAAGGCCGCCGCCGCAATTAAGCGCCCGTGAGACCGGCGATTTGATTGCGTTTCTCGACATGGTCAATTATTTTGATCCTGTTGGCAGCGCACAGGCGGGAAGGAAAATATTCGCGGATAAACAATGCGTCGTTTGCCACCAAATCGAGAGGGTGGGCGGCGTATTCGGACCGAGTCTTGATTCGGTGGTCCAGTTTGGTCCGATTTTCCTCGCTGCCGCCATGTGGAATCATGGACCGTCAATGGCCGCGGCCATGCAAGCGCGCGGCATCAGGCGGCCGCTTTTTAGCGGCAGTGAGCTTAGAGATTTGAGTGCTTATGTGAAATCGGTGTCCCGGGCAAGGGGTGATCAGCCCATTCAAGCGCTGCCAGGGCGCGTCGAGGACGGAGAGCGGTTGTTCGCTTCGCGAGGTTGTGTCGATTGCCACGGGATCAGGGGCGCAGGCGGGCCTGTTGCGCCCGCGCTTGCCGGAAAAAAGATTTACCCCAGTCTTTACGAATTTGCCGCGGCGATGTGGAATAAAGGCCCGGTTATGATGCGAGAGATGAAGCGGCGGGCCGTAGCTGTGCCGCGCCTGCAAACGGACGAGTTGGCGGCTATCGTTGGTTATTTGAATTCGCTGGATTACTTTGCCGCACCGGGAGATCCGAGCCGGGGTGAAGCGGTTGTCAAAGCAAAGGGCTGTCTTGACTGTCATTCCATAGAGGGAAAAGGCGGACGAGCGGCGCCGGATTTTGCTAAGAGTCCCGGCTTGAACGAGCCGGCCAATGTGGTTGCGGCGATGTGGAACCATGGAGCCGCCATGGAGCAAAAAATGCGTGATGAAGATCTGTCTTGGCCCATCCTTAAAGGCGATGAAATGGCGCAGGTTGTGGCTTTTCTGCAAGCACTAACCCGACGCCGCCAATGAAGAAAATTTTTCGTTCCCTCGGCCCTGCACTCGCGCTTTTCCTGTTCTGGGCATGGCCGGTGTCGGTCGAGGCGCAAGCCGAGTCCGAGAGTTGCGCCGTTTGTCACTTGGCGATCGGTGTGGAGCATCTGACCAAGCCGGCCGAGATCTATAAAACCGATATCCATGCGGCGAAAGGCTTCGGCTGCGTCGCCTGTCACGGCGGCGATGGGACGATCCCCGGCCTGGAAGCGATGGACCCGAAAAAAGGCTACATCGGGAAACCCACGCCGACGCAAGTGGTCGAAGTTTGTGGACGCTGCCATTCGGACGCGGAGTTTATGCGGCAGTACAACCCGAACCTGCGCGTCGATCAAGTGGTCGAATACTACGCGTCGATCCATGGCAAGCGCCTGCGGGAAGCGAAAGACCCTAAGGTCGCGAATTGCGCCAGTTGCCACCAATCCCATTCGATCCGGCCGGCCAACGACGCGCGCTCCTCGGTCCATCCAACCCGGGTCGCCGACACTTGCGGCGCCTGTCACGCCAATAAGGAATACATGGCGCCGTACAAGATCCCGACGGACCAGGTCGATCAATACAAGCAAAGCGTGCATTGGAAAATGCTGAGCGGGAAAGGCGATCTGTCGGCGCCGACGTGCAACGATTGTCATGGCAATCACGGCGCCGCGCCGCCGGGAGTGGCGTCGGTCATCCATGTTTGCGGGAACTGCCACGCGGTCAACTGGGAATTGTTGAACAAGAGTTTTCACGGCAAGATTTTTGTGCAAATGGGCATTCCGGGCTGCGCCAGCTGCCATGGCAACCATGCGATCATTGAAACCGGCGACGCCATGCTCGCTGCCGGAGAAAAATCCGCCTGCGCGACTTGTCATCCTCCCGGTTCTTCCGGCGACCTGCTCGCCGCCGGCATGCTCAAATCCATCGAGAACCTCAAGGCAAACTATGAAAAAGCCCTTGCGGTTCTCAACGATGCCGAACATGCCGGCATGGAAGTGAGCCAGCCGCTGTTCGAGCTGAACGAAGCTCAGACCGCGCTGATCAAAGCCCGGGCGGCGATCCATGGATTCGACCAGGCCTTGCTTGACAAGGAGATTGAGCCGGGATTGAAAGTCAGCGAGAAAGCCTATGCCCTTGGCGTCAAAGCGTTGGACGAATTGCAGTTTCGGCGCAAGGGTCTGGCGGTTACGGCGCTGATCATTTTCGCGCTCGTAATCGGTTTGATCCTTAAAATCCGCCAGATCGAACGAAAGCCATAGTCTGCCGAAGAGGAAATCTATACGCATGGCTGACCAAAATACATCCTTAACCCTCGATAACGGGCGGCGAAAGTTTCTCAACTGGTTCTTGAGCACGACCGCCGGCGCCTTTGCGGTTGCGGTGTTTTACCCCTTGAGCCGCTATCTCATCCCGCCCGAAGTCGAAGAGTCTACCGCCCATACGGTGACGCTCGCGCTCAACCCGCAGGCGGTGAAACCCAACTCCGGGCAGATTTTCCGTTTTGGCAGCCTGCCGGGAATTCTCGTCCGCACCCCCGGCGGAGAGCTCAAGGCTTTCTCCGCCGGCTGCACCCATCTGGCGTGCATCGTGCAGTACCGCGAGGATATCAGCCATATTTGGTGCGCCTGCCACAATGGCCATTTCGACTTGAACGGCCGAAATATCGAGGGGCCTCCGCCCAGACCGTTGGAAGAGTACACCGTGAACGTCAGGGGCGACCAGATCGTCGTGAGCAAGCGGGGCTGAATAATGGAAATGCCAAACCCGAAGAACGGCAAAGTTTGGCTCTGGCTTGACGAGCGCATCGGCTTAAGCGATTTAGCCAAGGTCGTAAAGAAGAAGGAGGTGCCGCTCCACCGCCACACGTATTGGTATTATTTCGGCGGCATGACGCTTTTCCTGTTCATGATTCAAGTCGTCACCGGCATTCTCCTCTTGCTTTATTATCGCCCCAGCGCCGCCGAAGCTTTCGAGTCGATCCAGTTCATCATGACCGAAGTCGAGTTCGGTTGGTTGATTCGATCGATTCATTCATGGTCGGCGAATCTGATGGTCTTCGCCATGTTCATTCATCTCTTCAGCGCCTTGATGCTTCGTTCTTATCGCCGGCCGCGAGAAATGACCTGGCTATCGGGCAGCGTGCTCATGGCCTTGACGTTGGCGTTTGGATTTACCGGATACCTGTTGCCGTGGAACGAGCTGGCGTACTTCGCAACTCGCGTGGGCACGGAGATTCCCAGCGTTATCCCGGTGATCGGTCCCTTCCTGCGCCGGCTCTTGCGCGGCGGCGAAGAGGTTACCGGCGCGACGCTCACGCGCTTTTACGGGATCCATGTGGCGATCCTGCCGGCCATCGCGACCGTCATCCTCGGACTCCATCTTTATCTGGTGCAGAAGCACGGCATGAGCCGGCCGCTCAGCGCGGATGGGAAAGGAGCGGACAAGCGATCCATGCCTTTTTTCCCGAATTTTTTGCTGCGCGATCTGGTCGGTTGGCTGTGCGCCCTCGGCGTGCTCGCGGCTCTGGCCGCCTATTTCCCGGCCGAGCTGGGGAAGAAGGCCGATCCCTTTCAGCCGGCGCCGGCCGGCATCAAGCCGGAATGGTATTTTATGCCGATGTTTCAGACGCTCAAAGTGCTGCCGGCCTATGTTCTCGGCATTGAGGGCGAGCTTCTGGGTGTGCTCGGATTCGGCTTGGTCGGCATGGTATTGGTTTTCATGCCGTTCTTGGACCGCCGCGGCGCCATGGGCAAATGGAGCCGTTTGCCGGTGGTTTTTGGCGTCGCTCTGCTTGTCTATTCCGCAGTGCTGACATATCTGGGCTACACGATGAGCCCGACACAATGAGGTTGTCCAGTTTGGCAAATTTGGGAATGAGAGAGTGGGTCGCAATTTTTGCACGGTCATTTACGCGCGTAGCAAAAATCCCGTAGCGATGCTGAAATATTTGTCGGTTCACAGCGTCTAACTGCTATAGGTTGTACGCCTGCGGACTATATGCCGTCCGGTGATCCAACGGCATTGGATCCGTCAAGATCATCGGGTCATTGGAAAGGTCAGGATGCGACAAATCGCCGGCGTTGAAAACTCGAAGGCAGAACATCAAGCAGCGAAGGAGAGACCAATGATGCGGCACAAAATCAGCGTGACGATCGCTGGATTATTAATTTGGGCGGGAACGGCATCGACTGCGATTGCCGCCGATGCTGGCGGGAAAGCGCCGTACGAAAAATCATGCGCCGGCTGTCACGGCGCCGATGGCAAGGGCAATCCGAAAATGGCGGCCATCCTCGGCGATAAGGGACTCAATATCGTCGGCAATGAAACCAAAAAAAAGTCTGACGATCAGTTGCTGAAAGTCATCGCCGAGGGCGCCGGGAAAATGCCGGCTTCCAAGCTCACCAAAGAGGAGCAAAAACAGGTGCTGGATTACGTGCGCTCGCTGGCAAAGTAGCACACGGCGATCACACTGCCAATCGACGTTCTTAAAATCTTCGGAACATGGCCGGCGAGTACTCCGTCTTCGGCCGGTCGCCGGTCAAGCGGTGAGAATCTCGATCAAATATACGGCGACACCCGCCAAGACGAGAATGCCGCCGAGAATGATGAAAAGCAGAAAGCTTGTCGGATGCGCCCATTGGAGCGTGATTCCCTCAACCGCCAGGCCGGCAATCAACAAGTAAGCGGCTATCTTTAGTTTGCGCTGCAAGCGCGATTCTTTCTCGGTCACGCCCCCGGCCCTTTCCATTTTTTTGTTTTATCGATATTGGCGACGTCATGAACTTTGGAGTGACAGGTCAAGCAAGACATGCCATTGGTGCCCAACTGTTCCCGCATTTCGGTATGCGGCGAGGTTTCTTCAAAGGAGCGGGCGTTGGCGTGGCAGTGTAGGCATTCCCGGTTATGGAACGGCTCATAAAGCGCGAGTTTTTCCGGCTCCGGCTTAAAATAGTAGACGTAGATATGTTGCAGGCCGCGCATCTTGGCATTCACGTCGCCGAACATGGTGTAATCGGTGTGACAGGTATAGCAGGCCTGCTCTTTCGGGATGCGGTTGTTTTGATAATGAGCGGCGGGAAGGTAGCTTGGATCGTCGATATAAAGGCTCCTTCCGTGGCCCTCCATGACGTGGCACGAAAGGCAAAATTGGGTCTTCGTCGAGTTCTCCAGGTGAATCGAGGCGCCCAGGACGGTCGCCACGATCGGCAGGATAAAGAACGCGATGAAGGCGACGATCTTGCCTCCTTGCGCGACGGTCAGGGAAGGCCGAATCAGCAATACGCCGATCAGAACGATACCCAAAATGATGACGGTAGCGACCGCGTAGTTTGCCAAGGGTCATTTCCTTCCTGTCGATGACGGAGCCCGCCGCTCCGTCGACTCTTCGCTGATTCCCAGCATATACCGAATGGCCGTCAATTTATCCAGTCAAAAGTAATCCGTGGGCCATTCGGCTAGTATCCTTGGAGAGGGATCGTCCAAACTCATGGTTAAAGTTCCTTAGAAGAAGAGCGAAAATCGCCGCCGTGCTGCGCGTCTCGCGAACGGACTGATGATTGACAGCCGCTCGCCTAGATTGTAAACGGTCAGGGGAAGCAAATATCCGCTCGGGAGGACTCCGTGAAATTGACAAAAAAGCCAATGACGATTGCCGTTATTCTCGCTCTCGCGTGGCCGATCACCTCGGCCCTGGCAGCCGACGCCGATGTCGGTAAAACAGCCTACGAGAAGAACTGCGCCAGTTGCCATGGCGCGGATGGAAAAGGCAACATGGCGTTGGCCAAAGTATTGGGCGAAAAAGGGCTCAACATCGTCGGCAAGGAAACCAAGGAAAAATCGGACGAAGCGTTGCTCAAGATTATCGTTGAAGGCGCGGGCAAGATGCCGCCGAGCAAAAAGCTCACGGCGGCGGAGCAAAAGGCGGTGCTGCAGTACAGCCGATCGCTGGCGAAATAGTTTAAAGACTTTCGCGCCGACCAGAAACCTGAGCCAGGCCCAGTGCCAAGCGAAATTTCGCGGCGCGATTGGATCCCTCCAGTCGCAGCGGCAAGGACGCAGTTCGCTTTTTTATTTTCTCTTGCAGGTCTGTCGGAATCGCGGTGATGCGAGGTAAAATCCACCGCTATCTTGCCAACGATCACCGGCGCCTCGATGCTTTCTCGACAGCACCGGAACCCCCGTCAGCACGGAGGAGCGTATGTCGCGCGATAAGCCCGTTGCGCGGGCTATCAGACTGCTAACGCTGACACCGCCCCGGTCGGTTTCTCGTTGCAAAATTATCTCCGCACAGCTTCGGCATGTTCACGGAAGAGGCGGTCCGGGTAAAAGTGCGCTTTCACAAGTCGCTGACCCGCTATCTTCTGGAGCGCCGCTGGCACGCGAGCCAGAAAAACAAAAAGCTCAAGGACGGTTCCTTGGAGCTGAGTTTCGAAGTGGCCGGCACCAAAGAGATCAAGACCTGGATCATGGGCTTCGGTTCCCTCGCCATGGCCCTCGAACCGGCCACTATGGTCAAGGAAATCAAGGATGATTTACGGAAATCGCTGGCGTTTTACGCCAAATCGTAGGACGGTCCGCCGGAAAAAAATTTCTAAAACATGTGACAGGTTTCGACACACGTCGGTGGTATAAGGCGGAAGTGATTTGAAAATGATCGTGGTGAGATCAACGCCGGCGAAAAGAGCGGCGATCACAAGAAAATGGCGACGGGCAAGCGCAAAGTCGCATGGGACGTTTGAATAGCTTGAACCGCTCGCGGTATTTGAATTAAACGGCTTGAACGGAGCGCCAGCGATTGAACGGTTTGAACGATTTGA
>CAZILB010000096.1:1763-15465 GCA_964539925.1 uncultured Syntrophobacter sp. | reverse complement strand
AGCAATGGGTCTGGCTTCATGAAAGATGGGGACGGAGCGCCCTCAGCCGCTAACCTCCGCCTCAAGGAAAAAACCGGATCCACCACGAAGGCCCAGCGCGGCACAGCCGCAACCGAATCGAATTATCTCGCGCAAAGCATGTCCTGTCGAAGGACTCGCAAAGATCGCAAAAGGGGAACAGGGTAAGGCTAAAAGGCATAGGTTACGGCATAGGCCCTTCGCAACCTCGACCTTAACCCATCCTTGGCGTGCTTGGCGTATCCTTCGGCTTTGCTCAGGACAGGCTTGGCGCGAGAAATTCCCCGTTGCAGTAAAAATTGTTTCCTTCGTGCACTGGGTCCTTTGTGGTGAGTAATCTCCCACACTAAACCCAGAAGAATTATTTTCTAAGGCATCATCTTGGTAAGAACCCGATTCATCGCGCCATTAAAGGCGGCGGTGTTTCAGGGCCGGCAGTTCGGCGCGCACTTTTTGCAGATAATCGAGATCGATTTCGGCGATGATCACGCCGGCGCCGTCGGAAAGTTCGGCCAAAATCCGCCCCCAGGGATCGACGATCATCGAGTGGCCGTGGGTTTCGAAACTCGTGGCGCTTTGGCCGAACTGACCGGGAGCGATGACGTAGACTTGATTTTCGATGGCGCGCGCCCGCAGCAACGCCTCCCAGTGCGCCGCGCCGGTATACGACGTGAAAGCGGACGGCACGAATACAAGTTCCGCGCCCTGATCCGCCAGCGCCCGGTAAAGCTCGGGAAACCGCAAATCGTAGCAAACGCTCATGCCCATGGAGCAGAGATCGGTAGGCGCCGCGACCACCCTGTCGCCGTGCTCGCGGGTGGCCGATTCCCTGAGCGAGGTGCCGTTGGCGAGATCGACATCGAAAAGATGGATCTTGCGGTAACGGGCGATGATTCTTCCTTCAGGATCGAATAACAGGCTGGTATTGTAGACCTTTTCGCTGCCGGGAAGCGTTTCGAGAATCGAACCGCCCAGGAGATAGATGCCGAGCCCGCGGGCGATTTCGCCGAGCGCCGTCGAACACCGGCCGGGGATCGGCTCGGCAGCATCGCGCTCGTTTTTCTTCTCGCCGCGCCAGAAAAAAACTTCCGGCAACGCGACCACCCGCGCGCCGCGGCCGGCAGCCTGGTGTATCCAGTGGCCGGCTGCCGCAAGATTGGCCGCCTTGTCGTCCGAGGCGACCATCTGCACCGCGGCGGCAACAAACTTCATAGCATCCGAAACCTTGAACTTTGAACCGTTGAACCTTGAACTATCTATTGAGGAACACCGGACAGGGAGCGTTGCGCAATACGTATTCCGTGGTGCTGCCGATCACCATTTCGATAATGCGCCGGTGGCCGTAGGCGCCGATAAAGAGCAGATCGTATTTCAAATTCACCAGATACTCGATGATCTTCTGCTCCGGGTAACCGCGAGTGTGCTCATACTTTACCTCGAGCCCGTAAGAACCGAGATATTTTTCCGCTTGCTGTATGAAACCCTGGGCTGTGCTTTCCTCCTTGGCGATCGTCAGCACCGTCAACGGCAGGCCGAGCACGGTACAGAACTCCGCCGCAGACTCCATCGCCGAGCTGGCGCGCTGGCTGCCGTCGTAGGCCAATAAAGGATTGTGGATCGTTTTGAATTCTTTAGTCGAGACGAAAACGGGCCTCGGGCACTTGCGGGTAATAGTCTCCGCCGTCGAACCGAGCAGACCGGTGGTAAAGCCTTCGTTGACGCCCCGATGGCCGATAACCACCAGATCGGCGAGCTTGGCGCGCTCGCAAATTTCATTGGGAATGATGCCGGTTTCGAGTGCGGTCTGGCAGCGGATCTTTTTTCGCGCGCAGGTCTCGGCGAAATCTTCGAGGATGATTTTTCCCCGCTCTTCCAAAATCTCGCGCATCTTGGAGGAAAAATCCATATAGGGTTCGAAGCCCATAGAGCCGGAAACATCGTGAAAAAAGGTTCCTTCGATCGACACCGTATCGATGACGTGAAGACCGAAGAGCGTGCCGTCAAAGCCTTGAGCCAACCAGACAGCGAAATCGAGCGCCGCCTTTGAATGTTCCGAACCATCCAGAGGAACGAGAATATTCTTGATCATGTTGCCCTTCCAATGCTTCGGTCACGAAACCGATCCATAAGACCCCGACTCAAGCCGCCGCTCGCGGGGTTACGATAACAATCGAAAGTTTTTTTGCAAGGAGAAAATTGACCCGGCGGTTTACAAACCGCGAACTTTGCGGGATAATCCGGCCGATTCAGCGAAATTCAACCCTATGGCACAATCCAAGACCAGGCAGGAATCTCGGTTTCAGGAACTGCTCCTCAGGGCCAAAGAACTCAATATCCAGGTGCGAGCCGAGAAGCTTTTGCGCGAGGCCGGTTACCGGGCCAGAAGCGGCACTTGTCTGGTCAATGGACAAGAGATCATACTCATCGACCGGGCCGCGCCGATCGGCGATCAGATTGAGTTCCTGGCCACCGAACTCGCCGAAAGGCAACGCCGCGGCAAAGCGAATGGGGAGCGGGCTTAGTTCGACTAAGTTAACGAGCCCGGCCCGCCGTCAATGCACGCGAATTTTTTTCGCCGCCTCGATCCCCAGGGAAAATTGGTCGTCGCCCACCTTTAATGTCATCATGCCCAACGACGGGGCAACGTCGAGGATGTGCAGCTTGGCCCCCGGCCTTAAACCGTGATCTTGCAGATAGCCGAGCAAGCGCACGTCTCGTTCGCCGCCCTCGGTGATGAACGCGAGCTGGACCTGTTGTCCATCGACGGCATCGCTCAACGGTATCGTCTTGGGGGGCGGATTTGCGCTCGCGCCGGGGATCGGATTGCCGTGCGGACAGGTCGTCGGATGGCTGAGCAGCTTCGCCAACCGCTCCTCCACTTCCTGCGAAATCGCATGCTCCAAACGGTGCGCTTCCTGGTGCGCCTTGACCCAATCCAGGCCCAACAGATCGGTGAGAAAACGTTCCGTCAGAAAATGGCGCCGAACGATATTTTCCGCGACAATCTTGCCGTCGGCGGTCAGATGAATTTCCTTACGCCGGTTGATCGTCACATACCCCTCCTTGGCCAGGCGCCTGAGCGTGGCAAAGATTGTCGACGGCGATACCCCGGTCTCGTCGGCAAGACGCGCCGCGATCACGGGTTTTCCCTCCTCTGACAGCTGGTAAATAGCCTTCAGGTAATCCTCCAGCGCGTGGGTAACTTTGGGGGCATCCATAATCAAGTGACTAACTTCCTCGTTGCGGCTTGACGAAAGCCCGCCGTTCGCCGCAACAAATCCATGGTGTGCATGGCGGCGAATCGGTCTTGCCTGTCGACGAGCATGTTATTTCACGAACCCGCCAACTTCAAGGTCGTCGCCGGAATCATCCGATTGGCATGACTGACGATCTTTGGCGGGGCCAAAACGGACGCTGAAAAATCTCCCCTTTTGCCTAGCATTGCTCTTCGATTTTGGCTATTTATCTATGACCACAAAGACTATGGCCGTGATCGAAGTCGAGCAGATCAGCAAGCGCTACAACGAGACCCAGGCGGTGAAAAAATGCGACCTGCAGGTTTCGGCGGGACAAATTCTTGCCCTTCTGGGGCCATCCGGTTCCGGTAAGACCACGCTCCTTCGCTTGATTGCCGGTTTCGAACGCCCCGATGAAGGACGCATCGTCATCAACGAGCGGGTGGTCGTCGATGTCGCCCGCGGCGCCTGGATCGCGCCGGAAGATCGCGGCGTCGGCATGGTGTTTCAGGACTATGCTCTGTTCCCGCATCTGACAGTCACACAAAACGTCCGCTTCGGCCTGCGCCATTCCAGCAGGCAGGAAAGCCAAAAGCGCGTCGAGGAACTGCTGCGCTTAACCGAACTGGCGCACTGTGCCGACCGATTCCCGCACCAGCTTTCGGGCGGCCAGCAGCAGCGCGTCGCCCTGGCGCGCGCCTTGGCGCCTCGGCCGGGCGTTGTCCTTCTCGACGAGGCCTTTAACGGTCTGGATCCCGAACTTCGCCCGCAGATGCGCCGGGAGGTGGCAAGGATTCTACGCCACCTGGGCACCGCAGCCGTTCTGGTAACTCATGATCAGGAAGAGGCGTTGGGCATGGCGGATCATGTTGCGGTGGTCCGCCACGGCGAACTCCAACAGATCGGCACACCGGAGGATATTTACTACACGCCCACTACGGTCTTCGTCGCCGGTTTCGTCGGCCATGCGGACTTTATTCCGGGCGTTGTCTCCGGGGCGGAGGTCCACACCGAGATCGGCGTATTTCCCTGTCCGCCCGACATGCCGCAAGGCCCGGTCAAAGTAATGATCCGTCATGAAGCGGTGAACTCCAAACCCGGCGGAATTCTCGCAACTGTCGAAGAACGGGAGTTTCTCGGCGGGGAGATTCTTTACCGGCTGCGACTCCCCTCGGGCGCCAAGGTACATCTGGAACAACGGCGCCCGGTTTATTGGCCCGTCGGCCACCAGGTGCCGGTCGAAGTGCACCTCCCCAACGTCGTTGCCTTCCCCGAGTCGGCCTCTGAAGACCCGGCTTAGGCATCGCGACGCCCTCGACAATTCCCCTGGCCGCATTTTAGCCGCTCAAGCCGGGTACCGGTGCCGATTTGGCCCAAGCGCCTTCCACAACCGGCGTATAAACAATTTAGTGGCGTTGACAAAGACAAAAAATTAGACTAGTCGAACTTGTAGAATATGGTTCATCTAAATAAATTCCCGAAACAAATCATAGATTGGCGTTCCCGCAGAGCAAAACAAGGAGCTTGTTATATGCAACGGATAGAACGATTTAATGGCCTCGGCGTGAAAGCAATCTCGGTGGCTCTGCTGCTGGGATATTTCCTCGCAACCGAAACCGCCGCACAACAAAAGGTCCTGAACCTGTATACCGCGCGCCATTATGCCACCGATGAAGCGTTCTACAGCAACTTCACAAAAAACACCGGTATCAAGGTCAATCGCATCGAGGGCGGCGAGGACGCGCTGTTCGAACGCATCAAGGCGGAGGGCGCCAATAGTCCTGCGGACGTTTTCCTGACCGTGGATGCCGCCCGTCTTTGGCGCGCCGAGCAGGCCGGCATCTTCGCGCCGTTGAAATCTTCCGTGCTCAACGAGCGAATTCCCCCGGCTTCGCGCGGCGCCGATAACAAGTGGTTCGCTTTCTCTGCGCGCGCGCGCGTAATAGCTTACGATAAAAGCAAGATCAAGCCTGCCGACCTGGCGCGTTATGAGGACCTCGCCAACCCGAGATGGAAGGGCGAGATCTGCGTTCGCCCCAGCAGCCATCCCTATAACCTGTCCCTCATTTCGAGCATGATAAGCCACCATGGTGAAGAGAAGGCGACCGAGTGGGCGCGCGGCGTCACCGCCAATCTCGCCCGCCCGCCGCGCGGCGGCGACACCGATCAGTTGCGCGCGGTGGCGGTCGGGGAGTGCACCATTGCCATCTCGAACCATTACTATTATGTCCGCATTATGCGTTCCCAGAAGCCGGAAGATCGATCGCTGGTCGAAAAGGTCGGCCTCATCTGGCCCAATCAGAGCGACCGCGGCACTCATATCAACATCTCCGGCGGCGGCATGCTTCAGCACGCGCCGAATCGCGAATCCGCAGTTAAATTCCTTGAATACCTGGCCAGCGATGCGGCTCAGACGTTGTTTGCCAACGGCAACAATGAGTGGCCTATCGTGAACGGTGTCAAGCTCGCCAATCCCGCGCTTGAGTCTCTCGGTCAGTTCAAGATCGATCCCTTGCCCCTGGTAAATCTCGGCAAGAGCCAGGCCGCCGCCCAGCGTCTCGCCGACAAGGTCGGCTGGAAGTGAAATCGTCTCCGGCTTTGACGATGGCGATGGAGTAGCGAACCATGGCAACTGGGGTCGCGGCCATATTCGCCCGATCGCGAGCCGGGTTTTCTCTGCCTCGGCTCGGGGCGCTCGGTTGGGTATCGGTCGTGGCCGCGGTATTCGTGCTCGCGCCGATTGCGGCGGTGGTCTCCAACATCTTCATTCCCAGCGCGACCACCTGGTCGCATCTCGCGTCTACGGTCCTGCCGGAATACATCCGCAACACTTTGCTGCTCGTCGTGATGGTCGCGGCGGGGGTGATTTTTTTCGGCGTCAGCTCGGCATGGCTGGTAACCGCCTACGGTTTCCCCGGCCAGCGCACCCTTGAGTGGGCGCTGGTGCTGCCGCTCGCCATGCCGGCGTATGTGATGGCCTACGCGTATACCGATTGGCTGCAGGCGGCCGGACCGGTGCAGACCGCCCTGCGCGAGATCACCGGCTGGCGCGTGCGCGAGTATTGGTTCCCGGAAATTCGTTCGCTGCCTGGGGCCGCGGCGATGCTTTCTTTCGCGCTTTATCCCTATGTCTATCTGCTGGCTCGCAACGCCTTTCTCGAACAATCGCGCACGACCTTGGAAGTCGCCCGGCTCGCGGGTTATGGCTCCTGGGGTAGATTTTGGCATGTGGCCCTGCCCCTTGCCCGCACCGGGATCGTTGCCGGTACCGCGCTGGCGCTGATGGAGGCCCTGGCCGATTTCGGCACGGTCTCCTACTTCGCCGTCAATACATTTACCACCGGGATTTATCGCGCCTGGTTGTCGCTCGGCGATTCGGTGGCCGCCGGCCAACTGGCGACTTGCCTGCTCCTGTTCGTGCTCGTGATGTTGATGTTGGAGCGCATGCACCGCGGCGGCGCGCGCTATGCCGAGACGCGCACGCCCATGCCGCGCCAGCCTCTGAGCGGCTGGCACGCGGCGGCCGCGTTTGCGTTGTGCGCGGCGCCGATCGCTTTCGGCTTTCTGGTGCCGGCATCGGTGCTGCTCAAGCTCGTCTTGACCGATCCGCAAGCGCAGTTGAGCTCGCGTATTTATTGGCTCGTGGCCAATACCTTCACTTTGGCGGGCGTCGCCGCGCTCGCCGCGGTTGCCGTCGCCTTGCTGCTCGCCTACGCGGCGCGCACGGTGAAAAGTCCTCTTATTCGCGGCGCCAACCAACTGGCCGTGCTCGGCTATGCCCTGCCCGGCGCGGTGATCGCCGTCGGCATTCTCCTGCCGCTTGGCAAAGTTGACAACGTCATCGCCGACTGGATGCGTGAGCAGTTCGGCATCCATGTCGGTCTCTTGCTCACCGGCTCGATGACCGCGCTGATCTACGCCTATCTGGTGCGCTTTCTTGCGGTCGCCTTTAAAACCGTCGAAGCCGGGCTCACCCGCGTAACGCCGTCCATGGACGACGCCGCGCGCAGCCTCGGTCTTTCGCCCGCGCGCAGCCTGCTGCGGGTGCATATTCCGATCATGTGGGGAAGCATTGCCACCGCCGCGCTTCTGGTGTTCGTCGACGTGATGAAAGAACTCCCCGCCACCTTCGCCATGCGCCCATTCAACTTCGACACCCTCGCCGTGGAAGCCTACAACCTGGCAAAAGATGAGCGCATCGCCGAGGCCGCGGTGCCGTCGCTGGTGATGGTGGCCATCGCCCTCTTGCCGCTGATCTTGCTCTCGCGCCAGCTCGCGCGCTCCGGCCGTAACCGATAGGGACAGGGATAGGTGGCGCGAGCTTCCCGCCGCTCGAGCATTTACATCGCGAACAGATCTCGAACGTTTTCGGAGGTGACTCGGGCGACCGTTTCCAGGTCGACCTCTTTGACTTTGGCAATGGTTTCGGCGACCCAGCGCACATGAGCGGGCTCATTGCGCTTGCCGCGGTGCGGCACCGGGGTCAGGTAGGGGGAATCGGTTTCGACCATCATTCGATCCAACGGCACTTGCCGAACGACCGCTCGCAATCGATCGGCGTTCTTGAACGTAATGATGCCGGTAAAAGAGATATAGAAACCGAGGTCCAGGTATTTGCAAGCCGCTTGGTAGTCGCCGGTGAAGCAGTGGATCACGCCGCGCAGGTTCGCCTCTCCCTCGGCGCGGAGCAGCTCCGCGGCGTCCTTTGCCGCGTCGCGCTCGTGCACGACGAGCGGCAATTCGGTCTCGCGCGCCATGTGAATAAATTGGGCGAAGACCCGGCGCTGCACCTCATGGGGCGAATGACTGTAATAGTAATCGAGTCCGGTTTCGCCCACCGCGACGACTTTGGGATGGGCGGATAGTTCTTTGAGCTCGGCCAGATCCTCCGGGCCGACGTCTTTGGCGTCGTGCGGATGCATGCCGACGGTCGCGTAAATATCGGGAAACGACTCGGCCAGCGCCACCGCCTCGGTGTTGCTCGTCATATCGCCGGCGCCGCCGACGGCGATAATCTTCTCCACCCCTGCCTGGCGCGCGCGTTCGATGACCGCGGCCACCTCGCCGGCGTATTCCTTGCCCTGAATATGCGCATGGCTGTCGATCAACATCATGGAAACGAAAGGTTAAAGTCCTAGAGTTTGTTAAGCGTCACAAAATTTCGATTAGCTTACTTTCAAGGGCTCCGGAAGTACTACTATGCGCGGGAAAAGATTCTTCGGCGGATTGGTTTTGTGTTCCGCGGCGAACCCCTGGCCCCACGGAGCCGTCGATCCGCCTTCGTCGATAGCAAGCAATCCGCACAATTCTCGCGCGGTATCCGGCATAAAAGGCGCCAGCACGCGTGCTAGAGTCCGCAGCGCTTCGAGCGAATGGTGCAGCACTTCGCCCACCCTGGCTTGCTTGTCGGGATCCTTGATCATCGTAAACGGCGCGGTCTGAACGATATAGCGATTGGCATGATCGAGCGCCGACCAGATGGCCTCCAGAGCCCGATGGAACTGGAGCTCCCTCATGTGAGCCATCATCTCGTTTTCTACCTGTGCGAATTTGTCGCGCAGTTCCCGGTCCTCCGCTGCCCAACCGGCGCCTAGCGGCTGGACGACGCCGGCGAAGTATTTTTGCTGCATCGCCAAGACGCGGCTCACCAGGTTGCCGAGGTTGTTGGCGAGATCGGCGTTGATTCGGGTTACCAGGGCTTCCTCGGAAAACTTGGCGTCCTGGCCGAACGCCATTTCGCGCAGCAGAAAATAGCGGAACGCGTCCATGCCGAAAAGTCTTTTCATCTCCAGCGGCCGGATGACGTTGCCCAGGCTTTTGGACATTTTGCCGGAGTCCATCACCCAGTAGCCGTGCACGTTGAGGTGATCGTAGAGCGGCAAGCCGGCGGCCATCAGCATCGTCGGCCAATAAATCGCGTGCGGCTTTAGAATATCCTTGGCGATCAGGTGTTGCGCCTTTGGCCACCAGGTTTGCAGCGAGTCGCCGCCCCGGTGTTCCAGAGCGCTCACGTAATTGAGCAGCGCGTCGAACCAAACGTAGGTGACGTAATTGGGGTCGAAGGGCATCGGGATACCCCACTGCAAGCGGCTCGTCGGCCGCGAAATGCACAAATCTTCGAGCGGCTCGCGCAGAAACGCCAAGACTTCCGTGCGATAACGCTCCGGCCGAATCAGATCGGGTTTGGCTTGTATGGCTTCGATTAAGCGCTGCTGGTGCTTGCTCATGCGAAAAAAATAGTTCTTTTCGCTGATATATTCCGGCGCTTTTTGGTGATCCGGGCATTTGCCGTCGACCAGCTCTTTCTCGGTATAGAATCGTTCGCAGCCGTAGCAGTAAAAACCGCCGTACTCGCCGAAGTATATCTCGCCGGCGTCATAAATTTTCTGCAGCACCTTCTGCACGTAATCTTTGTGATACGAGTCGGTGGTGCGGATGAAATGATCGTAGGCGATGCCGCATTGATCCCAAGTCGAACGAAACAGATCGCTGATTCGGTCCGCATAGTCCTTTGGATTTGTCCCGTTGGCCGCGGCCGCTTGCGCGATCTTGTCGCCATGCTCGTCGGTGCCGGTGAGCAAGAAAGCGTCGTACCCGGTCGACTGGTAATAGCGCTTGAGCGTGTCGGCGATGACCGTCGTGTAGGTATGGCCGAGATGAGGCTCGGCATTGACGTAGTAAAGCGGCGTGGTGATATAAATCTTTTCCATCACCGCCCCCTCACCACGCCGAACAAAAACTTCTCCAGCACCATGCGCCGATTCAAATTGCGCTGGATGCCGGCCGCTGCGGCGGCGATCCGCCGATGCGCGCCGAGCGCCCGCGCCACGCCTAGCTCCGCCGCCTTTCCTGCGATTTGCGCCTGCATGTCCAAATTGACCAGATCATCCGAGCTCGGATCGGTTTGATGAATCGACAAATCCCGGTACCAACTCTCCGCCCACCTGAGAAATTTAAGCGCTTCGTCGCGGTTGGCGGCGAGCGTTTCGGCGGCGGTCATCGCGCCATGATAGTCGCCGGTCTTAAGCGCTCCCAGGATAGTGGACCAGCTTCGCCGCCTGTCCATCCATTCGTCCTTTTCCAAATCGACCGCCGCGCCGATGCGGCCCATGCTGATCGCCGCCCGCACCTCCGCTTCCTCGGCATTCATGCCGCCCTGCGATTGCAAGAAAGCCGCGACCTCGCGGCGCGGCAGGGGCGCGAAGGAAAGCGGCAGACAGCGCGAGCGCACGGTCGGCAACAGCCGCCCGGTATTGGGCGCGATCAAAACGATCAGGGACTGTTCAGGCGGCTCCTCCAGGGTCTTCAACAGCGCGTTTTGCGCGGCCGAATTCATCAGCGTCGCCGGATCGACGATGACGACCTTGCGCCCGCCGCTAAACGCCCGGTAATGAAGCTCGCGTTCCAGTTCCCGAATCTGCTGGATGCCGATCTCCTTCTTGTCCGCCAACGGCTCGATCAGGCGCACGTCGGGGTGATTGCCGCCGGCAATTCGTACGCAGTTGACGCAGCGGCCGCAGAAATCATCGTCCGTCGCCGCGCAGTGGATCGCCCGGGCCAGCGCGAGCGCCACTTTCCGTTTACCGACGCCTTCAGGGCCGAAAAAGAGATAGGCGTGGTGCAACCGCCCGGCCGCCAGGGCGGCGCGCAGGTTATTCAACTGTTTTTGGTGCCCGATGATTTCAGTAAATCCCATCAACCCAGTTCCCGATCGATGACTTCACGAATATCCGCCGCGACTTCCGCTTCGGAGCGGGACGCGTCGATGATGCGAAACCGCGCCGGTTCCGCGCGCGCCAATTCGAGAAATCCGGCGCGGACTCTGCGGTGAAATTCGATTTCTTCACGCTCAAACCGATCCTCCTGCGGCTGCCCGGATTTGCTCGGGCGCCGCGCGGTGCGCGCCAAACCCTGCTCAACCGGACAGTCCAACAGTAAGGTTAGATCGGGCCGCACGCCGCGGTCGGCAATATCGTTGAACTGGCGCAACTGCTTGAGGTCGATGCCTCGCCCGTACCCCTGATAGGCCAAGGTGGAGTCGGTGAAACGGTCGCAGAGGATAAGTTTGCCCGCGGCTATCGCGGGCTCGATTACCTCGCTGACATGCTGCGCGCGATCCGCCAGGTAGAGAAACAGCTCAGTCGAGGGCGCGATCTCTTGGTCGCCGACTTGCACCACGGCCTGACGGATCATTTTCCCCAACGAGGTCCCCCCTGGCTCCCGGGTCAAAAGACAGTCCCTGCCCCGGTCGCCGAGATAGCTCGCGAGCGCCGCTATCTGGGTGGTCTTGCCGCTCCCGTCCCCGCCCTCGAAGGTCATAAACCGAAGCATTAATAGGAGAATGAAGAAATCGCCGGGGAGATGCAAACCGCAGCGGCAGCGCCGCATGATCGAAACGCCATCAGAGGCTGCTGCAAATATAGCTTGCCAAGGGAGCAGGGATGCTCGTGCTAGGGTTTATGAAACGTGGAATCACACGATCACGAACACGAACACGACCAAGAGCGGCGCGAGCTCGAGATTTTTATAGACCTGCTACGCTTTGCCTTCGCCCAGGAGGAGATTGATGCCGTTGACCAACTGGGTGCTGGTGAACGGCTTGGTGATGTAATAGTCGGCGCCCAGTTTGTAACCCCCGAGAACATCCTCGTACTGCACCTTGGCGGTCAGCAGAATAACCGGGATCGTCGCCGTCTCGGACTGGCCCTTGAGCCGGGTCAAAACCTCCAGGCCGTCCATCTCGGGCATCATGATATCCAAAATAATCAGATCGGGCTTTTGATTCGGCAACATGCTCAACAGTTCCGGCCCGCTGGCAGCGCTAAAAACCTTGTAACCGCGTCCTTCCAAAATGGTCTTGACGATGGTGATGATGTCGGGATTGTCGTCAACCACCATAATGGTCTTTTTTGTGTCCATGCTTGCTCCCTCGACTGCCCGTCCTGTGAGCACTTGATCCATTGGCTTGAAACTCCTAGATCAAAAGGCCAGCGCACTGGCAATGGCCCGACGAACGGGTCGCTGCCACATCTTCAAACCGTAGTAGCCAGTCAATTTACCACCTTACGGGCTTCTTGTAAATTGAACTTTCGGCCCCGCTCGCCACCCCTATGGAGTGATGGTTCGCCAGTAATTCTGGGTAATTACGAACGGTAGGGTGGGGGCGGCCTGGTGCGCCATCGCGCTTGAAATAAATCCCATTGCGGCCGCCATGCCCTGGCGGCTGAATCGGAGACGCAAAGCACCTTGAATTTCCAATATGGACTTATCGCTCCCGGGATTGCCGGCCTCGTTTATGACGGTGCCGCCGTATATCTCCTTATCGGCCATCCCCGCCGCCCGCAAACCGACCCCATCTCCCGTTACGATCACCCAGCCTTGCCAATGAAAGGTGCCGGTTAACGCTAAATCGGCATCCTTGACAACCAGGATTCCGGACCCGCTAATATTGCCGGCAAGGGTTAGAGTGTCGCCGCCGCTCGCCAACCCCTGAAAGCAGCGCAGCTCCGGCGCAGCCGGCGTACCCCAGGTTTGATTATCGATCGCCAACTCTCCGGTTTCCGGCAGGGCGGTCACAAGGGCCGAGGGAGAAGCGCAAAGGGTTTCGACCAGTTGAGATACCGCAGCCGAAGGCAGATAGTCGCTCGCCGCCACTTCCGGCTTGGCGCCATCGAAAACATCGTGAGGCGAATGGTCCAAGGCTTGCTCGACAAGGCTGCGAAGCGTCTCATCGGATGTCGAGATCGCCGGACGGGACTTCGCGCCCGGAACGGCTTGGCCGGCAACCGGATCGTGATCGGCGCCCGAGATTAAAATCGGACCGCCCGTCAGATTCACGGCGCCGCCGTTGCCCCGAAGGCCCAGGGCGGCATCGGCGAGATCGAAGGTTCTGGTGAATTTAGCTTGCAGCGTGTGCGATGAGGTTCCGAGCACTCCTGTCGAACGGACAACCACCGATGCAGCCAACGGCCCCAGGGACACCGGCGCTTGAAAAGCGACAGAAAACGATCCGGCCGCAAAGCCCAATGTTCGATTTTCAGGGGCGGGCGGCATGACGATCGCACCGCCAATTTCGCTCTTGCTCCACTCGATGCCCGCCACGGCGTGATAGAACGCTTCCGTGCCGGTGCGCAGGTTGGCCAGCACCCGGTAGTCGTTTTGCAGCATCGCGCGTATGCCGATACCGGCGGCGAGCAACACGGTGAGAATCGTCAAGGAGCTGAACAGAACCAAGCCCCGCTCCCCGCCCCGATAAAAGCCGATCTCCTTCATGCGACCATCCTGGAATAATTTTCCGAGAATTCCTCGCGCCAAGCACGGCAAGGATAGGTTGAGGTTAAGGTTGAGAAGAGCCTTAACCTAAACCTCAGCCTCAACCTTATCCTGTCTCCCCCTCTGCGCACTCCGCGCCTCCGCGGTGAAATATCTTTCTCGATTATCGTCGCAAC
>CAZILB010000096.1:0-1663 GCA_964539925.1 uncultured Syntrophobacter sp. | reverse complement strand
CTCTGCGCACTCCGCGCCTCCGCGGTGAAATATCTTTCTCGATTATCGTCGCAACTAATTGCGAAATTCGATGCTGTTCGAGACCGTGGACCGCAAATATCCCCCGGCCTTCGGATCGGGGTTTTTGACCTGCACTGAAAAGGCGATCCTGACTCGTTTGATGCCGTCCCGATCCGGCGCGTTGCCCAGGTCGGCGCCGGCGCCGTCGTAATAAGTGAACAGCTTGCCCGCCGATTCGGGTATGACATTGGCCACCAGACAGTCGCCGTTGCGCCGGATGATATACGGGCCGGCGCAGGTCGCCGTCGGCCCGGTCAGCTCATAGCGAATATTCTCCCGCGGGTTGGTGTCGGCGCAGGTGCCGTTGCCGTTAAGATCCATTTGCACGTGGATCAACGTCGCCGTCGCGGCGTAAACCCGGTTACAGACTTGATCGGCGTCGTTCTGGGGGTCGTCGCCCGCCCCGGTTTCACCAGGGGCGCTGCCGGTGCCCCAGGAACCGGCATTTTTGAGATCGCGAAGCATGATGTCGAGCGCGCCGCGGGCGTCTTCGAGGGTCGCGGTCTTGGATTCCAGAGAGGCCAGCTGGTACAGCTCGGCGCGGAAGTAGCCGTAGAGCGAGGTAATCATCACGGCGCCGAGCAACAGCGATATCAATTGCTCGACCAACGTCACGCCTCGTTGATCCGCCCGCAACGCCATTATCGGTCTCCGGTATAAATCAGCGTGGAGAGAGTCACTTGATGTTCCCGGTGGTCGCGCCAGGAGACCGTGACGTCGATCTGTTTCAGACCCCCGTCAAGCGGCGATTGGCTGATCTTCCAGCAGCGATCGAAAATCCCTTCCACACCGCTTTTTGCCGAGATGCCGAGCTCCCCGCCGCTCGGACAGAGATCGATCTCGGGCAGCGCGCCGAGGGACTGCAGTTCCTCGATTTTGTCCTGCGCCAGATGAATCGCCACCGTGGAATTGTCGCTGACGGTCTGTTGCCGTATCGTGCCGATGCTGCTGAGCGAATAGCCGAGCACGGCGACGGCGATGATGTTCATCGCCACCAGCAGCTCATTGAACGTGGCGCCGTCGCGACGGCGCAGAAGCCTCCAAGCTCTGGCCATGGCTCAACAGTCCTCGTTGCAGCTTTTCGGCGTGCAAACACGCACCCTGCCGGTGGCACTGACGACGATCTGTTTGCAGGCGCCGGCGCTATTGCGCAGCCGCACACGATTGGCGCTCGCCGTCCCGCGCGGCGAGAAGGCAATCGTGCCGTCTTTCGTGATGGTCGTGCCGTCGGCCAACGGCCTCGAGACGATCGCCTTGGCGTCGCGCTGGATCGTGTACGCCGCGGCCCCTTGTTGATACGCGAGCTGATAGCTCACGTTCTCAGCCGCCGCGCGCATTTTTATATGGTGCAGTTCGGACTGGACCTGACGGAGAGAATTGTTCAGGGCGTAAGTGGGCAGGAGGCTGCTCCAGCGCGGCAGGGCGATCGCGGCCGCGATCCCCATCACGGCCAAACCCACGCTCAGCTCGATCAGCGAAAAACCGCTTTCTCTGGCCGAGATGCCCATGCTCCCCCTCCAAGACTCGCGGAAAATACTGCCGCCGTTGAGGGCATGTCAAGCGGTTTTTTTGGCCGGGCGCGGGTGCGCCCGAGCGCGTCGGC
>CAZILB010000095.1:5772-15473 GCA_964539925.1 uncultured Syntrophobacter sp. | reverse complement strand
GGTTAGCACCGTGATTCGCGCTTTTATCGCCATAGATCTTGATCCCCAGGTCATGGCCAACATCCACCGAGCCATCCGCGAATTAAAACCGCTGATTCCCGCCATTCGCTGGGTGCCGCCTGAGAATTTCCATCTCACGCTCAAATTTCTCGGCGATGTCGATGAAACAAAGCTTGACGCGATCGGCACTGGCGTCATGGGCGCCGTCGGCCCCTTTCAGCCCCTGCGCATAAGTGCTAAAGGTTTAGGGGTATTTCCCGATTTAAGACGGCCGCGAATCCTGTGGGTCGGGATGACGGGAAACTCTTTGACAGCTCTGGCGTCGCGCGTCGAGTCGGCTCTTGAACCGCTCGGATTGGCCGCGGAGCCGAGAGCATTTACGCCGCACTTGACCATCGGACGCTGGCGCCATTATGATCGGGCGCCGAAAACCTTGGGCGAAGAATTGGCACGGTGGCGCGACCGTGAATTCGGCGAGTTTCTGATCAGCGAAGTCGCGCTTTACCAGAGCGTGTTCAAACCGGCGGGCGCGGCATATCACAAATTAAAAGTCGTAGCGCTGGGCGGCGCTCAAAGCGATCCATGACGGGTATTGTGAAGGAGGCAGGAGATGGATGCGAATCGAGAGAAGGCGATTGATCTGGCCGTAAGCCAAATCGAACGGCAGTTCGGCAAAGGGGCGATTATGAAGCTCGGCGAAGCCGGCGTGCCGAAAGATCTGCCGGTCATTTCCACCGGCTCTCTTGGCCTCGACATCGCGCTCGGGATCGGCGGCGTGCCGCGCGGCCGAGTGATCGAAATCTATGGCCCGGAGTCGTCCGGCAAGACCACCTTGGCGCTCCATATTGTCGCCGAGGCGCAAAAAAAGGGCGGCATGGGCGCCTACATCGACGCTGAGCATGCTCTGGACTTGGGCTACGCCAAAAAACTTGGCGTGGGAACCGATGATCTGCTGATTTCGCAACCCGATCACGGCGAGCAAGCCTTGGAAATCGCCGAGACCCTGGTGCGCAGCGGCGCGATTGATGTACTGGTGATCGATTCGGTCGCCGCGTTGGTGCCTAAAGCAGAGATCGAAGGCGAGATGGGCGATTCCCACATGGGCTTGCAAGCCCGGCTCATGTCCCAGGCCCTGAGAAAATTAACCGCAACGATTGCGCGCTCCAACACGGTGGTGATCTTCATCAACCAGATTCGCATGAAGATCGGCGTTATGTTCGGTAACCCCGAGACCACCACCGGCGGCAACGCGCTCAAATTTTACGCCTCCGTCCGTATGGATATTCGGCGCATCGGCGCCCTGAAAGACGGCGACAACATCATCGGCGGGCGCACGCGCGTCAAAGTGGTCAAGAATAAGGTGGCGCCGCCATTCAAAGAGGCCGAGTTCGATATCCTTTACGGCACCGGCATTTCGCGCGATGGCGAGATTGTCGATCTCGGCAGCGAGATGGGCGTCATCGAAAAGAGCGGCGCCTGGTATTCCTACGGCGGCGAGCGCATCGGCCAGGGCCGCGAGGCGGCCAAGCAGTTTCTCAAGGAGCACCCGGAAACCGCCGGCGAGATTATCGCCAAGGCCCTGGAGAAAACCGGCATTAAACTCGCGGCGCTCGAGGTTCCGGCGGCGATGGCCGTCGCCACAGACAAGAAAGAGAAAACCAGAGGCCGATAGTCTTTAGCTGGAAAGTCCATAGAAACTCTGAGAAAAGCAAGTTTGCGGTCCAAACGGTCAGAAGAGCGGCCGGACGTGCTCGAACGCGGCCTTCGCTACCTCGCATACCGCCCGCGCAGCGAATCGGAAGTCAGGAATTACTTGCTTGGGCTGGGCGGTTCGCCCGATGCCGTCGAGAACACGCTCGCCAAGCTGCGCTCGCTGAATTACTTGAACGACAAATCCTTTGCGCGCCAATGGGCGCTCTCGCGGGCGCAAAACCGCGGCTACGGTCCATGGCGCATTGAAAAAGAGCTCGAAACCAAAGGCATCTCGCCGCCGCTGGCGCGCGAAATTGCGCGCGAGACCTTCGCCGGGCAAGACGAGGCAGCGTTCGCCAAACGGCTGCTGGACAAACGCTTCAAGGAACAGGACCTCAAGGAGCCGACGACCTTGCGTCGCGCAGCGGCTTTCCTGCAGCGGCGCGGCTACAGCGCCAAAGTGATTTTTGACCTGCTGAAATGCTCGATCGACGAAGACTAATTTAGAATGATGATCACCGGAAACGCCATACGCAAATCCTTTTTGGACTACTTCGTGAAACAGGGCCACACGGCCGTAAAAAGCTCTTCACTGGTGCCGGACAAGGACCCGACTCTGCTGTTTACCAACGCCGGCATGGTCCAGTTTAAGAATGTTTTCCTCGGCCGGGAAAGACTACCCTACGTGCGCGCCGCGAGCGCGCAAAAGTGCTTGCGTATCAGCGGCAAGCACAACGATCTTGAAGCCGTCGGCCGCGACACCTATCATCACACTTTCTTCGAAATGCTCGGCAACTGGTCCTTCGGCGACTACTACAAAGCCGAAGCCATCGAGTGGGCGTGGCATCTCCTGACTGCGGAATGGGGCTTGCCGAAGGACAATCTATACGCCACCGTCTACCTTGACGACGACGAGGCCGAGCGCCTCTGGGCGAAGATCAGCGGTTTGCCTGCAGACCGAATCAGCCGCTTCGGCGAAAAAGAAAACTTCTGGGAAATGGGCGAGACCGGGCCCTGCGGACCGTGCAGCGAGATCCATCTCGATCGCGGGCCGGCCGCCTGCGACAAGCAAGGCGCCGCCGGCCATGAATGCCGCGTCAACGGCGACTGCGCCCGCTTCATCGAGCTGTGGAATTTGGTTTTCATTCAATACAACCGCAACGAAGATCGCAGTTTGGATGAGCTGCCGTCCAAGCATGTCGATACCGGCATGGGCCTGGAGCGAATCGCCGCGGTGCTGCAAAACGTCTTGTCCAACTACGATATCGATTACATGCGCGAGCTGACGGCGACGACCGAAAAACTTACCGGAAAAAAATACGGCGTTGATCCGCTCGCAGATATTTCTTTTCGGGTCATCGACGATCACGCCCGCGCGGTGAGCTTTCTCATCGCAGATGGCGTCACGCCGAGCAACGAAGGGCGCGGCTACGTCTTGCGCCGGCTCTTGCGCCGCGCCGCGCGCCACGGCCGGCTGATCGGTTTGCACGGACCGTTCTTGCACGAAGTGGCAAAAACCGTCGCCGCAGTCATGGGCGATGCTTACCCGGAGCTCCGCAGTGAAGAGCAGCGCATCCGCGAAGTGGTCCGCATCGAAGAGGCGCGCTTCAGTGAGACCCTGGAAAAGGGTTTGCTCCTCCTGGAAGAGGCGACCGCCAACCTCAAGGTGGAGAACAAGAAAACTTTAGCCGGCGATGTCGCCTTTCGGCTCTACGACACCTACGGCTTCCCGCTCGATTTGACGGAAGACATCTTGAGCGGCGAAGGCATGACCGTCGACGTCGACGGGTTCCATCATCTCATGGAAGAACAGCGCGCACGTGGGCGAGAGGCAAGAGTCGTACCCGTCAGTGTTTTTGAGCACGCTACAGCATCGGATTCAACTGACGCTACTCTCAGACATCCTACAAAGTTTATTGGCTACGACCAGATTCAAGGCGAATCTACGGTGCTGGGGATTTATTGTGGTGGCAGTGGTAAGACCGAAGCGGTGGAAGGAGAAGAGATCGATCTACTGACGTCCGAGACGCCCTTTTACGGCGAGTCCGGCGGCCAGATAGGCGACCGCGGCAGGATTACGACAAGGCGCGGGGATGTGATTGATGTCATCGACACTCAACATCCCACGCCGCAGCTTACCGCCCATCGCGGCAGAGTCAAAAAGGGCCGGGTTCAGGTCGGCGACAAGGTCGAGCTTTCGGTGGACCGCAAGCACCGGCAAAAAACCATGCTCAACCATTCCGCAACCCATATCCTGCACGCCGTGCTGCGCCGGGAACTGGGGCAACATGTCCGCCAGGCCGGCTCGCTGGTGACCCCGGACCGGCTGCGTTTCGACTTTAATCACACCGGCGCCATCGTCGACGAAAAACTCGAACGAATCGAGAGCGAAGTGAACCAGCATATCCGCGAGGACGCCGGCGTTTCGGTTCAAGAGTTAAGCTACAATGAAGCGATTCGCCAGGGCGCGCTGGCGTTTTTCGGCGACAAATACGGCGACAAAGTGCGCGTGGTGAAGATCGGCGATTTCTCCACCGAGCTTTGCGGCGGAACCCATGTGCGTGCTTCGGGCGAGATCGGCCTGTTCAAGCTCCATTCCGAAGGCGGTGTGGCAGCCGGCGTGCGACGCGTCGAAGCCTTGACCGGCGAAGGCGCTCTCGATCTCATCCATCACTATGAGCGGCGCCTCAAGGAGATCGGCGAGTTGCTGCGCGGCGGCGCCGACGAGGCACTGGACAAAATAAAGAAACTTCTCGATCGCCAGAGGGATCTGGAGAAGGAAATTGAGAAACTGCGCGGTCAGTATGAAAGAGACCAGATTCCGACTCTGTTGGCCAAAAGGCAGTCGGTCGATGGCGCCCAGGCGTTGATCAGCCGGGTCGAAGGCCTCGATAGCAAACAATTGCGCGACCTTGCCGACCAGCTCAAGGAAAGACTCGGCGCCGGCGTCGTCGTCCTGGCGAGCGGCAGCGGCGCAAACGTGAGTCTTGTCGCCGCCGTCAGCAAGGAGCTGACCAAACGCTATCACGCCGGCAACATCATCAAGGAACTCGCCGCCATGGTCGGAGGGGGAGGCGGCGGACGACCCGATTTCGCTCAGGCCGGCGGCAAGGAACCGGAGAAGATCGATGCGGCTTTGAAAAGGGCCGAGGAAATCATCCGAACGATAAAATGATTTTTCCGATGTTGCCGCGATCGTGGGCATCGAACCCCGCGGGGACGCGCGGCACCTTTTGAATCAGCGTGATCACGATTCACAGCCAAACCATCACTGAAACCAGCACCGGTTTCTGCGATATCATCGATATCACCGCCAAGGTAAGAGAATTTGTCAACAGCGAAAAGCTTCGCCGCGGATCAGCGGCTCTATTCGTCAGCGGCTCCACTGCGGCGCTTACGACCATCGAATATGAACCGGGTCTGATCCGGGACTTAAAAGAGTTCCTCGAAAAATACATTCCCGCCAATCGCCGCTATCATCACGACGATCGCTGGAACGACGACAACGGTTTTTCCCACCTGCGCGCCTCCTTGTTCGGCCCGTCGCTCACCATTCCCATAGTCAACGGCCGGCTCTGCCTGGGCGCCTGGCAGCAGGTGGTCCTGCTCGATTTCGACAACCGTCCACGCACGCGCGAAATCATCCTCCAACTCACAGGAGAGTCCGAGTGAAAGACGAAAAGAAGCAACTCGCCGCCACGGTAACCGAGATCGGCGTCAATCAACTGGAGTTTCATGATCCCCGTCTGTTCCGCGATCTTCTAGGGCAGCACGACCAGCACATCAAGATCGTGCAGAACACCTTGCAGGTCAAAATCCGCGTGCGCGGCGCCACCCTGGAGATCGAGGGCGACCCGCTGCAAGTCGAGCTTGCGAGCCGGCTGTTGCGCCAGCTCTACGGCCTGCTGGAAAAAGGCTATCCGGTTTACGCCAGCGACGTCGATTACGCGATCCGCATCTTGAGCGCCGACAGCCGCGCCCGCTTGCAGGAGATTTTTCTCGACACGATCTACATTTCCGCGCACAAGCGCACCATCACGCCGAAAAGCATCGCGCAAAAGGCCTATATCGACGCGATTCGCCGCTACGATATCGTTTTCGGCATCGGCCCTGCGGGAACCGGCAAGACCTATTTAGCCATGGCGATGGCCGTGGCTGAATTGATGAAGAACAACTATGTACGGATCATTCTCACCCGACCGGCGGTGGAAGCCGGCGAAAAGCTTGGCTTTTTGCCGGGCGATCTGGCGGAGAAGGTCAATCCCTACTTGCGCCCGCTCTACGATGCTCTGCACGACATGGTCGACTTCGATCGCGCGCGCAAGCTGGTCGAACGGGGAACCATTGAAGTGGCACCGCTGGCGTTCATGCGCGGGCGCACGCTGAACGACTCTTTCGTCATTCTCGACGAAGCGCAAAACACCACACCCGAGCAAATGAAGATGTTCTTAACTCGCCTGGGGTACGGCTCGAAAGCGGTGATCACCGGCGACGCCACGCAGATCGATTTGCCGGCCGGAAAGCCCTCGGGATTGAAGGAAGCTTCGCGGATTCTGCAAAACGTCCATGGGATTCGCTTCGTGACCTTCACCGAGAAAGATGTGGCGCGGCACCACCTGGTGCAGGAGATCATTTCGGCTTACGAGCGCGACGAGAGCCGCGCCGGCGCAACCGAACCGGTCGAAAAAACGTAACGCCCTCGCGAATCCGCCCGTCGATGGGGATAGCCGATTCAAAGCGGCTCAACGCAGCACTTCCAGAGTCGCCTTGAGCTGTATGGCTTTGCCGTCGCGCACGACCGACATGCTCACCGAATCGCCGATCTTATAATTTTCCAGCACCAAAAAGAGATCGTTGGGCGACCCAACTTTTTTGCCGTCGATGGCGCTTATCACATCGCCCAGCTGCAACCGCCCGGAGGCGTCGCGGCGGGTCGGCCTGATTCCGGCCTTGGCTGCGGCCCCGCCCGGAAGCACATCGACCACCAATACACCCGCGACGCCGAGACGCGCAGCGATGGACTCTTCGGCAATTTGAATACCCAGACCGGGTCTGATCAATTTTCCATGGCGGATGAGTTCAGGAACAATGCGGTTCACGGTATCGACCGGGATGGCGAACCCGATTCCTGCCGAAGCGCCGGACGGACTGTAAATCGCCGTATTGACGCCGATCAGCCGCCCCGCGCTATCGAGCAGCGGCCCGCCGGAATTGCCCGGATTGATGGCGGCGTCGGTTTGTATCACACCCTGGATGGGCCGGCGCGTGACCGACTCGATTTCGCGACCGAGGGCGCTGATGACGCCGGTGGTAAGCGATTGATCGAGTCCGAAGGGATTGCCGATAGCCAACACATTCTGGCCGACCTGAAGGTTTTTGGACGTGCCCACCGGAATCGCCGGCAGGCGACTTGCGGGGGCGTCGATCTTCAACACGGCAATGTCCGCATCCGGGGCGGCTCCCACCAGCCTGGCCTTCCAATTCGATTGATCGGCCAGGGTGACTTGCGCCGCGGCGGCGTTCTGGATTACGTGAAAGTTGGTGATGATGTTACCGGAGGTGTCCCAGATAAAGCCCGAACCTGTACCTTCCGGGATCTCATAGGGTTTGAGCGTAAAAAGATCCCTTTGGACCGCGATGGCGGTGATATGCACTACCGAGGGCGACGCTTCGCGGAAAAGCGCGATGGTCGCCTTCTCTTGCGGCGCGAGTTCGCCCCGGGGGGCCACGGGCCTTGGCGCCGCGCGCGGATCATGCAACGCCGCGCTGTTCACCCAGGACTGCTGGGCAAAGAAAACAGTCAATACCGACAGCGCGACTCCGGCCCAGATATAGCTCCAAAGCGCTTTGCGCGGGCGGCTCGGTTTATCGTCTCGCATTTTTATCAACCTCAGCACCGACGATTGCGCCGGCGGCTGCGGTTGATCCGTCATGACCCGTCTGATGGAAAACCGTCAATTCTCCTGCCACCGGCGCAGTTTGACCGATGTCATATCATCTCCCGCTTGCAATTGCTAAAATCGCCGCTCCTTCAAGCGCGAGCGCGCCGTGGGGAGTCCCCTGTTTCGGGTTGGCTCACGCGTGGAACTCAATCCGCGCGCACGTCGATTTTGCGCGGTTTGGCTTCCTCGGCCTTGGGCAGTCGCAGGGTTAAAACCCCGTGCTTGAAGTCGGCGGAAATTTTCCCTTGATCAACCCTTTCGTTCAACTCAAATTGTCGGAAAAAGTTGACCAGGTCGTACTCCCGGTAGATCGGATCCCCCGGCGCGGCGTGCGCCGCCCTGCCGCGGATGGTGAGCAAATTGTTTTCCACACGCACGTCCAGATTCTCCTTGCCGACGCCCGGCAGATCCGCCTTCACGACCAAACCATCGCCATTTTCATAGATATCCACCGGCGGGGTGACATAGCGCTCTTGACTGCGCGTGCCTTCCCTGCTCGGAGCGGTTCTCTCCTGAGTCGCAGCAACCGTGTTCTCGGCCATGACGCTATCCTCCTAAAAAATTTGTTAAAGCGTTCGACCTACTCAACCTTTACCTCGATCTGCTTCGGCCGCGCCTTGGCCACCTTCGGCAATGTCACAACCAGCAGCCCGTTTCGGTAATCCGCCTGGATCGCCGCTTCATCGACTTCCACCGGCAAGTCCAGGGTCCTGACAAATTTGCCGCTGGCGCGCTCGTTTCGGTGAAACGCCTCGGGTTTGACGTCTACTCCAATACCGCTTTTTTCTCCTGAGAGCGTCAAGCGATTTTGCATCACGCTCACATTCAACGATTTCGGTTCGACGCCCGGCGTTAGCGCTTCGAGATAAATTCTGTCCTTGTCTTCCAGCAAATTGACCAGCGGGTAACGCCGCGGACCGCGCCCGGGAAGAAACGCCGCTCGCTCGGACGCGCGCTGTCCAAAACCAAAGCCCTCAAAGGCCCGGTCGATCTCGCGCCGCAGCGCCTCTACCTCTTCCAAGGGATTCCATTGTGCCATGGTCATTGCCCTCCTGATTTTAACGGGTTCGCTCGCATGGACGGAAGTTAGTCACGGCCGCGATGTTGTCAAGGCCCGCGCGTCGCGATGTGCGCGCCTCGCTGCGCCGCCACCTTGCCGGTTACAGTCATTGGGGCATGCTCGCTTCGGCACCAAAACAATGAGGCATTGCGCGCCCCGTTGCTCGTCGGAAGTTGCGTATCCAAATCCGAAAACGGAAGCCAAGCGAGTTTGCGGTTCAATGCCCGCGCCCTCCACGCCCACCCTTGACAGCCGATCGAAGCGTCCTTACTTTTCCCGTATAAAATTTGTTTACGCTTTGAAAGGAGGGCCGACGATGGAATTGGTAAGATGGGAACCGTTTGAGGGTTTAAACGGGATTCATCACCGGATGAACGAGTTGTTCGAAGAAGCATTCGGCCGTTCCCGGCCGTCCCAAGTAGCCGGCAACGCCGGCTGGTGGCCGGCGGTGGACATATTGGAAAGCAAGGATGGGTATCTGCTTCGCGTCGAACTTCCCGGAATGAAGCGGGAAGATTTCAACTTGGAAGTCAAGGACGGAACCTTAACGCTGACCGGCGAAAGACGGTTCGAAGAAGCGGCCAATGGCGTCGAGTACCATCGGGTGGAACGGGTGGCAGGCAAATTCAGCCGGTCTTTCTCTCTCCCCCGGACGGTGAAAAGCAGCGAGATCAAAGCCACCTATCGTGACGGCATTCTCGAGATCCATGTGCCGAAGGCCGACGAAGCAAAGCCGAAACAGATCGCCATCGGTGTGAATTAACCGCCCTGAAAGATCGCATCGCCAAAACACAAGGGGAAGCCGATCGGCTTCCCCTTTTAATTTCCGCGCCTCAATCGAGCGCCATGGATTGTACGGTGGCAAGGGATCAGCGGCTCCTCAAGGAGGGGGTGCCATGGTCCGGGTTGGATCATCGGGGAACCTAGCCGCCCTTCGGAGAAATCACGCAGGCTGCGCCAACGAGGACTCATAAACGAGTTTACGCGGCCCGGTTTGGCTGCAACGA
>CAZILB010000095.1:0-5672 GCA_964539925.1 uncultured Syntrophobacter sp. | reverse complement strand
CTGCGCCAACGAGGACTCATAAACGAGTTTACGCGGCCCGGTTTGGCTGCAACGACAAAGGGCACCTGAATGACCAGGCGCCCTTTGTCGTTGCAGCGCTTAAACGATCCCTTAGAAGTCGTCGTGATCGTGCGGCATGGCCGGAGCGTCTTTCTTTTTCTCCGGCTTATCGGCAATCATGGCCTCCGTCGTAATCATCATGCCGGCAACCGACGCAGCATTCTGCAGCGCGGTGCGGACCACCTTGGTCGGATCGACGATCCCGGCCTTGACAAGGTCTTCATATTCTTCCGTCGCGGCATTGAACCCGAAGGCGCCCTTGCCGTTTTTTACTTTATCCAATACCACCGAACCTTCGAGGCCGGCGTTTTGTGAAATCCACCGTAGCGGCTCCTCAAGCGCTTTCTGAATGATCCGGACACCGACTTTCTCGTCTTCGGAGACTCTCAAATTCCCGAGTCCGCCCGAGGCGCGGATGAGCGCGACGCCGCCTCCCGGTACGATGCCCTCCTCGACCGCGGCGCGGGTAGCGTGCAGCGCATCTTCGACACGCGCTTTCTTTTCTTTCATCTCGACTTCGGTGGCCGCGCCGACCTTGACGACAGCGACGCCGCCGGCGAGCTTGGCCAGCCGCTCTTGCAGCTTCTCACGGTCATAATCCGAGGTGGTTTCCTCGATTTGCGCACGGATCTGCGCGATCCGGCCCTCGATGGCCGATTTCTTGCCCGCGCCTTCGACGATCGTCGTGTTGTCTTTGTCGATGATGACGCGTTTAGCCCGGCCGAGGTCTTTCACGCTGAGATTCTCGAGCTTGATGCCCAATTCTTCCGCGATCATCTTGCCGTCCGTAAGAATCGCGATGTCTTCAAGCATGGCTTTGCGGCGGTCGCCGAAGCCGGGCGCCTTGACGGCGACGACTTTCAGCGTGCCGCGGATCTTGTTTACGACCAGAGTCGCCAATGCCTCGCCTTCCACTTCTTCGGCAATGATCAAAAGCGGCTTGCCCGTCTTGGCGACCGCTTCGAGGACCGGGAGCAGGTCCTTCATGCTCGAAATCTTTTTCTCATGATTCAGGAGATAGCAGTCTTCATAGACGCATTCCATCCGCTCCGGATCGGTCACAAAATAGGGTGAGAGATAGCCGCGGTCGAAGCGCATCCCCTCGACGAGATCCAGAGTCGTTTCCAAACCCTTGGCTTCCTCGACCGTGATCACGCCCTCTTTGCCGACTTTGTCCATCGCTTCGGCAAGGATATCGCCGATGGTTTTATCGTTGTTGGCTGAAATGGTGCCGACCTGGGCGATCTCATCTCTGTCACGGGTCGGCTTGGACATCGATTTAAGCTCGTCGACCACTTTCGCCACGGCTTTATCGATACCGCGTTTGATGCTCATCGGGTCGTGCCCGGCGGCGACCAATTTAAGGCCTTCGCTATAAATCGCGCGGGCAAGCACCGTGGCGGTCGTGGTGCCGTCACCGGCAACATCAGAGGTCTTGCTCGCGACTTCCTTCACCATTTGCGCGCCCATGTTCTCGATCTTGTCTTCAAGCTGGATCTCCTTGGCCACCGTCACGCCGTCCTTGGTCACCGTCGGCGAGCCCCAGGATTTCTCGAGCACCACGTTGCGGCCCTTGGGACCCAGCGTCACCGTGACCGCATCAGCCAATAAATTTACGCCCCGGAGAACTCTGCCGCGGGCCTCTTCGCTAAAACGAATTTCCTTTGCAGCCATGTTCGTTACCTCCCTTATTCGATCACGCCGAGGATGTCATCTTCGCGCATGATCAGATGTTCCTCGCCGTCCAGCTTGATTTCCGTACCGGAGTACTTGCCGAAGAGAATCCTGTCCCCTGCTTTGATCCCAAGAGGTATGAGCTTCCCGTCTTCGTATTTGCCGGGACCCACCGCAATCACTTTGCCCTCCTGCGGCTTCTCCTTGGCCGTATCCGGGATGATGATACCTCCCTTGGTTTTCTCCTCCTCCTCGATGCGCTTAACGATCACCCTATCATGTAGGGGACGAATTTTGGTCGCCATGACATCCTCCTGAAATAAAACGTAAATTTAGATTCCTTTAGAACAGGTTGGTTGCGCCAATTTAATCCTGCTTGAGTGTTCGTCAAGGGGCGACGGCAGAAAAAAATAAAATCTTTACTTTATTTGCCGGCGGCCCGATCGGACTTATATGGCGGGTCGGCAATCGAGCGAATGTAGGCCAGGATATCTCGGATTTGCTTTTCGTTGAGCGATCCCCCCCAGCCAGGCATAAAGTTCGACTTGCCTATCGCCCCGCCGCCTTTGGAGATAATGTCGAACAGCCACTGATCCGTCAGCGCGTTCATAAATGCACCGTTGGTGTGATCGGCCGGCTTGGCGGGCAGAGCGCGTCCGGCAACGCCGTCGCCTTTGCCCGTGTCGCCGTGGCAACTGGAACAGTTGACCGCATATAGTTTTTTGCCCTCGGCAACGTTCTGCGCCCGAGTCGTTCCCGCTCGGAAGAAAATCACCGCCAGCGCGACGGCCAAAGAAAAAGCAATGGTTTTCATTGAGCTTGCACTTTCTGGATCGAAATGGCCTTCACCTCTAGCAGATAATCAGCCAAAACAACAGAGGCCATCGCGGTTGCGACTGCGCGAGACTACCCATCGGTCCTAAACGGTGGTAATTAACTACGCCAGGTACGCGACGCATGAGGAGGCGCATATGATCAAGATCTGGGGCAGAACAGACTCATCCAACGTGCAAAAAGTGCTCTGGTGTCTGGGCGAGCTTGGTTTGGAGTGTGAACGGTTGGACTGGGGCGGAAAATTTGGCGGCAACAATGATGAAAGCTATCGCGCCATGAACCCCAACGGCCTGGTGCCGACAATCAAGGACGGCGACTTCATCCTATGGGAATCCAACAGCATCATACGCTATCTCAATGCCAAATATGGGCAGGGCAGGCTGCTGCCTTCGACCCCTGAGGGTATGGCCAATGCCAATCGCTGGATGGATTGGCAGCTTTCCACTTTCAATGGCGCCATCGTACCGCTGTTTTCAACCTTGATCAGGACTCCGGCGGAAAAGCGCGACCCCAAGATCGTGCAAAACGCCCTGGAGAAAACCACCAGGGCCTGGGAAACCGTTGAAGCCCAGCTGGCCAAAACCGACTATCTCGGCGGCGAAGAGTTCACCTTGGGCGATATCCCACTTGGTGTCTGGGCCTACCGGTGGTTCAATTTGCCGATCGACCGGCCCGATTTTCCCAAGATCGCGAAATGGTATGAGCGTCTCCAACAGCGCAATCCCTACCAGGCGCATATCATGATTCCACTCTCCTGATCTGGGATAAAATAACAAAGACGGGGGCGACGCCGTCGATCACTCACGCAGCCGCAGGCAGCGTCACCTCGATACGCGTACCCGGCGGGCTTACGTCGCAGATCTTTATCGACCCGCCGTTACGCTCGACAAACTTCTTCGCCAACGGCAAGCCGATACCCGTGCCGTGCGGCTTGGTGGTAAAAAACGGCTCGAAAACCCGATCCCGGTTCTCGACCGGAATGCCTTCCCCGGTGTCTTCGATGAAAACCCGGACGCCCCGGCCATCGCCTGCAGCCCCGACCGCCCTGGTTCGAACGGTCACGCTCCCGCCCCGGGGCGTCGCTTCCAAAGCGTTGGTAATCAGCCCCATGAACACCTGTTCCAGATGGCTGGCATCGGACAAAGCTTTGGGCAGGTTCTCATCAAACTCCAGATGAGCGATGACCTCGGCGTTATCGAAGCGCGCCCGCAGGGTTTCCACAACGTCCTGGAGCAAGTCGTTGACTTCGAGCGGAACCGCGTGGGGCTCGAGCGGCTTGGCGAAATTCAGCAAGCCCTGCATTCTTTTCTGCACCCGGTCGACCTGGCGCATAATGCTTTGCAGGGTCTCGGTCATTTTGCCGTCCGCACCGGCTTGTTTTTGCGCCTCGGCCTCCAATAAAGCCACCTGAGCCGCGGCCCGGATCGACGACAGCGGGTTACCGATGCCGTGAGCGACCGCCGCGGCCATTTCACCCACGGCCGCCATGCGCTGAGATACGACCAGTTGCGACTGCATCCTGAGCAGGTTTTTTTTCTGCTCGTCGATCTGCTGCGCCGCGCGCCGGACGATGGCGAACAAAGAAAGATACAGGAGCAGACCGCCGCCGAGGGCGCCGATCAGAACGACGGCGCGCGCTTCGGCTACGGCTTGAAGGATTGAATCCGTCCTTCGATGGGTCTCGAACACCCCCAACAGTTCTCGATTATTCTCCGAATAAACCGGCACGTAGACTTCCACGATTGCAGCGTTGGCTCTGATGCCGCGGGCTCCCCGCGCCGCAGCGCTCCTGTTCGCGATGACCTGCCCGGCCAACGCCCTCTGGATCTCCGGCTTCTCGGCAAACGATTTGCCGACCATCGATCTATCGTCCGACCAGATCACCACGCCTTTTGAATTATACACCCTGAAGCGAACGATCTCCGGCGTAAGCCGCATGTGATCGAGCAGGGACGCGAACTTGTGCCCGACCGATTTTCGGTCTTTGGCCTTGAAATCGTATTCCTCGAGAAACTTCCTCACGTCGGCGCGGACGATCTGCGCGGTCGCCAGCCACTCGCGATCGAGAATCTGGGCAATCAGATAGTTGGAAACCAACAGCCACAAAGCCGCCGTCATGATGGCGATGCATACGAAGCTGTGAACCGCAAAGCGCGCGGTCAGGCCGGCGTTGGCGATCCGATGACGGATGGAAGCAAAGCCGAGTTTCACGATCGCTCCTCAGAAACCCCCTGACCCTCCGCTGGCTCCGAGTGGCAGGCGCGGCAATTCATCCTCGATCGCACAGCGGCCAAAGATCCCGAATCGCGTCTCTTTGCGCGTGTCCGGGATCGCGCCGCAGACTATGGCGCTTTGCCGCCCTCCGCCAAGCGCATCACGGCGTCGATCACTTGAGCGACATCGGGAATCATCGCCTCGACCAACGGCGGACTATGGGGCGGCGGTATCGGCTGGGCCGCGAGGCGCACGACCGGCCCTTGCAAATCAGCAAACAAGTTCTCCTGGATCAGCGCGGCGATCTCGGCGAAGAGGCCGCCGATCATCGGTCCTTCATCGAGCACGATCGCCCGCTTGGTCTTGCCCACCGATTTGAGAATAGTCGCTTTGTCCAACGGACCAGAAGCATCTGCCGTAGCATCAATTCATTTTTTGCCATGTCGATCATGCGTCCTCCGTTTGCCTTCCGGCGAACCTTCGCCGCCGCAGTATTTCGCTACTAGTTAGTGGGAGTGCCGGAAGTTGTCAAGGCAGGAAAAACGCCGGCCGCCACGGTTCCAAACCTCAATGTGGGGCGGACCGGAATCTCCCATGAAATTGAGGGGCTGGGCCGGTGCCTTGGCGAGCCATTTATGCGAGTGCGCCATAACGACCTCCCTAGACCTGAGGTCGTAAACGCAAACTGCAGGCCAGATTCCGGCTCAAGGCGGGACGCGTACATGACCGGCTTGGAGTACCTTGCTTTACCGAGAAAGACGGCTTGGAACCGATCGCGATGAACATAGCGACCTCACGGAAACCATAGCCCAGGCAGGAGAGCGACCAAACTTTACCCCTCAAGCCGAAAACGGCTCGACTTCATCGAAAGGATTGTCAGCAACCGCAAG
>CAZILB010000094.1:6853-15525 GCA_964539925.1 uncultured Syntrophobacter sp. | reverse complement strand
CCCCGGGCTGCGGCGGGGTTACCACCGGAGCCGGAACCTGCCCGGGAACGGCCACGGCGGCCTGAGCAAAACCAGGGGACCGCTGTTGTCCTTGAAGAGCGGGCGAACCGAACGAGGCCGGCGCACCCCCCATGGTCCCTGGCTGTTGGCCGGCGGGGGTCGGCGGTGTTGCGCGGTGCAAGCTTTGTAGAGTCGGGGTTGAGGATCGGGTGCCTGTCGTCGCCTGGCCAAGGGCTTGATTCAACACGTCGGCCAATTCGGTCGCCTTGCCGTTCTCCACGGCGTATATAAAAATCCGCCGCCCCGGTCCTTCGGCAATGACGTCGATGCGCTCCAACCAGCGCCGGGCGTAGGTCCAGGCCGCCTCGCTATGGCTGATGACCAGCAGCTGATTGATCCGCGGCAGAGGAATAAATTGCGCCGTGAAACTCTCAGCCTGGGGAGCGGAAGCCGCAAACGATTGCATGACTCTGGTCATTTCCTGAGCCAGCTCTTCCGCGCTGGCCACTCTGGGCTGATAAATCTCCATGCGCGTGCCGGCGAAAACCTGGACGTCGATCATATCGGCGATTTCCACGAGCCGCTGGATGTTCGACGGCAAGTCCATGACGATGAGAAAGTTGCCGCGCGGATTTTCCACGACCTCGGCGCCGGGCTGAAGGAACGGCGTCAGAACCTTTTTCATTTCCGACACCGAAAAAAATCGCACCGGTATGATCCGCAGAGCGAAACTATCTTCCCTGCTCTGACCAACGGGACGCGCCAAGCCTTTGCCGTCTTTGATCGGCATGATGTGGTAGAGATTTCCCGTCCGCACCGCCACCGCGCCGTTCATCCGGAGCAGTTGATGAAAAACCGGCAGCAAGTCTTCGGATCGCAGCGGCTCGGAGCTGTTGATGGTGACCGTGCCTTTCACTTCCGGATCGATCGTGTAGGTCAGCCGGAGCTGTTGCGCGATGATATGGATGATTTCCACCAAATCGGCGCGGTTGAAATTAAGCGACACCATGCCGCTCGGCGCCGCCGTCTGAGGGGGAATCATCCTTGGTCCCGGCACAACCGGGGATGGCGCCGGCTGCGGTTGGGGCGGTAATTGTTGGCCGGCCGGGCCAGGGATCCCGGTTCCCGGCGCGGGAATTTGACCGGGAATAACCGGCGGCTTGGCGGGGACAGAACCGGCGGGTTGATTGGGCGCCGCCACAGGAGACGATTGAGGCGCGGTCGGGCCTTGCTGCGCCGAAAGCGGATAGACAAAACCGCCCGCCAGCGCAGCCAAAAAGATTGCCGCTGCACGATTTCCTGTCATCACCTAGCCTCCTGGGTCTGAGAATCGGGCCGCTGATTTGGTGGAACGGGGACCTTTGCGCGCCTCGGCAGGTTAGGCACGACCCGCGGTTGGGGCGCAACCGGCCCGCCGGGTGCGACCGCCGGGCGCGAAGCGGCAGGTTTCGGCGGCGCCACTTCGATTTTCCGAAAATAATCCAACAGGACTTCGACCCGCGCCGCGTCCTTGCTAAAAACCACTCGTTTATCGGCGATTTCAGTCAGGCGATAACCGTCCACACTGTCGCCCAGCCTCAGGCGTATCGAAGTCGCAGTCTGGCTTTGGCCGGAAACTCTCGGAACGACATTCGATGCGACCCCATCCTGGAGGATCGCAATTTTATCGTTGCCGATGATCATCGTGCCCACCAGAACCATGTTACGCACCCGCTGCGCCGCTTGCGAAACTTCTTCCGCATCGCGCGTCAGGCCCGCGCCCCGCTCGGGATCAAAAAGATTCCCGCGCACGATCGCGTCTGTTTGGGTCACTGCTTTGAGCGTTGCCAACGGCGGATTTGCCGCAGAAGGGACCGCGACACTGCTCTTGGGTGGAACGGGCAGTTCCCACGACCCCGCCGTCCAAGACCGATAAATACTCCAACTAACCAATCCGACGGCTGCGACCAGCGCAAGGGTCAGCAGCGATGAGCGCGTGAGAATTTACTGTTCCTTTCCATTCGCTTTGGCCCTGAAAGCCTTTTCCTGGCCCTTGGGGGCACTTCGATCCATGCACCGCGACGATTATACAAAGCCTTCTGTACTTTACAACGATTTACTATTGGGTGGCCGCGCTCAGTCACGCGCCTTTTCCCCCGCCCCCCTTGAGCGGGCCAGCAGGTGCCGGCGGCTCCTTAGCAGCAACAGTCGGTTGTACCCGCACAAAGCCCGCCATCGTGAGACCGGCGCGCAAATTTTGCGCGGGCGGCTGCGGAACGCCCCGGGGCTGCGGGAAACCGACGGGCCGGAATAAAGAACGCACCGTAAGCTCGTCGACCACCAGCAGTTTGGGCGATGCTTCGAGAGCTCTCATCAGAGCCGCCAGTTGCTGTATCTGGCCGCCGATTTCCATCTGAATGCCGATCTTGGCAAACGACCCGGCGGTTTCGGGATTAAGCACCCGGGTGGTAATCACCTGCGTGCCTTCCCGCGTCGCCAAGCCTTGCACCGTTTCCTGTAAGTCCGATGCGCTGACCGACGGTGTCGTGCCGGACAAGAGGTTGGCTTCGTAGGCCTGGACTTGATTCCGCAGCGCTTCCAACGAAGCGCGCCGCGCTTCCGCCTGGCTTAAATAGCGCAGATTATTAGCGAGCAACTGCGGTTGGCTTTCCAATTGGCTCTTGACCCACTGCCGACGCTCGATGAACGGCGTCACCACGACGTATTTGCCGACGAACACGACGAGTATCACAGCGCTAAGCACCACCAACGCGCGTTCGCGCTTAGACAGCCGGCGCCAAAACTCCTTCATGGTTTTTCCAAGCTCCCCTTTGGCGTTTCCTTGGCGCCTTCCGCGCTCGGCGCCTTGCTGATTTCTCGTGATTTTACCGGTTGTTTTTCGATATCCGCCTTGAGCGAAAAAGTTTCGCGATTATCACGGCCGCGATTAGACGGCGCGTTGAAAGCGACGTTCTCAAAAAACGGCGAGCGTTCCAAAAGCGGAATTAGCGCTGAGGCATTTTCTGCGCTCCCTTGGATTTCCAACACGCCGGAACGATAGCGCAAATTCGTCACATAGGCGCTGGTTGGCAGGATTTTCGACAACTCGTCGAGCATCAGCAGCACTTCGCCACGGCGCCTTTCCAGTTCGGAGAGGAAACCGACTTCTTTTTGCAATTGCTCGAGTTGCGACTCCTCCGCACGCAGTGCCTGGACCGTGGGTTCGAGCCTCTGATTTTCCTTTTGCAGCTGGCGCACGCGTAGCTCGTCTTTTACGGGGAAACTAACCGCCCAAAGGATCAAAGCTATCCCAAGTAACCCAAAGAGCAGGATGTTGAGCAACGAGACCGCCTTGCGGCTGCCTTGGGCCTCGCCTTCATGGCGCAGCAGATTGGTCACCAGGGGAGCTTCGCGCAGGCCGCGCAGAGCGGCGCCGATGGCCGGCAAGGATTCCGCCGTCGCCGCCGATTTATCCCCCTTGAAGCGGATACGTGCCAAATCAACCATATCCTCGGCCTGGGTAAGGCGGCCTTCGGCTGCGCCATTGAGCGCGCTCAAATTACCGCAGCGATAGAGCTTCGGTGCCAGGTTCAGACACTGGCGAAGCAGCTCTTTTCCAGGGCCTACGGCCCATTGGGACACAGGCACACAGTGGGCAAATAGAAACTCGGGATTTGAATTCCAGGCGCCTGCCCCGCTCTGCAATCCGATCATTTCCCAATTTTCTCCGTGACCGGCAACTACCGCGGCGATGCCTTTGTTTTCGCCCTGACAAAACATGAGAGAGTTGGCCAGCGCGGTAGCCGTGGTTTCGACTCCCGCCGGTTTGATGCCGAAGGACTCCAGTATCGCCAAGATGCCGTCAAGCTGTTTCTTGGGTATGGCAAAAACATAGACGCAGAGTTTTTCGCCCTGTCGGCCCGCCGGTAAAAAATCGTAGTAAATCTCCTCGCGTTTAAACGGCAAGTGCCTATCGATTTCGTACTCCATCACTTGTTGAAGATTTTCTGAGGCTGCGAGCGGCAAGAACACCTGCTGGACGACCACCTGATCGAGGGGAACGCAGATATAAATCGTATCTCTGAGCGCGCTGAAATGCGGCAGCAGGGAAACCAACGCCTGGCGCAGCGCCCGCTCCCGTGCCTCGGTCTCGGCCTTAAGGGCGATTTCTTTGACGTCCTCGGCCACCCAACCGGTAAGCTCCGAGATCGCTGGCCGGCTGTCTCCGTGGTGCAGCTCACGCTCCTCCAGCTCGACCATGTCGACGTCGAGGAAACTCTTGCGCAAACGCACCATGACGATCCGGTCGTTCAAGAAATAGAGCCCGACGCTCCTCAGAAAATCCGCGCGGGAAAGATCCCGCAGCTGGCGAAGTGCGATCATTTCACCTGCGTTTTGAACCGGATTGAGCCGAAGATCATAACCGCGCCATCATACCCCATGATTCAACTTTGTGGTAGCACCGTGTCGCGATCCAGCCAGCGCAGCAGCTCAAAGCCCCGAGCTCCTCCAAGCCGAACCACGCCCTTGATCCGCCGCGGCTGCCGGGAGTCCGCCGGGCGGCCTTCCGCCTCTACCGCGATAACCGAAGGATTGGTAAAGACAAACAGTTGCAGCATCGGGTCTCCCGAACCAAGACCCAGCAGAGGGAGCATATCCGCAAGAGTTTTGTCCGAGAGCCTTTTGCGCTCTTCGACAAAGGCACGGCATTTCTCCAGGGAGATACCGCTCAGCGCGTGAATCACTTCGGCGCCGGCCGTGCGCAAATTGACCCGGTCGATGGGGCTGTCGACAGTAAATATTTCGCGCAGGCCGATCCGTCGCGGGTTGTCCCGCGCCAAGTCATCATAATCGGAATAGCCGTAAAAAAGCTCCGCCGTCACGCCCCGGACCCAGAGCATCTCTTCGACGCTGTCGAACGGCCCGTTCTTCGCCGTATAGGGTGGCGTAAGAGCGAGATAATAATCGCTCTCGGCGCCGTTGGTTCTATGTAAATCATCTGGGTCGCGCCAGTCCATGATGGAATCGACCAAAATATCCCTCAACGGAACCTCCACGCCGAGATTGGTGAAAATCCGCCGCAGAGTTTCCTCGTTGACACGATTGATGTTGATCTTGCCGCCCTGATCGATCAAGCGAACACGGAAAGTCGCGGCACCGAGGCTTTCGTCGCGCCAACCGCCTTCGAAAGGATCCTCCTTTGACGGATCCTGCGGCAACTGGCCGGCGCCGGATTGCCGATGGAGAAGGTCATAGAGGCCCCGCTCAAAACCAGCCATCGCCAAATAATAGCCCTGAGTTTCGTCGCGATAACGGTGCGCCGCCGCCGCTTCTTCGCGGACCGCACTGGTGAACTCAAAGGCGACCACGAATAAAAAAATGAATATCCAGAGCACCATGAGCAGAGCCGCACCACGCTCGCCGGCGAATTTCTTTCCTCGGGCTAGGCTATCGAATTGCCGAATCATGGCGCCAGAACCATCATCATCACCGGAAACACCCAGCGAATCTCTTTGCCGTCTTGATCCTGGTAAGTAAACCGCACCGCCCGCGGCAACATGCCCCGCTCTTTCGTGTCCCAGCGCTCTTCCCACTGTTCTGTATCCGGCCGGGGGTCCAAGTAGGCGAGCCGAAAGTCCCTGATATTGCCGTGAAGAATTACGCTATGGGTGTGGCCGCCTGCGCCGCCCTCGCCCAGGCTCAAGGGTACGGATTCCACCAACTTGAGAAGCGCTCGGCCGGCGCCGTCTTCTTCCTTGGCAATGCTGATTTTGGCCATGCCACGCCCGCCCAAGCCGTGGGAATACGCCGACACGAAGGTGAGGGTTTCAGATTCACCGGAGAAATACGGGCTGGGATCCTGTTGGGACTCGCGATAGGGATAAGTCGAGCGCACATAATTGGCAAGCAGGTCGCTCACGGCGCGCATCTGCTGGTTGCGCGCAAAACTGACCTCGGACTTTGCCAGCGCGTTATGTCCGAGGGAAAAAGCGCCGTACAGTATCGTCCCCATCAGGGCGAAAATCGTCAGTGCGAGCACGACTTCGACCAGGGTGAAGCCCGCCGACGCGCCGAGCGGCTCTCGGTCCGGCTCGGTCACCGCCGAGGGCGTAACTGCACTCACCCGAGACGCGCTCATGGATTGTTTTTGCGCGACAAACGGAGCGTCGTAAATTCGACGCTGCGCTCGCGTCCACCTTCGTCCACGATCAACTCTAGCGTGATTTCCGTGAGTTCCCATGGGCTGGACAAACTGAGCGCCTGCCCCGAGTCGCGCATGGGCTGAATTTGCGCCAGCCAGCGGCCAACGCCGTCAATCCTGCCGCTCTCCGAACCCCTGGGCAACATTTTACGCGCCAAAAGCTCGTCCATCACGCGGGCGCCTTGCGTCACAGCCTCCGTACCGGCCGAGCTGCGCGCGCCGAGCCCAAGACCCAACGAAAATATCTGGAGGAGTGTTACGACTCCCAACCCGAGTATGGTCATCGCCACCAAAACTTCCAGGAGTGTGAAGCCTTTGGGCTTCTTCTGTTTGCCGACTGTCACGAGGCGCGCCGCTCCATTTTCAATGCGATTTTCACGCCACCCTCCTCTATTGCCGGACAACGGCGATCCGACCGCTAAGCGCATCAACCCGAACCGCGTAGACGATACTGCCGTCGCGGTCCGCCAGGACAATCTCGCCGCCGAGGCTGCTGCCGTTTGGGAAAAAATAGAATTTCTTGGTGTCGCGGTCGATCGTCTCACCGCCTTCGACGGACGCGAACCTCACGTCCGACGGCAGCTGCACGTCGCGGCGCCGGCCGACGAGATAACTGTTTTGCGGTAGATAAAGCACCAGTTGTTGCGGCACACCGTCCATGGCGGCGCGGCTGCGCAGATCGCGCGCCACCGCGGCTAACCCGAGAGCCGACTTGCGCACCTCGCGGTCCTGCAGACCCTTATTGATGTTGGGCAAGACCACGAGCAGGCTCACCCCCATCAAGAGCATCACCAAGACAAGTTCAATGAGCGTGAAGCCGCCGCGGTTACTCCCAACTGACGACATCGCGGTCGTTTCCTTCACCGCCGGGAACGCCGTCCGCGCCGTGGGACAGAATATCGTACGGTCCATGATCGCCGGGGCTTTTATAGATATAGGGTCTTCCCCAAGGGTCGTTGGGCACCTCCTTTCTGAGATACGGTCCATCCCAACGATCAACCCCGCCCGGTTTTTGCGTAAGCGCCTGCAACCCCTCCTGCGTCGTCGGATAGCGGCCAACGTCCAAGCGAAAGGTATCCAGTGCGGTGCCGAGAAGCTCGATTTGCGCCTTGGCGGCTCTCGCCGTGGCTCTTTCACTCTGCCTGATAAACTGCGGCAGCACCAGACCGGAAAGCAAGCCGATAATAATCACGACGACGATCAACTCGACGAGCGTGAAGCCTTCTTGTTTTCTTAAAATATTCTTAGAATGGTAAATCATTGATACTAAATATGGCCAGCAGCATGGAAACCACGACCACACCGATAATCAAGCCCATCCCCAAGATCAATGCCGGCTCCAGTAATGAAGTTAATCTTTTAGTCGTGCGTTTGACTTCTTGGTCATAATAAGCCGCGACCTCGGCGAGCATGACTTCCAATTTTCCGGTCTCTTCGCCGACCGCGATCATGTTGAGCGCCAACGGCGGAAACAAACCGCTCTCGCTCAGCGGTTCCCCCATGCCCTTTCCTTCGCGCACGCGCACCTGAACTTGCGCAATGGCCCGCGCCATCAATCGGTTGCCGACAACGCCCTGAACCGTGCCCAACGCTTCGAGCAGCGGCACGCCGCCTTTCATCAGGGAGGACAGCGTGCGCGCAAAGCGGGCAGTCTCGAACTTGCGCACGAGATCGCCGATGAGCCACGCGCGCAGACAGAGACGATCCCATTCACTGCGTCCCTCCGGAGTGCGCGTATAATAAATCCCGCCGGCCACGGCGGCCACGATCACGAGCAGCGCTATCCAACCGTACTGATTCAACAATTGGCTGAACCCGATCACTCCTTTGGTAATCCATGGGAGCGATTCCCCGACATCTTCAAAAATCGTTGAAAAACGCGGAATGACGAAAAGAAAAAGCACGATCAAAGAAACACCCGCGGCGCCCCCCAATATCGCCGGATAAATCAGCGCCGACTTTACGTCTTCTTTGAGCGCGAGTGTGTTTTCCATGTACTCGGTTAAGTAGCGCAGGACGGCTTCCAGGATGCCGCCGGCTTCGCCGGCGCGAATCATATTCACGTAGATGCGCGGAAACACGTCGGGATGCTCACCCATCGAAACCGCTAGCGACTTGCCTGCGCGCACCGCTTCAACCAGCGAGCGCAAAACTTTGCTTAACTCACCCCCTTCGATCAGACCGCCCAGAATGGCAAGGCTGCGATCGAGCGGCAGACCGGCGGCGAGCAGCGTAGCCAGCTCGCGGGTGAACTGTAAAAGATGGTCCTGGCTGACTTTGTGCTTGGTAAAAAGCGGCAGCCGCTTGCGTGCCACGCCGATGCTCCGCTCGCTCGGGGCGGCAATGCGCAGCGGGATAAATCCCATTTCGCGCAGACGCATGATCACGCTGCGCTCGGCGTCCGCCTCCATCACGCCGTCAATCACCTTGCCGGCTTGATCGGCGGCGCGATATTGAAAGAATGCCATGGTCTTCGAAAGATTTGTTCAAA
>CAZILB010000094.1:0-6753 GCA_964539925.1 uncultured Syntrophobacter sp. | reverse complement strand
GTTCAAGGTCAGAATTTCTGCGATCGCTCCGTCATTGAACTTTTGAACCTTGAACCCTTGAACGATTTTTACGTTTCTTCCCTTGTGACCCGCAAGACCTCCGCCAGAGTCGTAACGCCCTGGCGTACTTTGTCCCAGCCGTCATCTCGCAGCAGGCGCATGCCCTGCTCGACCGCCAGATCGCGTATCGAGTTGGCGTCGGCGCGTTGGACAATGATTTTGCCAATTTCCGATGTGACCGGCAGTAACTCATAAATCCCGACCCGACCCAAGTAGCCCGTGCCGCTGCAAAAGTCGCAGCCGACTGCTTCCCAGACCATGTGCGGCTCATCGCCGGCTTGAAAACCCCATGCCGGCACCGTGTCTTCCATGCCGCTAAAAGGCGCCTGTTTGCGGCAGTGGTGACAGAGTTTGCGCACCAGCCGTTGCGCCAGCACCGCGAGCAGCGACGACGATAGGAGATAATCCTGCACGCCCATTTCGAGCAGGCGCGAAATCGCGCCGGCGGCATCGTTGGTGTGCAGGGTGGAAAAAACCAGGTGGCCGGTGAGCGCCGCCTGAACGGCAATTTCCGCGGTTTCGGCGTCGCGGATTTCGCCGACCATGATGACATCGGGATCCTGGCGGACGATCGAGCGCAGACCGTTGGCAAAGGTCAGGCCAATCAGAGGTTTGACGTGAATCTGGTTGACACCGCTCAATTGATACTCCACCGGATCTTCGATGGTAATGATCTTCTTGCCGGGATCATTGATTTTCTGTAGCGCGCCGTAAAGGGTCGTAGTTTTACCGCTGCCGGTGGGCCCGGTCACTAGGATCATGCCATGGGGCTTTAAGATCATCTCATTGAAACGCGACAAGAGCTCGGGTGCAAAGCCGAGAGTCTCGAGTTGCGAAAAAATCTGGCCACGCTCCAAAATTCGAATCACCATACTTTCGCCATAAAGCGTCGGCACGGTAGCGATACGCAGATCGACATCTTTGCCGCCCAAGCGGGTCTTGATGCGCCCGTCCTGCGGCAATCGGCGCTCGGCGATATTGAGCTGGGCGAGAATTTTGAGTCGCGAAATGACCGCAGCTTTCAGGTGGCGAGGCGGCGATTCGACTTCGTGAAGAATGCCGTCAATGCGATAGCGAATTTTCAGCTGGTTTTCGAACGGTTCGATGTGCACGTCTGAAGCGCGGCTTTCCAAGGCGCGAATGAGCATCTGGTTCACCATGCGAATAACCGGCACTTCGGAGGCCATGTCGCGCAAATGGGCAACGTCTTCTTCTTCGCCGATACCCTCAATCGACTGCTCGAAGCCTTGATTGTTTACAGCCTCCGCCGTGGCGCCATAGAGAGCCTCGATGCGCGCAAAAATTTCTTTCTCCTTGGCCAGCACCGGCTTCACGCGCAGACCCACCGCGAGTTCCAGAGCATGCAAGCGAGCCAGATCCAGAGGATCGGTGGTCGCGACCAACAGATCGCGCCCGTCGATCTTCACCGGCACCATGCGCGCAAGCTTGAAAAAATCTCCCGCCCCCGATGGCAGCGTAATGGGCAAAGGTGTATTGGGGACCTCGCGCAGCGACATCATCGGCAGCGCGAAGTAATCGCGCAGAACCGGCAATAGATCCTCCTCGGAGATGAGTCCCAACTCGACCAAGAGGCGAGTCAGCGGAGCTTGCTGTTCATCCCGCAATTTGGTTACGCGATCAAGCTCGTCGCCGGAGATGAGCCGACGCTCGACCAGCAGCTCCGGAAGACCTACCTGTGTGTCCATAAAAAATCTCTATGGCAAATCATGACTTGCCGGTGCCCGGATCCGCCCGGCCATAGCGGTCTTCCAAGCGCACGACATCATCGAGCTCCGGCGTTGAGACTTCCAGCACGTCGCAGTCTTCCACTGCGATCATACGATGCTTCATGCCCGGTGTGATGTGGAGGGACTCCCCCGGCGCGAGGCGCAGTTTTTCCCGCTTTCCATTCACCTCGATGTCCATTTCGAGCGCGCCGGCGAGCAGGCGAATCGTTTCATCTTTCACCCGGTGATACTGGTAGCTCAAGGATTCACCCTTGTCGATGTGAAGAATCTTGCCGACGTAGCGCTCCGTGTGAGCCCAGATAATCTCGTAACCCCAGGGTTTTTCCACTCTTTTGTCATTGTCGGTTTGGTGTGCCATAACTCGCGGCCCCATGATAACAAATAACCGGTCGGGTGGGAATCCCGATTTTTTACAACCTTCTCGCCATACCGTCGAAATGCGAAATTATGATGCCGATGCGGCCGAGGCCCACGGTCAATGGGCAGGACGACAGATCAGAGGGAAAGTTCTGCTCACTCTTTAGCCGACGGATTCTGCCCGCTGCGAGCCGGACGCGGCACGCCGACTTGAGCGGTAAGCTCTTGCAGCTTTTTCTTTTGTTCCGCGTTCAGCACGGCCTTGGCTTGTTCGATGGCGCGAATGCGGGCGATTCGGATATCCGCCCGGAGTTTTTCGCTTTCGCGAATTTTCGCTTCGACCTTGGCCACCTCCACCGGCTCGTTCTCCAACAATGTCGTGATTTCCATCTCGATATTCTTGAGCTCCGCATCCACGCGGACCGACTGGCGCTGAAAGCCGTCGCGCAGTTGCTCGAGCTTGCGCACTTGCTCGGCGGAGAGGCCCAACGCCTCCTTTTGCCTCAGCATCTGACTGATGACCGGCCGCTCCTCACCGGCGCCGCGCGCTCCCACGCGCTCCCGTAGCCGCCCTCCCCACTCTTGAAGCGCCCGCTGCAAGCGTTCCCAAGCCTCCACCACCTCCTCCGGAAACGGCGGCCGGGCTGTGCTTGGCGCGCCGGCGGCGGAAGAGCCGGCGATGACGAGACAAACCACCACCGACACCGCCAGGATGAATTTTCGCATGGAGACCTCCGGAAGCTATGCACCCCCGCTGAAACTAGCCGCTCGGAACGAAAGCTGTCAATCCCGCTCGAGACTGGCGCCGGGGTTACCCGACGGCCCCGTTTTCCCATCATGGACTTATGGTGAGGCCGGCGTGCCGGCGGCGAAAATAGACCGCCATAACCGCCGCCGCGAGCAGATTGCCAACGAGGACCGATGGCCATGCCAGAGCGCGGAGAATCGGTTCGGCGAAGATCCACGCCGCGCCGACGAAGCCGAACTCGAAGAAGACAAACAGGAGCACAACGCCAAAACCGACATGGATGTCACGCTCGGCCAACGCAAGGAGCTTGGAGGCGAGCCCGCCGATAACGCAAAATACCAAACCGTGAACCCAAGTGTAGAACAGCACCGTTTCGAACGAAACGGCCAAAGTGTGGGGTTGCCCGAGAACGGCGCCGCGCTGAAACAACGCGGAGCCGAGCAGATTGGGCGTATAAAAAAACGGCCGCCCGCTCACGACATCCACGAGAAAAAACCACACGGCGATGGTCGCGGCGCCGAGCACGCCGGCAACGATCCCTTGCTGATAGATGTCGGAGATCGCTGGGGTTAACGGGAGAACAGCCGTAGACCCGGGGGTGCCGCTTGCTTGAGCCGCCATGGGAGCTCCTCCTCGGCCGAATGATGGCCTGGGTCGCGCCGCAACCGCTTCGCAAGCCTCCGCTACCGACAGGACGCTATCACTCAAAAATGGGCCGGTCAAGAAATGTTTTTGGGACGTTTTTTGCGACGCGCGCAAGTATTCCGGCGCCCGTAGCTATCAGAAACAGGGGAAATTCTCGCGCCAAGCCTGTCCTGAGCAAAGCCGAAGGATACGCTAAGCACGCCAAGGATAGGTTGAGGTTAGGGTCGAGGTTGAGAAGAGCCGGTGCTTTAACCTAAGCCTTAGCCTTATCCTGTCCCTCCTTTGCGAGCTTTGCGCGAGATAGTCCGATTCGGTTGCGGTTTCGGCGTGCTAGCTTCTTAGCGGTTAAATTTCTTCTCTCCTTTGGGTCGAAGTTTCGCCGGCTGATTCGCGGCGCGGCTCTTTGAGCAGCACTGCCATGCCGATGATGCCGACGGAAATCGCCGCAGCCAACATCTGCCAACCGGTGGCGTAGGAACCCGTGCGATCGACGATATGGCCGAAAACCGGCGTGCCGACCGTGGCCGCGCCGGCGTTGATCGCGATCATCATGCCCAGACCGGCGCCGGTTTTCGCTTTGCCGGCAATCTCGCCAATGAGCGCGTACGACACTCCCTGGTAGCCGACGATGCACACGCCGGCGAGAAATAGAATCGCCATGAGCAGGATCATCGGGGAGTCCTGGTTCATGAAACCCAGGGCGCCGATCAAGTTGACCGAGAGGATGCCAATGACGAGGAGCACGATCTTGCGCCGCCCGCCGAACAATCGGTCGCTTGCGACCCCCCAACCGACGCGGCCAACCACGGCACCGGCCTGCGTTAAAGCCAGCGCTTGACTCGCCCAATAGGCGGAATAACCCATGGCGTCCTTGAGATAGAGCGGCACGTAGGTGATCAAGACCATCTGGCCGATGAGATAGATCGCCGTGGCGCAACTGACCGGCAGCAGGCCCCAGACATTGAGCGGCGTGGAGTCCTCGGCGGCTGCATGTTTCGCCGCGCCGCCGGCTTCAGCGCCGCTTGCGGGTTCGCGCCACAACGAAAAAAAGAGAAAGCCAAAAAGAAAATTGATCAAACCCAGGGCGGCCAAGGCGCCGCGCCAGCCGATCAGGAGCACCAGCGACGGCGCCAGGATCGCAGCGACCACGCCGCCGGCGGGCACGCCGGTCTGCTTGGCGCCCATCGCGGTCGCGCGTTCTTCGCGTGTAAACCAGCTCATGACGCCGATGGTAGAGGCGGGATTGAGAAAACTGTAGCCTAAGCCGGCGAGAAAAAAGCTCACACAGCCCCACTCGAACGACGGCGACAACGACGCCGCGATCGTGCAGATTCCCAGCAGCAGATGTCCTTGCAGCGAGGTTTTGCGCACGCCGTTGCGGTCGGCGAGCCAACCCGTGAAAAAAGACGCGCCGGTCATGGCCAGGTAGAAGGCGGAAAAAAACAAACCGACCTGTGCCCGCGTCAGCCCCAACTCCTCCTGGTAAAAAGGCGCCAGCGTGTTGATGCCATACTGGGCGGCGGCGCCGATGATATGCGAGACCGTGATCAGAGCGAGGATGGTCCAGCGAAAGGGATCGCGCGCGGGTGCAAATTCGGCCATGGAAATACCCGCCGCTTAATCAAATACCGTGGCGGAGTAGGCTTCGGCGTCGACGAACGCTTCGACCACGCTCGGACCGCCGAGCGCAAAGGCCCAATCCAGAGCGGCGCGGAATTCGTCTGCCGTTTTCGCCGGCCGGCAAGGCACGCCGAAGTAATGCGCCGGGGACTCCGGCGGTTCTCCCAGTCGCACTCCGGAAAGCGCATAGTGCTTACGCTCCTGCTTGACTTTCATCAGCCCGAGCCAACCGTCGTTAAGCACGATGACCGGCAGGTCTAAATTCCGCCGCCGCGCCAGCGACAGTTCGCCGACGGTCATTTGAAAGCCGCCATCGCCCACGACGCAGGCGATGGCGCGGTCGGGAAACACCAGTTTGGCCGCGAAGGCTGCGGGCATGCCGTAACCCATGGAGGACCAACCGTTGGTCGCGAGCAGCGACTTGGGGAAATCGGTGCGCCACTGGCTGGCGATTTGATGCGTGTGCGCGCCGACATCGTAAGCCAGTATGCCGTCGGCCGGCAGCCGATCTCGCAGGATGTCCAGGGCCTGATGCGGCGCAAAACCATCGCAGCGCGGGCGCAGCGCGCGCGCGAAGGTCCGGCGGTGCACCGCCAGCTCCTGCGCGCTCCAACAATGCGGCGTACCATCAATTTCGCTCAGCGCTTGGATGGCCGCGTCGAGATCGCAGGCTTTGTTCCAGAGGAATTTCAAATTTTTGCCCCGCTCAGCGGCTTCGCTACTGATGTGAACAATTGGAACCTTGCCGGCCCATTCTTCATAGTTTATCTCGATGGGGTCGTAGCCGACGGCGAGGATCAAATCGGCTTGGTCGGTGAAGGCTTTGATATCGGTTCGCCGGGCGCGCCCAATAACCCCTGCCCAGAAGGGATGACTCTCAGGGAGAAAACCCTTGGCGTGCAGTGTCGTCACGAAAGGCATTTTTGCTCGTTCGATAAATCCGAGCAGCTTGAGCGGCTCCTCGCTGCGTGTGAACGTGAGGCCGGTAACGAGCAGGGGGCGACGCGCGCTTTTCAGCACCTTCGTAACCGTGTGGACGATCTCGCCGGACAAATTCGGCAAACGGGAAATCCATGGGGGTGATTCACCAACCTTCCCGGCTTTGAGCAATGCGACATCCTCGGAAAAATCGAGATGCACCGGGCCCGGCGGTTCAGCCGTCGCAATCCGGATCGCCCGCGCCAAAGTCGCGCCCACGCGGCCGCCGCGCAATGCAAAGGTCGCCTTGCTGATCGGTTTAAAAAGGGCATTGTGGTCAATACGCATCTGGGTGCGCCGGCCAAGCCAGGGCGTTGCCACATTGCACGTGATCGCCAGCACCGGCGCGCGGTCGAGCCAGGCGGCGCCGACACCGGTGGTAAGATTCGTTGCGCCAGGCCCGACAGTCGAAACGCAGACGCCCGGAACGCCGGTCAGGGAACCGACGGTAGAAGCCATAAAGCCGGCCGAAGTCTCGCTCGCCGTCAGGATAAATTCGATGGGACTTCTCCGCAGCGCCTCGATCAGCGGCAGCACCGGCCCGCTGGGTACGCCGAAGACCCAGCGCGCCCCAGCTCTTTCCAGTACGTGAACGAT
>CAZILB010000093.1:0-15665 GCA_964539925.1 uncultured Syntrophobacter sp. | reverse complement strand
TTGCCGCGCTGGGATCTTCGTGGTGAGTCGTTCTTCACGGCGAAGTTACGAATGCCAAACTAAAGAAACGCCACGCCGCCGTCCACGGCGACGGTCTGGCCGGTCATGAAGTCGCTCAGAGGCGAGGCGAGGAATAGCATGGTGCCGACCAGATCCCTGGGCAACTGGACGCGCTTCAAGCAGCGGTCGCCGACGCGGGCGCCGCGCATTTTCAGCACCTCATCGGAGGGGTTGTCCTCGGAAAGCGTCGATCCCGGCGCAATCGCGTTGACGTTTATGTTGTCTTCGCCGACTTCGCGCGCGAGAGTGCGGGTGAAGCCGATCACCCCGGCTTTGGAAGTGACGTAGTGGATGCGCCCGGCGCTGCCGCTGAAAACCGTGCCCGAAGAGATATTGATGATTTTGCCGGCTTTTTGCCGGCGCATGGCCGGCAGCACGGCCCGGCAACAGAAAAACAGCCCTTTGAGATTGACCGCCATCATGCGATCCCACTCCGCCGGGTCGATGGTATCGATGCCGCCCCGGTTCATCGGGATCGTGGCGAATATCGCCGCGTTATTGACCAGAACATCGATGCGGTTGAACTTATCGAGGGCGAGCTCGGCCATCTCTTGGGTCGATCGCTCGTTGGCAACGTCGACTTTGGCGGCCAGCGCTTTGGCGTCGAACTGCTGCACCGCTTCGGCGGCGACCTTTTCCGCCGCCGGCGCATCGATGTCCGCGACGACGACTCTGGCGCCGGCCTCGGCGAAGCCATGGCAATAGGCCCGGCCGATGCCGTGCCCGCCGCCGGTGACGATGACGACTTTGTCCCTTAATCCTTCGATCATGGGCTCTCCCTCGGTTTGATTTGCCGTCAAAATACCCTTAGATGTTTTGGAGAGTCAAGGCGAGCATGCTTGCAGGGGTGCATTGCGATGATGTCCCGGAGACGAGTCGATCCATGAGGGATAGAGGAATCGTACGATGGCGTTGGCCGCGCGCGGCGCGAATGATAGCGCTGGCGGCCAGCATTGCCGGATCGCTCTTCGGCGCGCTTCCCGCGCCGGCGCAGAGCGACTCTGCCGATGGGCTGCCGATGTACGGCCAGCCAAGGATCTCGCGGCCCGAGAAACTCAAGCAGGCCGATGAATCGTTCATTCGCGACTCTACCTTTCGCTATAAAACCCGCCAGGCCGCAAGCCAAGCGTTCGCGGGGCAGGGTTGGACAGCGGTTCGCTCCGGCCAGTTGGATGAGGCGATGCGGCGGTTTAATCAGGCCTGGCTGTTAAATCCGAAAAATTACAGCGCGTTCTGGGGCTTTGGCGCTGTGCTGAGCCGGCGCGGCAAGCTCGCTGAAGCGTTGGAGCACTTGGAAAATGCCCGGCAGCTGATCGACGACCCGACTCAGCGGGTAGCGCTGCTCAGCGACCTCGGCACGTTGCACTCGGAATATGCCACGCGTTTGCCCAAAGAACGGGAACTGGAGCGGGCGCAGCATTTTGTTTTAGCCAACAGCCGGTTCGCCGAGAGTTTGGAAAACGATCCCAAATTTGCGACGGGCTGGCGCGAATGGGCCATGTCGCTTTACGAGCAAGAACGCTATTCGGAGGCCTGGGTGAAAGTGAAGCAGGCGCAAGATAACGGCGCCGAGCCTTTTCCGCCGGAGTTTTTAAAGAAATTGGCGGCCAAATTCCCGGAACCCGGTTGATTGTGGATGCCGCTACAGGCAGCAAAATATGCTCGTGCGTGCTTCTTGGCTCGTGATGGCGAATTTCTCTGCTGCCAACGCGGCGGCGCAAAATGAAGTCCCGGCGATGAACCCGTTCCTCAGCGTCGGGCTTGGCGATCTGCCGGTCATTCTCAGCGCTCCCCATGGCGGGCGGAAGCCGATCCCCGGGGTGCCGGAAAGGCGCGCCACCGGCGTGCCCGGGTTTTCGGTGCAACGGGACAACAATACCGTGGAGTTGACCCACCTGGTTCTGGCCAGGCTCGGGCGTGATCTTGGGGCTCGGCCATTTGGGGTCGTTGCCGACTTCGAACGGAAGCATGTCGATGCCAATCGCGCTCCGCAATATGCCTACGAGTCCGCCGGCGCAAAGCTGTTTTACGATGCCTACCATCGAGCTCTGAGCGCTGCGGTGGAGCGGGTGCGGCGGCGCTGGGGACAGGGATTTCTTATCGACATCCACGGTCAGACGGCCCAACATGAAACTATTTTTCGCGGCACGGACAATCTCAGAAGCGTGAGCCAGTTGGTCGAGCGTCACGGTGCGCTGGCGTTGAACGGCGCCAACAGCATCCTTGGCCATCTTCACGCCCGAGGCTACAGAATCCAGCCGAGCCCGCACGGCAGTGAACGCGAGAGCCAATATACCGGCGGTTACATCACCCGGACCTATGGCAGCCACCGCGGTACCCGGATCGACGCGATGCAGTTGGAACTGGGAGCCAACCTGCGCCGCAAGACCAATCTGGAGCGCACGGCAGACGATCTTGCACAGGCGATCGCGGCTTTCGCCAAAGAGTTTCTGCCGCCGATGTCCAACGGCGGTAAATCACCGGGGCATCCGTAGCGATAGACTTTGTGCTTCGTTCGACGAATTGAAGCTGCATTTCCAAGCTCGGCTAAAGCCGATTCTTGAAAGACTCGTGAAAAGCGGCGTGACAGTCTCTCTGTTGTCACAGAACGAGACTTGCCGCGCAGCGGCTGCGGAGCAAGCGGCGTTCTGCAACCGCGGTGCGCGCGCCCCCATGAAGCGTGCGCCAGCGGCAGCCTATCGCCCCGGCCGCGGGATGCCGGGCATTTGAAAGGGCCGACACAAGAGTGAGCGGAGGTCGTTATATGGCAAGCGAATCGCCTATTGCCTCGAATAAAGCCGGAGCTTTCGCGGAACGTTTGCTGGATATTCTAAACGGCGGCGCCTTGTGTTTGATGATTTCGGTGGGTCATCGCACGGGGTTGTTCGACGTCATGCGCGGGATGGGGCCGGCGACATCCGCAGAGATCGCGAGCAAAGCTGCCTTGAATGAACGTTACGTGCGCGAATGGCTGGGCGCGATGGTCACCGGGCGAGTGGTCGACGTCGATGACGCGGGCGAGCGGTTTTGCTTGCCGGTCGAGCATGCGGCATTCCTCACCCGAATTGCCGGGGCGGATAACCTCGCCGTGTTTGCCCAATACATACCGCTGCTCGCCGGCGTCGAGGACGACATCGTAGAGTGCTTCAAGGCGGGCGGGGGCGTGCCCTACGCCAAATTCCCGCGCTTTCACGAAGTGATGGCTGAGGACAGCGGACAATCCGTTCTGTCGTCGCTGGAGTCGCATATCGTGCCGCTTGTGCCGGGATTGGAGGGGCAGCTTAAAAGCGGGATACAAGTGCTCGACGTCGGCTGCGGCCGCGGCCGGATCGTCAATCGCCTCGCCGAGCTTTATCCCAGCAGTCGCTTCACCGGGATGGATCTGTCGAGCGAGGCGATTCTCGCGGCATGGGGAGACGCCGCCGAGAAAAGGTTGCGCAATGTCGAGTTCATCGTCGCCGACTTGAGCCGCTTCGATGAGACCGCGGAAATCGAAGCGTATGATATCGTCACGACGTTTGACGCGGTGCACGACCAGGCTCAGCCGCTCAGAGTGCTTCGGGGAATCCACCGCACCCTTAAACGGGACGGTATTTACCTGATGCAGGACATCAAGGGATCGAGCCACGTTCACAAGAATCTCGACCATCCTTTGGGACCGCTGCTTTACACGGTTTCCTGCATGCATTGCATGACCGTGTCGCTGGCGCAGAACGGCGAGGGTCTGGGAGCGATGTGGGGCGAGGAAAAAACCCGGGAGTATCTAGAGAAGGCGGGGTTTCGCTCGGTGGAAAAGCACGAGCTGGCTCACGACATTCAGAACAATTGGTACATTATTCGAAAGTAGTTTCTAGTTCAATGTTCAGGGTTCAAGGTTCCAATCAGGACCATTCGAAACGTTGAACTCGGAACCTTGAACTTTAAACCCTTTTCCTAGGCGTCGATGGTCTGTCCGCCGTCGATAACCAGCGCGTGTCCGGTGACGAAGGACGCTTCATCCGACACCAGAAATAGCACGCCGTAAGCGATCTCTTCGGGACGCCCCATGCGCAGCAGCGCTTTGTTGCTGGCGCCCATGGTTTTTCGCTGTTCCTCGGTCATGCCTTCGCCGAGCGTCGGCCTGGGCGGAAAGCCGCGGAAGCGGGGCGTTTCGATGGCGCCGGGGCAAACGCAATTGACACGAATGCCCAGGGGGCCGTAATCCAGCGCCATCTCGCGAGTCAAGTTGATGATGGCCGCTTTGGTCGCGCAGTAGCCGGGGTATTCCGGCGACGCCAACAATCCGAAGGTCGAGGCGGTGGTCACCATGTTGCCGCTTTTTTGTTTAATGAAGTGCGGCATAATCGCGCGGGCGCCGCGGAACATGGCATTGAGATTCGTGTTGAGCACGAAGTTCCACTCGTCGTCAGTGTGCTCGTGGATTTTTTTGCGGATGCCGGCGCCGGCGTTGTTATAGAGAATATCAACCCCGCCGAATTGGTCGATGGCGCTTTTCACGGCACCGTCCAAGTCTTCCTGCCGGGTCACATCACAGTGGACAAAGAGCGCTTCGCTGCCTTCTTTATCTTTGATCAATAGGTCGATGCGCGGCGAGATGGTTTCTTGAATGTCGCAACAGACGACCTTTGCCCCTTCGCGCCCGAAAAGCCGCGCCGTGGCGCGGCCGATGCCGCTGTTGGCTCCGGTGATAATTGCGACCTTACCCTTGAGACGGCCCAAGCCGGGCCGCAGCATCGCGTGTTCGTCGGATAATACTTCCGCCATGATGAAAGCCTCCGCGGTGTTTCAATTCGAGACCCGGTCATCACTTATCCCAAACAGCCAAACGATTTCAAACGATTGACCGGCTATCGGAAATCGATGATAGATCGGCGCAGTGGCATCGCGCCGCTCGGCAGGGCTGAAAAGCGAGAAGGCGGACGACGATCATCGATCCTCTATCCGCCATCCTCGGTTTGATCTACCGCTTGTAAAGCTTCTTGATGAACCCGGAGGTCTCCAATTCGCGCACCAGGCTCAAATCGACGAAAGCATTCGGGTCGGCGGCCGCGGCCTTGGGGTTGGTCCGTGCCATATCGTCGAGCATGGTCTTTACGCCGTCCGGAGTCGGGTAGGGAGCCTCGTTGAAGATCGGAATGTAGGCATTATACGCGCGCTCGAGGGCTTCCGGATCGGAGATACCCAGGTTCTTTCGGAAAAGCGCCTTGGCGCCTTCTTTATCGGTCTTAAGATAATGAATCGCTTCCACCATGGCCGTGGTCAGCTTCATCATCAGCGGGCGCTTTTCTTTGACGATCGCCTCGCGGGTGAGAATCCCGTTCCACCAAAAGGGAATGTTCAGCGTGTTGATCGAAAAAAGCTTGCGAAAGCCCAGCCGCTCGGCCTCGCGGACGAAAGGCTCCGGCATGATGGTAAACTGGGTGACGCCTTTAGACAGCGCGGCGAAACGCTCCGGGTTGCCGCCGGCAGGAATGATCTTCACATCTTTCTCCGGGTCGATGCCGAGCTTGCGCAAAGCGAGACGAAGACCGAGATCGGAGGTGCTGCCGAGGCGGTTTACCCCCGCCACCTTGCCTTTCAACTGTTCCACTGTGGTGATGTCTTTGGTCGAGACGATGAAATCCACGAAGGTCGGCACGACGCCGACGATCATGACGGAATCGAACCCGGCCAGCCTCGAGCTGGTCAACGTGGTTACGGAAATGCTGGCGGCATCGATTTCGTTGGCGAGCAGCGCCTGCAGCACCGTCGGGCTGGCGCTGATGCTGATGATCTCCGGCCGAAGACCTTGCTTCTCAAGTAATTTTCGTTCCTGCATGGCCCAGATCGGGCTGTTCGACGGGCTGGCGCCGGCCCAGGCCAATCTGATTCGTTCTTGAGCCGCGGCTGGCAAAACGCCGCCCATGAGCATCGCCGCAATGAAGAGCAGAGACAGGGTCTTCTTTGACATATCGGTTCCTCCTGAAGATCAGCTGCGAACAGTACCATTTTGTTTTTTTCGGGGTCAAGCGGAAAGATGAACCGGTCCGACTCAAGTGCTCGCTCTGAAGCGGCGAAAGCCGGTGGCGGCGCCGATTGCAGCGGTAGGTAGTGACTCGACTTGAAAGCAGATCCTTCACTTCGTTCGGGATGCCAACTGCACGCAAGTGTCATTCTGAGCGCAGCGAAGAATCTCTTTTAATGCGACTTTTGCTGAAATCCGAGACCGGCGGACAAAAAATGAAACACGACCAGCGGTAAGATTACATTGACGCCGTGAGGCGATTAATATACTAGAAACTAAATTGGCAAGAGAGCGTAGTCGTGGCAAAAAATGGCATACTGGTGACCGGCGGTTCGGGCCTCGTGGGGGCGTACACGGTCGCCAAGTTGCTCGAACGCGACGAGCGGCCGGTGGTTTTCGATGTGGCGATTAACGAGCGGCTGCTTTCGTCAAGGGTGACAATCCGATGCCGTACCCGGATTCGAGACTGGCGAGCGATTTCTCTCGGGCCAAGACGGAACTGGGCTACGAACCCGAATATCCCATCGACAAAGCCGTCGAAGACTATGGGGCGACCATGAAGCGCCTGGAGAATCTTTAGGAGCCAGACGCGCGACGGCCGGTATTGAATATCCACCTGTTTCGTTCGTCTAACCAACAGCGGTCTGATGGCGATTGTAAGGGCGCGCACCGTTCTAGTAAAAAAACCGAGGATCGGAGTCTTAAAGATGAAGCTCAAGGCGTTGTTCTCGATTGTCATGTCCGCTTTCGCGTTTTATCCCGCGTTGGGCTTCGCTGCTCAGGCCGCGAAGCCGGCTGTTGACGAAAAGGCCGTAGCCGGTTTTTACCAGGGAAAGACCGTTCGCATTGTCGTCGGATTTTCGGCGGGCGGCGGCTACGATCAATACTCGCGCGTCATTGCGCGCCATCTGTCCAAGTATATTCCAGGGAACCCGGCGGTTATCGTCGAAAATATGCCCGGCGTCGGCAGCATCATCGCCGGCAACCACGTCTACAATGCCGCGCCCAAGGACGGCACGGTCATCGGCAATATCTCCGGACCGACCGTTCTCGAACAACTCTTCGGCGCGCCTTCGGTGCAGTTCGATATGGCGAAGTTCCGTTTCTTGGCGGTGCCCGTGAGCGAAAGTTATTTGATGATCGTCACAAAAAAATCAGGGGTCGGCAAATTCGAAGAGCTCAGAGGGGATAAGAGCAAGCAAGTCACCATCGGAGCCATCCCGGGCTCTACGGTTGAACACGCCCCGCTGCTTATGAAAGAAGCCCTCAACGCCAATCTCAGAATCGTTTCCGGTTATAAAGGCACCGCGGACGTTCGTATGGCCCTGGATGGCGGCGAAGTCGAGGGCTTTTTCAACACCTGGACCTCGATGAAAGTGACCTCCATCGACAAGGTGAAAAGCGGCGAATGGGTCGTGCTCGCGCAGTTATCCGAGACTCCGTTGACGGACTTGATTGTGCCCAACGTGCCGACCATTCCGATGATCGCGCGCTCCGAAGAGCAGCGTTTATTGCTCAAATACGGCACCAGCACGCCCAACGAATTCGGCAAGGTTTACGTGTTGCCGCCGGGGGTGCCGGCCGATCGTGCCCAGGCTCTGGAGACGGCATTTGAGCGCGCGATGAAGGACAAGGATCTGTTGGCCGAAGCGAACAAGGGGCGCCTTGAATTCAGTCCGCTTATGGGTGCGACGGTACACAAACTCGTGGTCGAATTTTTAGGCATGCCGGCGGAGATCAGAACCAAGCTTCAGACGGTGCTGAAGCCAGCGGCAAAAAAATGATCGGCCTGCAAAGAAAAAATGACGAGCGGCCCATGGACACGGTTATGCTAACCCGGACATTTTTAAAAATTGAGGAGGACTTATGTTTCCTACACTAGGCAAGGTCTTGAAGCAGGGGCGCTTCGCGCTCGCTTTCATGTTTTTGACCGTCATCTCGACCGGCGCGAGCGCCCAGAGTTTGGATGAGTTATACAAGGCGGCGCTCAAAGAAGGGGGAAGGTTGAATTTTTATGCCACCCTCGCGCAGATCAACGCGGAGCGAATCCTGCCGGTATTCGAAAAACGCTTTCCCGGGATAAAAGTCAATCACGTGGATGCCACAGCGGACAAACTGGCGACCCGAGCCATAACCGAGAGTCGCGGGGGTAAGGTCTTGGCGGATGTTTTCCAATTCAGCCTGGAAAACATCCTGCAACTCGAAGAACAAAAACTGCTCCTCGACAAATTGCCGCCGGAAGCGGCCGAGTATCCGGCCAATTTGAAAGGCGCGACTTGGATCGCGTCCGATTTAATTTTTATCATCGGCGCCTGGAACACCAATCATGTCAAGCCGGGAGAGGAGCCCAAGCTCTTTGAAGACTTCGCCGATCCCCGTTGGAAGGGAAAAATCATCGCCGAACCGCGCGACCTTGAAATCCTGATGGGGCTGACACAGAAGTTAAAAAGCCAGGAAAAGGCGGTTGCGGTGTTAAGAAAAGTTGCCGCTAACAATGTCGAATTTCATTCGGGTCATTCCCAGTTGGCCGAATTGCTGGTGGCCGGCCAGGCCGCAACCTGTTTTTCGTGCTATTCGCATCATTTCCCCAGCCGCATAAGAAAAGGCGCGCCGCTCGGCTATTCTCTCACCGAGGGCGTGGCGACCATCGTCGGCGCGGCCCTCGCCCGAGGCGGACCGCACCCCAACACGGCGATGCTGTGGGCACGCTGGGCCTCCTCCACGGAAGGCCAGCAGGCGTTTGCCCAGGGGGGACGCACTCCGTCGCATCCGAAAGTTGAACCGAGAGACAAAACCCGGCCCGCGGCGATCTACGCCGTTGGCCCGGACGAAATAAAGAACTGGTCCCAGTACGAAAAGGTTTGGAAGCAGATATTCAAGCTGCGCTAGCTGGTCATTGGCCGATGGCGGTTCTGCGGCGTCAAGAGGCGGATTGCGCGCGGCGGCCGTCGCTCTACGCCCTTGCCAGCGCGGCACCAAGATCTCTCCAGCCATTTCTTGGAGAGGGGGGCAGTTGCTTTTTTTTTGCGTTCATTGACTCTCGAAGGATTGTAGTATTACCTATCGAATTTGCAGCCCGTGCCCGGGTAACCCAAGTTTAGCGTTTGGAGGTTCACTATAATGAGATCGTTCCCCAAGTTTGTAATAAAGACGGCCTTTGTTGCCATTGCCGTGGCGTTTACTCCGCCCGGGCTAGGCGCGGCCCAGAATCTCGATGATCTGCACAAACTCGCCTTGAAGGAAGGCGGCAGACTGAATTTTTACGGTACTTTGGCGCAGGTCAACGCTGAGAGGATTTTGCCGGTTTTCGAAAAGCGTTTTTCCGGCATCAAGATCAACCATGTGGACGCCACTTCCGACAAGCTGGTGGCGCGCGCCGTCACCGAGGCGCGCGGCGGCAAGACATTGGGAGATGTCTTACAAATACCTCTGGAAAATCTCAGCCAAGCCTATGACCAGGGTCTACTGCTCGAAGTGAAGCTTCCCGAATCGGCGGCCTACCCCGAGGGATTGAAAGGCGCCTTTTGGACGGCTTCGGATCTGCAATATTTCATCGCCGCGTGGAATACCAACCTGGTTAAGAAAGAGGAAGAGCCGAAAAGCTACGATGACTTTCTCCATCCGCGTTGGAAGGGCCGGTTGATCGCGGAGCCGCGCGATCTGGAGATGCTCCTCGCTTTTGCCAAATATCGCTTTAAGAGCGACGAGAAGGCGATCGACTACTGGAGAAAAATCGCGGCTCACAACGTCGAGTTTCACAAGGGCCACTCGCAGTTGGCGGAGCTGTTGGTGGCCGGTCAGGCGGCGGTCTGTTTGACCTGTTACTCGCACCACTATCCGAGCCGGATCAAGCGCGGAGCGCCGGTCAACTACATGTTGAGCGAAGGGGTGGCATCGATCAACGGCACGGCGATCTTCAAGAATGCGCCGCATCCGAATACGGCAATGCTCTTCGCCCGTTGGGTCGCGAGCGAGGAAGGTCAGAAAGTGATGTCTGCGGGAGGGCGCAACCCGGCCCATCCGAAAGTCGAACCGACAGAGAAGACGCGAACCGAAAAAACCTATTTCATTACGGTTGCGGATCTTAAGGAATTTCCGAAATACGACAAGATCTGGAAGGAAATCTTCCGGTTGCGATAGAGCGCTTTCCCAGCCGTCATAATCGAGGGTTATCGATGCCGACCGCCGCCATTCCGCGCACGGGCAGAGCAGGCATTTCTCTGGACCCGGCGCTGTTGATCCCCGTGGTCGGCGCCGGCATCCTGGTTTATCTCGCGGTGCTGCCGCTGATTATGCTCTTCGTCGGCAGCTTTCAGGCGGAAGTGGCGCCGCGGGAGTTTGTTTACACGCTCAAGAACTACCAAGCCGCCTACGCCAGCGAGTACACCTATTCGACGTTCGTAAATTCTTTGATCTTCGCGTCAGGGTCGGCAATTCTCAGCTTCGTCCTCGGCACCATGTTGGCATGGCTGACGGAGCGCACCAACACGCCCTTGCGTAATGTTTTCGTGCCCATCGCCGTGGTGCCCTTGATTTTGCCCGGCGTGCTGGAGTCCATCGCCTGGATATTTCTTTTGAGCCCCAAATTCGGTTATCTCAACGTCTGGCTGATGAACTTGTTCGGTCTGCAGTCGCCGCCATTCAACGTGTTTTCTTTGCCGGGAATGATTTGGGTCCATTCGGTGGGACAGGTGCCGCTGGCGTTTCTCCTGATGGTCGCGGCGTTCAAATCCATGGATCCCTCGTTGGAAGAGTCGGCGATGATGTCCGGCGCCAACACCTGGCAGACTTTTCGGCGCGTCACCTTTCGTTTGCTAATGCCCACAGTAGCCTCGGTGATGCTCATCCTGTTCGTGCGCACTCTGGAGTCCTTCGAGACTCCGGCGCTCATCGGCATCCCGGCGCGTATTTATGTTTATACCAGCGAGATCTATCTGGCGTTTAATGAATATCCGCCGGATTACGGGCGCGGCGGCGCGCTGGCGGTGGGCCTGTTGCTGCTGAGCGCCGTCGGTGTCTGGATGTACACGCGAGCGACGAGGGAGAGCAAAAAATTTCAAACCGTAACCGGCAAGGCTTTCAGGCCGCGGCAGTTCGACCTTGGCCCCTGGCGCTGGGTCGGCTTCGGCTTCCTGATGGGTTACTTTGTCTTTGTCGTGCTGCTGCCGTTTCTGGTTTTGTTCTGGGCGTCGTTCCTGCCGTTTTTCGCCGCTCCCAGTTGGGATGCCTTGGACAAGTTGAGCCTCGATAATTATCGCTACCTCTGGGGTTTCCGGCCGTTCTGGGGCGCGATGCAAAACAGCATAATCCTGTCGACTCTGACCGCCACGGTGGCGATGGTGCTGACCTCTTTGGTGGCGTGGATCGTTTACAAGAGCCGGTTGCCGGGTTCCTGGATCCTGGATTTTCTGGCTTTCGTGCCGATTACGATTCCTGGGATCGTCATGGGCATGGCTTTAATCTTGCTGTACGTCGCGTTTCCGATCCCGATCTACGGCACGATCTGGGTATTGTTGATCGCGTACGTCACCCGGTACATTCCCTATGGGATGCGAGCGGCCTCGGGTTCGATATTGCAGATCCACAGCGAGCTGGAGGAGGCCGCGTCGGCTTCCGGCGCGTCGTGGTGGGAAACCTTTAAACGCGTGACTCTGCCGCTGCTGCGGCCGGGATTGGTGGCCGGCTGGATCTATATCTGCATTGTGTCGTTCCGAGAATTTTCGACTTCGGTGTTGCTCGCCACGGGCGACAGCCGGGTGCTGTCGATCTTGCTGTTCACCATGTTCGAGCAAGGGCAGGTGACCGTGGTGGCGGCAATCGGTATTTTAATGATCGCCACGCTGCTTTCGATCGTGGCGATTTTCTATAAACTCACAGGAAAAATCGGCATTCAAACTTAAAGAGCGGCAGGGCGAATCTCGTGATTGAAATCAGGTCGCTGGTAAAGATTTACGAAGACGGCGCGAACGCAGGCGTCAAGGCGGTCAATGACATTTCGTTTACCGTCGAAGACGGACGTTTTTACACTCTGCTCGGACCCTCCGGCTGCGGTAAGACCACGACCTTGCGCTGCATCGCCGGCCTGGAAAGGGCCAACGGCGGCGAAATCGTGGTGGCCGGTCAGAAAGTCTATTCAGCGACGGACGGCACCTTCGTGCCGGCTTACCGTCGTCCCATCGGCATGGTGTTTCAAAGCTACGCCATCTGGCCCCATATGACGGTGTTCGAAAACGTCGCATTCCCGCTGCGCGTCGGCAAGGAGCGGTTTAGCAACCCGGATATTAAAAGGAAAGTCGAGACTGCGCTCGGCCAAGTGGAATTGAGCGGCTATGAGGAACGCATGGCCACCCAGCTCTCCGGCGGGCAGCAACAGCGACTCGCGTTGGCGCGTGCTCTGGTGCGGGAACCGAAGGTCCTGCTTCTTGACGAGCCGCTGAGCAATCTCGACGCCAAGTTGCGCGAGCGCATGCGCTTCGAGCTGCGCGAGCTGCAGCGCCGGTTGCGGATCACGACACTCTACGTCACCCATGATCAGATCGAAGCTTTGTCCATGTCCAACGTCATCGCAGTGATGAACTCCGGCGTGATCGTCCAGGAAGGCGCGCCGCGGGAAATCTATTTGCAACCCAAGAGCCAGTTTGTCGCCAATTTTATTGGCTCCACGAACCAAATGGCAGGGGAGATCAAGAAAATCGACGGCAACGAGATCGCGGTAGTGCAGACCGACGACGGCGAACTCAAATGCCACGCTCTTCAAGGTTTGACGGTGGGCTGCAAGGTGACTGTCGTGGTTCGGCCGGAGGGCGTGAATCTGCACTTAAAAAAGCCTGCGGACGACGGCAATCTACTGGAAGGCAAGATCGGCGCGGCGATGTTTCTCGGCGAATATGTGGACTGTACCGTGGAGCTCGGCAAAAACGTTTTGCAAACCCACCAGCGCTACACGCTGGAAGTGCGCCGCGGCGATCCGGTCTGGGTCGAGCTGCCGGCCAGCGAATGCATGGCCCTGCCCGCGGAACCGTGATCCGGACAAGGCGGCGGCTCCGCCGGCGGCGCCCCCGTTCCGCATGCCACCTTTGATTGTCGGATCATGATTGCGATAAAGCGAAATGGAAGGCTGCGTCATCGGCGCGCGTCCAAATCGCCGATGTGGCGCGGGGGATGGTCGTGGGTCGGCGACGGCGGTATCGGCCCAACCGAATCGCTCGTTGCGCACGACCGTTGCGAAACTGGAAAAGAGTGGTTTCATCGACAAAGTCTATAAGTAATCGCGTTTCCGAGATCGGCGAAAAATGATCAGCGCGGTGGTTCTCGCCGCCGGCGAGTCGAGCCGCATGGGACGGCCGAAGGCGCTGTTGCCCATCGACGGCCAGACTTTCATCGAGAAAATCGTCGGTGCGCTCAAGAAAAACAAAGTCGGCAGAGTGCTCGTCGTCCTCGGTCACAATGCCGAGGAGATGAAACGGCGGATCGAGCATCTGCCGGTGGAGATTCTCATCAACCGGGACTACAAACTCGGCCAGTTGTCGTCGCTGCAAGTCGCCGTGCGGCGCTTGGAGAAAGAAACCGATTGCGACGGCATGCTTGTTCATCTGGTCGATCATCCTTATATCGATCCCGCGCTGGTCGAAGCCATGATCGAGCAGTTTTATCAAAGCGGCAAACTCATCGTCGTGCCGCGCCACGGCGGCAAGCGCGGCCATCCGGTGATCTTTTCGGGCAAACTGTTCGATGAATTGCTGGCCGCGCCGTTGGATCAGGGCGCCAAAGCGGTGGTCAACGCGCATCGCGGCGATACCTTGGAAATCGACACAAAGGACGCAGGCGTGACGGTCGATATCGATACGCCGGAGCTTTACCGACGGCATATAAAAGGAGATTAAGAATAGATGTCCAAGCTCGAACTTACCCTGGCCTGCGGCGACTATGATTTTCTCCGCCCGTTGATCAACGGCGAGATTCAACCCCAGGGCATCGAACTGAACGTATTGACCATGCCGTCTCCCGAGCGCCACGGCCGCATGCTGCGCCATGAAGAATTCGACGTCTGCGAGCTGTCTCTCGTCGGTTATCTGGTGTCGCGCGACAAGGGTTGCAACTACAACGCGATCCCGGTTTTCCCCCACCGTCGATTCCGCCATCAATATATGGTGAAAAGAACCGGTTGCGGTATCGAGAAACCGAGCGATCTCAATGGCAAGCGGGTGGCATTGGACACGCTGCAGAACTCGGCGGGCTTGTGGATGCGCGGCATCCTGCAGGACCATTATGGCGTCGATTTGAAGACGATTGAATGGTGGTGCCAGGAGGAAGAGGATATCATTTTTGAGCCCGCCAGTTGGATGAACGTCAAACGCGTGCCCCAGGGCAAGAACGTGGACCAGATGCTGCTCAACGGCGAGCTGGAGGCGGCATTGTATCCAGAGACGCTGCCGTCGATTCGCGCCGGCAATCCGAAAGTCGCCTTGCTGTTCCCCAATCCGAAACAGGCCGAAATCGAATACTACAAAAACGGCGGCTTCTTCCCGATTATGCACACCGTGGTCGTGAAGAACGCCATTCTAGATAGACATCCCTGGGTGGGAATCAGTTTGGTACGGGCGTTTCAGCAAGCCAAAGAAATCTGCTACGCGCGTAACAGCGACCCGCGCAGCTTTGCTCTCGTCTGGGTCCAGGACCTGATGCGCGAGCAAATGGAAATCTTCGGCCCCGACCCCTGGCCCTACAATCTCGAAGACAACCGCAAAGCCCTCGAAGCCGTGATCCGCTACGAATACGAGCAGGGAATGATCAAGAAAAAGCCGGCGGTGGAAGATCTCTTCTTCCCGCCTAGCTTGCAGCGGATTCAGCATTACGTTTAAGCCCGTCTAATCGCGGGAGCAAAAGATTCCGGGCAGCTCAATCTTGAGGTCTCCACAAGACGGATTGTCCTAACCGTCGAGGTTGGCATGGCTAGTGGCTTCCCGACGACTAAAGTTGGCCGAGCATTAAGCCTAAATTTCTCAGTAGCTTCGATCTTTGCAAGAGCTTGGTGTTTAGACTAGAATCGATTGTCGAAAGGTTTAGGGATGCCTCGCATGTCAAAAACTCTAAGAGCCGTTATACACGAAGGGAAAATCGAGCCGTTGGAGCAGGTCGAGTTGCCTGAGGGGGCCAAAGTTCTTGTGACGCTGCTGCCCGAAGAGGAATCTGAGTTCTGGCTGGGGGCGAGCGCGGCGTCGCTGGATGCCATCTGGGCTAATCCCGAGGATGACATATATGCCCAGCTCCTCGAAGGATGACATCGTCCTCGTTCGTTATCCATTTTCCGATTTGTCTGATGCAAAGGTTCGACCCGCGGTCATTGTAAGTGCGCCGCACTCCTCCCATGACGTCTTTATCGTGCCCTTGACCAGCAAGCTTGCTCACCTTCTCGCTGGTGAATTTCCGCTCGCCGATTGGAAGGAAGGCGGACTTAACGTCCCGACCGCAGTCAAGCGTGGGCTGTATACCGTCTACCAAGCCTTGATCGTCAAGATTGTCGGCCGGCTGTCGCGGCGTGATGCAGCCCAGATTGAACGCTCCTTGCGCCAATGGTTGGGGATATCTTAGGGTGTTGGCT
>CAZILB010000092.1:4873-15685 GCA_964539925.1 uncultured Syntrophobacter sp. | reverse complement strand
CCGGCGAAGGCCGCGACCAGAATCAGCGGCGTGGAGCGGGGTAAATGAAAGTTGGTGATCAAAGCATCGGCCACTCGAAACGGATCGCCGGGACAAATATACAAACGCGCGATGCCTTCACTGGCCACGATCCGGCCTTGTTGCCGGGCAATCCATTCGAGCGTGCGGGTGCTCGTCGACCCCACCGCCACCACCCTATGGCCGGCCTCTTTGGCGCGGTTGATTTTCTCGGCCGCCGCCGCGCCAAGCGTGTAGCGCTCGCCCGCCATACGGTGATTATCGATCTTGGCCTCGCGCACCGGCTGAAAAGTACCCGGCCCCACATGCAGCGTCAACAGCGTCCGGTCGATTCCTTTCGCTACAAGCTCGGCGAAAAGCTCCGCGGTGAAATGGAACCCTGCCGTGGGCGCGGCGATGGCCCCGGGATGAGCCGCATAAACCGTCTGATAACGTTCTCGGTCCAACGCTTCAACCGGACGACGGCGGCCGACGTAGGGCGGCAGCGGCGGTTCGCCGAGGGCGTCGAGTAAGCGATCGAACTCGCCGTCGTGCAAAAACGCCAACCCGAAGCGCCCCCAGCCCAGATCGCCAATGACCTGCGCCCTCAAGCCGTCGCCGAAGCGGATCTCGCCTCCTACCTGCGGCTTTTTAGCGCCGTCCACCAGAGCGAGCCACAGACTCTGCCCCTCCTTCGGAAATCGTTCGAGCAGCAGCACGTCGACCTTGCCGCCGCTCGCTTTGCTGCCGCGCAGCCGCGCCGGAAAGACTTGGGTATCGTTCAAAACCAGCAGATCGCCGGGATCGAGAAAATCGCCGAGCCGGGAAAATTCGCTGTGCAGGATCTCGCCGGTCCGGCGCCGCACCACCAGCAGACGCGAGCCGGCCCGTTCCCGGCTGGGAAACGCCGCAATCAACCCTTCGGGTAATTCGTAATCGAATTCCTTTAAGTCCATAACCTGCTCAAGGAGGCTCGGCGTCCCGCGGCTCCCTGATCCGATTGGATGGCAAATCAACCCGAGACTTTTGCGACGCCTGAACCTATTCGTTTTTCTTCAAGAAGGGAGTAAGCAGATCGATCGGCACGGGAAAGAGCGTCGTCGAGTTTTTCTCCGACGCCACTTCCACCAGACTCTGGAGATATCTCAATTGCAGCGCCATCGGTTGTTTGCCGATGACCTCGGCGGCATCCGCGAGCTTCTGGGACGCTTGAAACTCGCCGTCGGCGTGAATCACTTTGGCGCGCCGTTCGCGCTCGGCTTCCGCCTGCTTCGCCATGGCGCGCTGCATTTCCTGAGGCAAATCGATATGCTTCAGCTCGACCAGGACGACTTTAATGCCCCAGGGGTCGGTTTGCTGGTCGAGGATTTCCTGAATGCGGCTGTTGATCCTGTCGCGCTCCGCCAGGAGCTCGTCGAGCTCGGCCTGGCCGCAGACGCTGCGCAGCGTCACCTGCGCCAGCTGCGAGGTGGCGAATAGATAATTTTCCACTTCCCGCACCGCCTTGTTGGGCTCGAGCACGCGAAAGTAGAGCACCGCGTTGACCTTCACCGAAACGTTGTCGCGCGTGATGACATCCTGCGACGGAATGTCCATGGTGACCGTTCGCAGGTCCATTTTCACCATCTTTTCAATCGCGGGAATGATATAGATGATGCCCGGTCCGCGCGCGCCGACCATGCGGCCAAGGCGAAAAACCACGCCGCGCTCGTATTCCTTAAGGATCTTGACGCCGCTCAGGACTAAAATGACCGCGATGATCAAAAATGTGGCAGGCGCCCCTAGACCAAACATACTTGCCTCCTCATGATGCTTAATTCGACGAACGCTCCGATGAGCGCCGTACTCTTAGAGCCATCCCGTCGTAGCCGATCACTTGCACTTTCTCGCCGACATCGATTTCCCCGTCGGCCCGGGCGTTCCAGTATTCCCCATGAACAAAAATCTTGCCCGCCGGACCGAGCTTGCTTCTCACTTCGCCGATTTCGCCGATCAAACCCTCCATCCCCATCGTCGGCTTGGACTGCTGCGAGCGGACCACCAGATAACTCACCGCCAGCATGAAGGTGCCGAGGGTGCCCACCGCGGTGAAAATAATCGAGCGGTCGACCATCAGGTCGGTCTCGGCGTCGAAGAGAAAAAACGATCCGAGGGCAAGGGAAAGAATCCCGCCTATGCCGAGCACCCCGAAGCTCGGCGCAAACGCTTCCGCGACCAGCAAGGCGATTCCGAGAATGATCAAACCCAGGCCGGCGTAGTTGATCGGCAAAACCTGAAACGCCGTAAGCGCCAAAATCAGACATATCGCGCCGGCGACGCCGGGAAAGATCGTGCCGGGATGGGAAAATTCCATGTACAGCCCGAGCAGGCCGGCCATCATCAGCAGGTAGGCGATATTGGGATCGGCGATGGCGTTTAACAGCTTCTGCCTCAAGTTCATCTCGTAGCGATCGATGCGCACGTCCTTGAGATCGAGAACCTCGATGCGGCCATCGAGATCGACCTTGCGGCCGTGAGCTTGCTTGAGGAGATCGCCCAAGTCCTTGGCGATGATATCGATGACGTTGATCTTGAGCGCCTCGGTCTCGGTGATGGCGACGCTTTTGCGCACCGCTTGGATCGCCCACTCGGTGTTGCGGCCGCGCTTTTGCGCGATGCTCTCGGCGAAAGACGCCGTGAAGTTTTCGATCTTTTCGCCCATCACGCCTTTGACTTCCTGGCCGCCGCCGGCCACCGGATGGGCCGCGCCGATATTGGTCCCGGGCGCCATCGCCGCGATATGCGCGGCCATCGTGATAAACACGCCCGCCGAGCCGGCGCCGGCGCCGCCCGGAGCGACGTAAACCATCACCGGCACCGGCGCACCGAGCAGATCCTTGACGATGGTGCGCGTGGACGTCAAAAGGCCGCCCGGTGTATCCATTTGAATGATCAGCGCCCGCGCGCCGTTCGTTCTGGCCCGGCCGATGCTCTCGCGAAGAAAATCATCGACAGCCGGATTGATGCTGCCGTCGATGTGAATCAGGTCCACGTGCGGCGCCGACGAGATTTTGCTCTGCGCCATCGCCGAAAGGCCCATTCCAAGCAGAGAAAGAAAAATTATGAATCTAAAGGTTTTCACCGCGCATCTCTTTGATGACTTTCTTGATGTCTTCCCACACCAACTTCTTGTCCGCCGGGTTGCGCAGCAGATAAGCAGGGTGAAAGGTCGGCATCAGTTTGATGCCATGGTAGCTATGCCAGTTGCCTCGCAGTTTGGTAATCGGCACCTTGCTCTGAAGCAGCGTCTGAACGGCAAACTTGCCCAGCCCGACGATGACATCAGGACGCACCAGATCGATCTGCTTTTTCAAAAACGGCTCGCAGGCCGCCACCTCGTCGGATTCCGGGTTGCGGTTTTCCGGCGGACGGCACTTGACCACGTTGGCAATATAGACATCTTCCCGCTTCATGCCCATGCCTTTGGTGATGATGTCGGTCAAGAGCTGGCCGGCCCGGCCGACGAAGGGCTCGCCCTGCAGATCCTCGTCGCGCCCGGGACCCTCGCCGACAAACATCAATTTGGCCCGGGGGTTGCCGACGCCAAAAACGATATGAGTTCGTCCTTTACAGAGCTTACAGCGCCGGCAGTCGCCGATCTCGGCGCGCAACTCGTCTAGGCTGGCGGACTTGAGCGCGGCCGCGTTGTCGGCGAACAAGACCGCCGCCGATCCGGACCATGGAGTTTCACCCCTGGGGCCGGCCGCCTCCCCATGGCTCACGCCGGACTTCGCGACGATGCGAATGCCGGCACGCTGGCGCCGCTCGAGGTGGCGCGCCAGGGATGCGGCCAGCGCCGTGAATTCTTGTGCGTTTTGATCCTCAGCCATCACTGAACCTTCCCACTCTTGGGAATCTTACCACCGGACACTTGAAAGTATCAACTCAGCTGCACGGTCTGAGTTGCACCAGGTAAACGGACCGCAGTCGGCCCAGAAATGCCAGGGTCTCGGGTCGTAAATAGTCGGGATAGGTGTACGGCAGGCCGTGAAAGCCGCCGTTGTAATAATGCAGCGTCGTCTCCGCGTAAATACCCGAGTGGAGATAGACGCGCTGGCTCGCGTTCTTGGTTGACGCCAGGACAACTTTGAAAGCGTCAAGATAACCGGGATCAATATTGACGCGCCGGCCGCCGGATCGAGGGCGGCGATAATTCAGTTCGGTTTCCTGCGCGCGCAGCTTGATCCGCGCGACCTGGTCGGGCGCCAAGAGCGGCGCGAACGACAGAAACCGGCGCAACAACCCGGCGCCCATCTCCCTTTCATAATACGAAGATTCGAGCCAAGGCATGACTTCGCTCCGGTCATCGATGTCGCCGAGGATCGCCGAGAGATCCCTTTCGACATCCATGAGGATAGCCGCTTCCGCGGCAAGCAAGGCAACAAAATACTTCGCCGGGCGCGGTTCCCTGGGAGTTCCCATATCTCAGAGCTGTTTTTTGAAAGCGAGAAAATGATCGAAGATACGGTCGGCCAACTCGTCCTTGCTCATAAGCGGCAGCGCGCGGACCGCGCCGTTACGGTCGATAATTGTCGCGATGTTGGTGTCGCCGTCAAAGCCGCTGTGCGCCTCGGCGACATTGTTGGCAACGATCATGTCGAGGTTTTTTTCGCGCAGCTTGAGTTCGGCATTGGCGGCCAAGTCTTCGGTCTCGGCGGCGAATCCGATGAGTATTTTGCCGTCCTTTTTTTCCCCGAGCTCCTTTAAAATATCCGCATTGGGCGCCAGACGGATCACCACCGGCTCCTTGCCGCGCTTGAGCTTTTTACCCGCCACCGTCTCGGCATGATAATCGGACACTGCCGCCGCCATCACCACCGCCGTCGAGCGGTCGAACTCGTCGAGAACCGCAGCGCGCAGTTCTGCGGCCGTCGTCACGGCAACGAGCCGCGCGCCGGGCGGCGCCGTCAATGCCGTTGGACCGCTGACCAGCGTCACCTCGGCGCCCCTGCGCAAGGCCGCGCGCGCCAAAGCGTAGCCCATTTTTCCCGAGGAACGGTTGGAGATGTATCGAACCGGGTCGATGGGCTCCCGATTGGGGCCGGCGGTGACCAAGAATTTCTCCTGCGTCAGGTCCTTGGCCTTCAGCAGCCGATGGACCTCCTCCAAAATGATTTCGGGATCGGGCAAACGCCCTTTGCCTTCATAGCCGCAAGCGAGGTAGCCTTCGGCAGGTTCCATCAGGTGATAGCCGACGCGGCGGAGCTTGCGCAAATTTTCCTGCACGATCGGATTCTCGTACATGTGGATGTTCATGGCCGGCGCAACCAGGACCGGTGCCCGAGTCGCCAGGATCACCGTCGTCAAGAGATCGTCGGCAACGCCGTTGGCCATCTTCCCAATAAAGTTGGCGGTCGCCGGCGCAATGACGAAAAGATCGGCGCTGTCGGCCAGCTGGATGTGGCCGATCTGCGACTCCTGGGTGAGGTTAAAAGTTTCCGTGGCGACCGGATTGCCGGAAAGCGTTTGAAAAGTGAGCGGCGCGACAAATTCCATCGCGCCGCGGCTCATGACGACCTGGACCCGAAAACCGGCTTTGACCAAAAGCCGGACCAACTCCGCGGCCTTATAACAGGCGATGCCGCCGGTGACGCCGACCACCACGCTCTGCTGTTTGTCGCCGTTCGCCACAGCTTATAAATAACCGATCTTTCACCGCGGGGCAAACTTCGTTCCGAGCGGTCTGTCAGCGGGCGATCGAGCCCAATTTTGCCGCAAATCGGCCCGATTGCGACTTATTTTTACGTGATGGCGTTAGAATTGCGCCACAGCAATTCCTTTGAATCGCGCTAACTGCTCGGATTTTCTCCCTCTTTCAGGCAATAGTCCAAGCCTGACGTTGATGGCATAAATCTCGCTTACAAAAATTGCTTTTGTGATCGTCATCCGGCACCATAGAACGAATCCCTTGACCATAATTGATGGCTGGGATAAGTCAGTGCAAACCATAAGGAGGAGTGGATGAAGATAGGAGATTGGCTTTGGCGTGGAGCGGCCATTGGCGGCCTGATAGTGGCGCTTGGCGTTTTGGCGCCGGTTGCCGGGTCGAGTCACGCCGATGAGCGTCTTTCGCTGGGGGAAGCCGCCCAGAGCGCGCAAGCGACAGGTGTCATTCTGATTGCCGGTGCTGCCGCTGCGGCGCCAGGCGAAGACTTCGACGAAGATCCCTGGGAGCCGTTCAATGAGAGAATGTTTTGGTTCAATCGCGAGGTTCTGGACCGCTTTATTCTCAAACCCTTAGCAACGGCTTGGGACTTCCTCCTCCCCAACCCGGTACAGCGCAGCGTGCATAATTTTTTTGACAATCTCGCCGTAGTGCGCCGGGTGGTCAACAACGGTTTACAGGGGAAACCCGCAGCCGCCGGCACCGAGCTGGCGCGTTTTACAATCAATAGCACCGTCGGCCTCGCGGGCCTTTTCGACGTCGCCAAGGAAGGCTTTGGCATCGAACAAAGGGACGAAGATACCGGCCAGACCTTCGGGGTCTGGGGGGCGGGGCCGGGTCCGTATCTGATTCTGCCGTTTCTGCCGCCGCTGACGGTACGCGACGGGATCGGTTACGCTTTCGATGCCGCCATGACGCCGTACACTTATTTTATACCGGCATATGCCACCTTCGCCGGCACGGCCACCAACGCAGTCAATGAACGGTCGCTCAATCTCGACCGGTTTGAGCGCGTCGAAGAATCCACCGTGGACCTCTATGGCGCGGTGCGCAACGCCTATTTGCAGCAGCGCGCCGCGGCCATCAAACAGTAGTTCCTCGTCGGTACCCGTTCGTCGAACGGTCAATGCGGAAGGCCGTTAACGGCCCTCCGCGTCGCTGTTTTTGCCGCGGTCACGAAACCGCACGAAGCGATCGGGACCGGAAATTGAAGTTTGCTGTTGACAAGAATTTTGCCGTTCATTATGAAATAAACCCGATCCGACGGCTGCCAATGGATCGGTCGGCGGTTCAACGACAAGGGGAGTTTGAAACAAGCAAAATGCCACGGGCGAAGAAAAAAAGCGCTGGACGAACGGCCAAAGATCGCACCCACGACTACATCGACGACGGCTCGCACGAAGACTCGGAAGACGAAGATCTACCAAGCGACGAAGCCGGCCGGCGCAAGATTAAAAAGAACTACGAGGAGCTTCTAGGCATCCGCATCGACAAACTCCGAGGACGAGTGCTCAACCGCGAAAAAATCAACAAGAGCATCGACGGCCTCTATTTCATCTGCTACGAATGCCGAAAGATATGCCACAACCTCGACGAAGGTTGGATGGAAGAGGCCGGCACGCTCAACAACTACTGCAGCGCCTGCGCCAAAGCCAAGGGGATCCGCAGCAGCGCCGCCTAACTATCCAGCCCGAGACGACTCAAGAGCTCGCGCAATTCGATCGGCAGACCGGCTTCGGCGCTAAACATGCCGCCGGCGGCGGGATGAGCGAAGGACAATTTCCACGCGTGCAAAAAGTGCCGCTTCAGACCAAAGTCGTCCGCCGTACAGCCACCGTAGAGGGCATCGCCGACGAGCGCATGGCCGAGGGCCGCCAGGTGCACGCGAATCTGATGGGTCACGCCGGTCGCCATTTCAATTTCCAGCAAGGTCAAGCCCCGCGCCGCAGCCGCCTTGCGGTAGCGGGTAATCGCCCGCCAGGATTTCTGCTTCGTCGGGCGCCCGGCGGCGGTGACTGCAAACATGCGCCGCTGGTCTCGCGGATCGTGCGTTAATGGGAAATCGATCGTACCGCCGCCGGCTGTGTTTCCCCAGACCAGCGCCAGGTAGCTTTTGGCGACTTGCCGCCGGCGAAACTGTCGCTCAAGATCGCCGTAGGCCGCCGCGGTTTTCGCCGCGACAACCAGCCCCGAGGTCTCCCGGTCCAGCCGGTGCAAAAGCCCGGCTTCCCAACGCGACTTACCCACCCCGATCAGCGCCGGCCGCTTGGCGGCCAGAAAATTCGCCACGGTCGCTTCGTCCCGCCCGGAAAAGCCGTGGGTGGGCATACCCGCAGGTTTGTCGAGTACGACAATGGCTTCGTCCTCATAAACGATCGGCACATCCAGGCTCTCGTTGGCCGGCGGACTGGAGGCAAGCCAGCTACTCGGTCCGCGAAAGGTCAACTCATCGCCTACGCTCAAACGCGTGCCCTTCTTACCGACCTTGCCGCCCACCGAGAACAGGCCCTCGCCAATGGCGCGAACCAGCACCTGGCGCGAAAGATGGGGCACACAGCGGCGCGCAAAAGCGTCAAGACGGAGGTGCCCCGCCGCCGCAGGGACTTTCCAGGAACGAGTTACAATGAGCGCGCCTTGATCCGCCATCGGAGCTACCGTACCATACAGCCTGATCGCAGCAATCCACACCACCCTATGGCAAAAAATTGTTACAACGTGATCATTGCCGGCGGCAAGGGCACGCGCTTTTGGCCGCTCAGCCGCGCCGAGCGGCCGAAACAGTTGTTAAAAATTCTCAGCAAAAAAAGTTTGATCGAGGAAACCGCCGAGCGCGTCGCGCCGCTCGGCGGCCCCCGGCGTACTCTGGTGGTCACCATCGCCGGCCAGCTCGGCGCGCTGCGCAAAGAGCTGCGCCGCTTGCCGCCGCAAAGCTTCCTCGCCGAACCGCAGGGCAAGAACACCGCTCCCTGCATCGGCTTGGCGGCCCTCGAAGTGGTGCGCAGAGACGCCGATGCGGTGATGGTCGTGCTGCCGGCGGACCATTGGGTCGCCGATGCCGTGTCATTTCGGCGCACGCTCAAGACCGCGGTGGCACTGGCGCAGCGCGATGATCGCTTGATCACGATCGGCGTGCGGCCCGATTACCCGGAAACCGGATATGGCTATATTATGAAGCGTGACGCCATCGCCGCGAGCGGGCGATCGCGCGCCTTTCGCGTCAAAAGATTCACGGAAAAGCCCGCGCTCGCCGCCGCCCGGCGGCTGATCCGCCGGGGGTCCCTGTGGAACAGCGGGATCTTTGTCTGGAAAGCGGCGACCTTTCTTGCGCTCTTGAACCGTTACCAGCCGGCCATCGCTGCCGGTCTCCGAAGAATCGGCGCGGCGGCAGACGGCAAATCGCTAGCCGCTCCGAAGGCCAAGCTGCGCGCGGTCATCGCCCGCGAATATCGCAAGATGCCGAGCGTGTCCGTCGACTACGCCGTCCTGGAAAAAGCCGCGGCGGAAGACAAAGTCTTGACCGTGGAAGCCGGCTTCGCGTGGAGCGATGTCGGCAGTTGGACCGCGGTCCATCGCCTGATGCGCAAAGATTCCGACGGCAATGCCGGCAACGGTCGCTGGCTGCAGCTTGGCGCCAAGAATTGTCTGATCCACGCGCCCGGCCGGCTGGTCGCAGTGCTCGGCCTCGCCAACGTCTTCGTCATCGATACGCCCGACGCTTTGCTGGTCGGCGATCTCAAGCGCTCGCAGGAGATCCGCGACCTGGTCGACGAGCTGTACCGCCAAGGCCACGGCCGCTATGCGATCCGATAGCCGAGATTAGACGTCACCCCATCTCTCCATGCGCACGCCATATCCTAGAGGCCCTTTTGAGCCAGACGACGCGGTGGTGCTGCTCGACCGCAAGGACCGGCAATACCTCGCCCGGCTCGACCAGCGCCGACCGATCTCGATCCGCGGCGGCAAGATCGCCGTCGAAGACATAATTGGACTCGACGAAGGCAGCGCGGTGCGCTCGTCGCTCAATGAGCCGTTCTTGGTTTTTCGCCCGACGCTGCCGCAGCTCATCCCCAATTTGCCGCGCAGCGCCCAAGTGATTTACCCCAAGGATCTGGGGCCGATATTGATCTGGGCCGACATCTTTCCCGGGGCGCGCGTGGTGGAAGCCGGCGTCGGCGCCGGTGCCTTGAGCATGGCGCTGCTCCGCGCCATCGGCACTGAGGGCCGGCTCATTTCCTACGAAATGCGCGAGGATTTTGCCGAGCTGGCGCGGCAAAACATCGCGCGCTATTTCGGCGCCGCTCCCAATTGGACGATAAAACGCGGCGACGTGGCAAACGAACTTGAAGAAACCGATGTCGACCGGGTGATTCTCGATCTACCGGAACCGTGGCAGGTCATCGAACGGGCTTGGTGCGCTCTAAGGCCGGGCGGCACCTTGCTCTGCTATCTGCCGACCGTGCTGCAGGTGAAAAGCCTGGTCGACGCATTGCGCAACGACCAACGCTTTGCCTGTATCGAAACCTCGGAAACTTTGATGCGCTTCTGGCATCTCAAGGGAATGAGCGTCCGTCCTCAACACCGCATGGTCGCCCACACCGGCTTTCTCACCTCCGCCCGCCGCCTGGCCGGCGGGCAAAAAGACATTCCCCGAGCCCCTTAAACCGGCCTATTCAGCGTACCCCTCGAATCGAGGTGTAATTTTTCTGGAACGAAGGCACAGAGGACGTCTTTTTAGGGTATCGCTCCTCCAGAGGCACCTTAGAACTCAAATAATACTGCAATCCGACCTGTGATCGCTGATGACTAATTTTACGGGCGCGCCCAGAGCTGGATGTAGTTCTGCTCGGTGTCGAAAAAGTAGATGGCCTTTCCCGTGGGCCGGACCACCGGTTGATCGATCAACACTTTCACGCCGGAATTTTTCAGCTCGTCGGTCGCCTTGTCGAAATCTTCCGAACTCACCTCCAGGGCCAAATGGGAGGTTCCCTCGTCAAAGTCGCCGCGCTCCAGGGCCGCCGGCCGCTGGAACAGCACCAGGCACATGCCGTCCTCCATGAACAGGCGCGCGATGTTGGGGAACATGCCGTATTTTTCCTTGTAAGGACCGCCGC
>CAZILB010000092.1:3083-4773 GCA_964539925.1 uncultured Syntrophobacter sp. | reverse complement strand
GCCCACGGATCGCGCAGATCCTCCTCGCCGGCCTGCTGTCGTTATTCTTCTATTCGGCGGCTCTGGCGCAGCCGGGCTTGGAGCGCATCGTCATCACCTATCCGAGCCGCAGCATCGCCTCCGTCGATCTTTATATTGCCCAGGAGCGCGGCTTTTTTCGCCGCGAGGGATTGCAAGCCGAACTTGTCCAAGTGCGGGGGAACATCGGCGTCACCGCGCTGTTGAGCGGCGATGCTCATGCGATCAACAACGTCGGCACGCTGATTCGCGCCATGGAGCGCAGCGACCTTCCCACCAAAGTGGTCTCCCAAAGTCTCAAGAAAAACCTTTTTTGGCTGGTCACCCGGCCGGAAATCAAGAGCGTGAGAGAACTCAAGGGGCGGGTCTTCGGCACCACCACGCTGGGAGGTTCACAACACCTGGCGGCGGTTCGTTTTCTCCAGAGAGCCGGACTCGACCCGGATAAAGACATCACGGTGGTGATCGGCGGCGACGTGCCGGCGCAATTGCAGAGTCTACTGAGCGGCGCCATTCACCTGGCGGCCCTCTCTCCGCCCACCGTCATCTTGGCGCGCGATAAATTCAAACTGCGGATTCACGGCAGCACCCTCGAAGATGTGCCCAATTTGCAAAACGGTCTGGGCGTCTCCGAAAGACTGCTGCGCGAGCGCCGCGACCTGGTCAAGCGTATCCTGCGCGCGCGGTCGCAGGCACACCGCTACTTTTGGGAAAACGAACGCGGCACCGCCGAAGTCCTGTCAAAGTTTCTGAATGTCGATCTGCCCGTCGCCCTCGAATCCTACCGCCTCGCCCGTCCCGCTTTCACCTCCAACGGTCTCGCCACCGACAAAGAGGTCGAGGAGTTTCTCCGCGCCGACGCCGAGGTGTTGAAGCTGCGCGAGCCGGCGCCGGCGGCGAAGATATTCGACTTTAGCCTGCAACGAGAAGTCAATCAGGAGCTGGGGATCAAGTAACCGCTCGGAAGCTGCATCAGGATCGGGCCACAAAACGTGCCGGCCTATTTTCCGAAGGCACAGGTCCGGGGTTGCGATACCGCCAAGGCAAAGACGCGAGTCAAATTTGGCAAGACATTTTACCGCTGAGGCACAGAGTGCGGAGTCTTTGTTGGCAAAGAACTCATTCCTCGGCGCACTCTGCGTCGCCGCGGTGAGTTCGCTTCCGGCTCAATTTCACCAGATTCATCATGGTCATAGTGGGCAACTTTTAGCTGTAGCCATAGGGAGGCTTAAATCATGAACATTCTCATCACCGGAGCCGGACTGATCGGCTCGAACGCCGCGCGCCACGCGGTTGACGCCGGCCACAAAGTCGTTCTCTTCGATCTTTCGCCCAATCGCGATTATATCCAGAAAGTCGTCGGCCCGGGCAAGGCCGACGTCGTAGCCGCCGACATGCGCGATTTACCGGCACTCTTGAGCGCGATGGAAAAACACAGTGTCGACACGATCGTCCACACTGCCGGTTTGATCGGCGGCCGGGTGCAGGAAAATTCCTATACCGGCTCGACCAACAATATCCTCGGCACCATCCACGTACTCGAAGCAGCCCGATTGCGCAGACTCCGGCGCGTCGTCTACGTCAGCACCTTCGGCGTCTATGAGCGCGGCAAGATCAACGACAGCGTCATCAAAGAAACCCATCCCATCGGCGGGCACAATCTTTACGCCAC
>CAZILB010000092.1:0-2983 GCA_964539925.1 uncultured Syntrophobacter sp. | reverse complement strand
TTGCAGATGATCAAAGGAGATCCGATCACCATCGACGCCAAAACCTATGGTCCGAATGAATTAGTCTACGGCAAAGACGTGGGCCTGGCGCTGTTCCTCGCCTGCCAGGTTGACAATCCCAAGCAGCGCATCTATAACGCCGGCACCGGCGTCGTCCACGGCGCGGAAGAGCTCGCACAAGTCGTGCAGCAAGTCGCGCCCAAGGCCGAAGTGAAAGTCAGTGGCGCCAGCAGCGCCGACAAAAGCCGCCGTATCCCCCTGGATATCAGCGTGTCGAAGGCCGAGCTCGGTTACACGCCGAAGTTCCCGCTCAAAGAAGCGTTGCGCGACTACATGGACGAGCTCTGGGCCGACGGCGCCCGCTTCTAGACCATCCAATTGTTGGCGTCGAGAGCTGAGCTAAATACCGGCAACCGGCGAGTTTTCAATCGGTGAAGCGAAAGCGGATCATGTAATAAAGCGCCGCCACGCCGTCTTTCCAGGTGATTTTCTTACCTTCTTCGTAGGTGCGGCCGTGGTACGAGATCGGCACTTCGTAGAAGCGGCAGCGCCGCTTTGCCAGTTTCATGGTGATTTCCGGCTCGAATCCGAAGCGCTGGGACTTGAGCTCGACGCCCTTCAACACCTCGGCGCGAAAAACTTTGTAGCCGACCTCCATGTCGGAAAGGTTCAGATTGGTGAGCATGTTGGAGAGCAGGGTAAGCAACCGGTTGCCCATGGAGTGCCAGAAAAACAGCACGCGGTGCGCGCCCCCGCCGGCGAAGCGTGTGCCGTAGACGACGTCCGCCAACCCCGACTCGATCGGCGCGATTAAACTCGGATAGTCTTTGGGATCGTATTCCAGGTCGGCGTCCTGCACGATGATGAGATCGCCGGTAGCATGGCCGAGGGCGGTCTTGAGCGCAGCGCCCTTGCCCTGATTGTGCGGGTGAAAAAAAATCCTGATCTCGTTTCGCGGGTCCTTCGCCCGCGCGTATTCTTCCCCGAGGCGGCTTAATATCTCCCGGCTTCGGTCCTGCGAGCCGTCGTCCACCAGGATAATTTCTTTGGCGCGCGGCACGGCGCAAACCCGGCGCACGACCTCCTCCAGGGTCTGCTCCTCGTTGTAGACCGGCACCAGCACCGAGAGTTTCACTGTTCGAATTCGCGCTTCTTGAGTTCGCGCACGTAAGCCGAAAGCTTGGGATCGGCGTTGACGGCCTCATTGATCTTCGATTGGAAGTCGGCCGCGGCGGTTTCGAGCGGTCCGGTATCGACTCGCAGGCCCAACCACTGATTGAGGCGCAGAATCAAGGCCAGGGTGCCGCGCGGATTTTGTGAAACGTTCAGATAATGCGGCAGCGAAGCCCATAAACTCAGGTGCGACACGCCGGCGACGCGGCAGGCGTCGGCCAAGACCCCAATAATGCCGGTGGGCCCCTGGTAGCGCGAAGGGACGAGATCCAGCTCCTCTACGAGCTTGGGGTCGGTGGAAAATCCGCTGAGCGGCACGGGGCGGGTGTAAAGCACTTCGTCGAGGTAGGCGCCCAAAGTCAGCACCATTTCCGCCTGGCATTCGCGCGCAAAGCGCAGCATGGTTTCGGCGAAAGTGCGCCAGCGCAGGTGTGGCTCGGCCCCGATACCGAGGATAAAATCTTTGTTGGTGCCGAGCCCCGGCCCATAGTAAAAATCATAGGACGGCCAGTGAATCTCGCGCATTTTGCTTTCGGTCAAACGGACCACGGGACGCTGACGGTAAAAATCGTAGAATTCTTCGGGGTCGATGTTGGCAAATCTCTGGCCCATCAGCTGATCGATTAAATAGCGCGCCGCGGTGGTCGCCGACGCGCCGGCATCGCTCCAACCGGCGAAGGACAAGACCACGATTGGATTTTTCAGCACCGGCCGGGTTTCCCAATTGAGCGAATCCATAGCAGCTGCAATCTACCACATCTTGACCACGTCGCTCCAGTGCAAAATCGCCGGTTGGAACCGAAAAGCTACCGGATTATCGCCTTCGCTCGGGAGGATTTGCCGGGCGATTTTCGTGTGGCGATGCATAAATTGGGTTATGAGGCGCCGCTGAACCATGCTAATTTTGACCCATGCCACGGACCGCCAAAGGGCGCGACTCTTGGACCTGGCCGCAGCGCCTCAAGAACGATTTGCTCTATGGGTTAATGCGCTTCGGTTTCAGCGCTGCGCGAGTGTTGCCCATGCGCGGCTTGCTGCGTTTGCTCGGTTGCCTGGCTCCGCATATCTTTCGCAGCGCCGCTCGGCGCGCGCAGCGGCAACTGCGCGCGGTCTTGCCCGAGCTCGACGCGGTCAAGATCACGCGGCGCATGTTTGTCCACTTTGCCGAATCCCTATGGGAGATCTCACGCTTGCGCCGCTCGGTGCCCGAGCTCGATGACGCAGCGCATAGGATACTGAATGAGGCCCTGGCGGAAGGCAAAGGAGCGGTGATGATCTCCGGCCATATCGGCAATTGGGAACTGCTGGGCCAGGCGATCGCCGCCGCCGGCTATCCGATCGCAACCATCGCCAAGCCCTCCTACGATCCCCGGATTACCCAATGGCTGGAAGAATGGAGAAGCTCTCGTGGGCTTCAGATTGTTTGGCGAGATGAGCGCAACGCCGGGAAAAGCATACTGCGCGTGTTGCGGCAAAACGCCTTGATGGGGTTTCTGATCGATCAAAATACCAAGACCGCCGGCGAGTTTGTGCCGTTTTTCGGCCGTCCCGCTTTCACCCCGACGACGCCGGCGGCGATCGCCCTGCGCACCAGCGCGCCGATCGTTTTCTGCTGGCACCATCGGCGCCAGGGGCGGCATAAGCTGAGTTTCGAACGCATCCGCTACGCGCCAACCGGCGACGCCAAACACGATGTGGCGGCGCTGACGGAACTGTTTAACGACCGTTTGGAATCCGCCATACGCATCGTGCCGGAGCAATGGGTCTGGCTTCATGAAAGATGGGGACGGAGCGCCCTCAGCCGCTAACC
>CAZILB010000091.1:8002-15701 GCA_964539925.1 uncultured Syntrophobacter sp. | reverse complement strand
TCAAGGTTCAAAGCCTGTCCTGAGCTTGGCGAAGGGTTCAACGTTTCGGACTCTGACATTGAACCTTGAACGTTGAACTTTGAACAGCAACGAACCGGAGCTTACGTTGCACTCGAAGAAAATGTCCACACCCGCAAAGAATAGCACCGAAGTGACGACCGTCCGCGGCTACTGCGCCCTCTGCACGGCGCACTGCGCCACGATTGCGACGGTAGAGAACGGCCTTGTCACCCGGCTCGATGCCGATCACGATCATCCCAACGGCGGCATCATGTGCATCAAGGGCAAGGCGGCGCCGGAGCTGGTGTACAATCCCGACCGCTTGAATTACCCGCTCAAGCGCACGCGCGCCAAGGGCGACGCCGATCCCGGCTGGCAGCGGGTGAGCTGGGACGAAGCCCTTGACGATATCGCCCGGCGCATTTTGGACCTTTGCAACCGCTATGGCGCCAAGTCCATCGCCCTCGCCAAAGGCACCAGGAGCGGCACCTCCGTCGACGACGTCGAGCGCTGGCTCGGCCGGTTACTGTATTTGATCGGCAGCCCCAACTGGGTCTCCACGACCCATGTCTGCAACTGGCACAAGGACACCGGCTTCAGCTACACCTTTGGTTCGAATCTGCCGACGCCCGATCTTGAACATAGTAAAACGTTTCTTCTCTGGGGCCACAACCCGAGCTCGACCTCGCTGGTGCTCGCCCACGACATTGCGCAAGCGCGCTCGCGCGGCATGAATACAGTCGTCGTCGATCCGCGCCGCGTCGGCATCGGCGCGCAAGCCGATCTGTTGCTTCAGCCGCGCCCCGGCACCGATGGCGCGCTGGCACTGGCCCTCATTCACTGTTTGATGGAAGAGAGCTGGTTCGACGCCGCCTTCGCGCGCCGCTGGACCAACGGCACGTTTCTTTTGAATAGCGAGACGAACGGCCTGCTGACCGAGGCGGATATTTCTCCCGGCGGCGCCGCTCATCGTTATGTGGTCTGGGATGAAGCGACCCAACAACCGGCGATTTACGATGCCGAGAGCGGCGATTTCGAACGCGACGGCGTCACGCCGTCGCTCTTCGGCGTGCGGCCGATCAGAAACAAAAACGGCGCTGAGCTATCGTGCAAGCCGGTCTTCGAACGCCTGAGTGAAATCGCCGCCGAGTTCGCCCCCGAGCGCTCGGAAAAAATCCATTGGGTGGCCGCCGATAAAGTGTGGCAAACGGCGCTCTTGTTGGCGCACAACCGGCCGGTGAGCATGTATATGTGGAACGGCTTGGGCCAGCACACCAACGCGACCCAGACTAGCCGCGCCATCGCTTCGCTCTATGCGCTCCTCGGCGACTACGACCGCCGGGGCGGCAACGTCACTTTTCCCAAGGTCCCGGTCAACGATGTAGGCGGCAAGGAGTTTCTGCCGAGGGAAGCCGCCGCCGTTCGCGTCGGACGCGAGCGCAAGCCGCTGGGGCCCCCGGCCAAACCGGGAAACTGCGCGGCCTACGATATCTTCAACGCCATCCTGGACGAGAAACCCTATCCGATCAAAGCGCTCTTGAATATCGGCTCCAACACGATCATGTCCAACGCCGATTCCCGGCGCGGACGCGAAGCGCTCAAAAAACTGGAATTCGCCGTTGCCGCCGATCTCTTCATGACGCCGACGGCGGAACTCTGCGACTATGTCCTGCCGGCGGCTAGTTTTCTCGAAATGGCGAACATTACCACCGCCTTCGAGCACCGGCCGAACGGCAAAACCCATTTGCAGTATCGCGTCGCGGTGGTGGAGCCTTTGGCCGAGCGCCGCTCCGACACCTGGATCATTTTCGAACTGGCGAAGCGTTTGGGGTTCGCCGATAAGTTTTGGAACGGCGATATCGAGGCCGGCTACGCGCATGAGCTTCAGCCGAGCGGCGTCACCCTGGAGCAATTGAAAAATTCTCCCGGCGGCGTCTCTCTGCCCGCGCAACCCGCGTACGAGAAACACGCCAAAACCACGAGAGAAGGAAAACTTCGCGGCTTTGCCACGCCGTCGAAAAAAGTCGAGCTTTACTGCTATCCGTTCGCCGCCAACGGCATCCCGGCATTGCCGGAATACGTCGAGCCCGCGCTCAGTCCCTTGAGCCGCCCCGACATCGCCGCGGACTTTCCGCTCGTGCTCACCAACGCCAAGTTCACGACCTTCGTGCACAGTCAGCAGCGCGCGCTTCCGACCTTGCGAAAATCCTCTCCCGATCCCAGCGCTGACATTCATCCCGAAACGGCTCTACGCTACGGCATCAAGCATAAGGAATGGATCATCGTCGAGACCCCGCGCGGCGCTGTCAAGGTGAAAGCGCGCGTGACGCCGAACATCGTCGGCGGCATCGTCTGTGTTCAGCATGGCTGGTGGCAGGCCTGCAAAGAACTGGCGCTGCCGGGATACAACCCCTACGATGCCGGCGGCGCCAATGCGGCCACGCTGATCGGCGCCGATCTCGCCGATCCCGTCAGCGGCTCTTTGCCGCACCGCTCCTACCTCTGCCGCGTCCGCCCGGCGGAGTGAGAAAGTCTGGCATTTTAAGCGGGACAGACGGCTTTTCGTTTCATTCCGTGGCCGCTATCTTCATTGTTTGCGGGCGAGCTTAAGCTGATGATCCGCTCCGTGGTTGGATGAGTTTCTGGTTTATTGAAAGCCGATCGCTTTCAAGTCGGCGGCGAGGGCGGCGAGGATTTCGTGGAGCGCCTGGTTCCAGCCCTGGACCAGCGCTTCGACGCTGCGGCCGCTCACCGCGATCGCTTTGGCGTAGCGTTTGCGCGTAAGAATCTCGGCTCTCGCCGGCGATTCCTTGCTCAAGAAAAACTCCATCTCCAGCACCGCTTTGGGAGCGCTCAAATCGCGAAAATCGCCGTAAAACGCGTCCACCGTCCCCTCCAGCACATGGGTCGGTTCCAATTGGCTCGAAGTGCCCACGACGTATTGGGCGATCTGGGCTTCGGCCAGGCCGCGGCGAATTTCTTCGGTCAGCATGGCGCCGGGAGAAACCAGGAATTGATTGTAGAAATCCGACTCGAAATGAGCGTCGCTGCGCCGGTAGATGAAACTTCGGCCATCATAGCGCGGCGATACGCGCACACGCGATATCAGAAGCACGCCGTCGCCCGCGGTCGGATTGGCCGCACGCTCGCCGCGCGGTCCCTCGATGGCGAAGTAGCGTTTGTCCGGATACGCCTTATCCAGGCTCACACAGCCGGCCAGCGCGGTCGACAGGAAGATAACGGAGAACCCGAATGTCAAGCGATATAGGATCATCGACCGATCGCCCCCGCCGGCGTCGGCGGCGCGCCAAAGATCGCCTGTGATGGGAAACGTTTGGAATCCTCCGTCAGCTCTCTCACGTTTTCCGAGATCGCGCGCAGGTTATCGATTGTGGTCTGGATGTCCTGCTGCTGGCCCGCCAGCATGCGGTTCAGCCGGCGCAGCGTCTGGCGCATCTGTCCGGTGGATTCCGGCAGATCGCCGGTAATCTCATCGAGCCGCGCGATCATGCGATTGACGCTTTCCGCCGCCCGCGGCAAATCCGCGAGTAACTGTTTGACAGGCTTCTCGGCGCCTTCCACAATCTCGCGCGCCGTTTTTGCCGCTGCCGCTCCGTCGGAAAATGCCGACTTGAGCTCGGCGCTGCCGAGCAGATTCTTTAACTCCCGGTTGGTATCCCTCAGTTCGGTGAGAAACAGGTTCGCTTGCGCGCCGAGCTTCTCAAAGTCCGCGCCTTCCGCCACCTTCGTGATCGTGGTGAGCGAGCTCTCCAATCCCTGAATGAGACGTTCCACGTCGACCGTCTCCATGCCCCGAAGAATCCTTTCCAATGCATCGCTCAATTGCGTGATGCGGCTGAGCGACGACGGCACGTAAGGATACATGGGCTCCCAATCGATCTCCAGCGGCGGATGGCGCGCCGGGTCGAGATAATCGGCTTCGATATAAGCGGTGCCGGTCAATCCCTGCGCCGCCAGACGCACGCGCAGGCCTTTTTCAATTTCCTGTGCGAAGCCGGCCATACCCTCGTCCGATCGTGAAAACGCTAAAACATCGCTCGACAAACCAATGCGCACCAGCACATAGCTATGCGGTGTGGGATATTCCACGCTGGTCAGACGGATTTGTTCGACTTTGCCGATCGGAACGCCGCGAAACTTGACGGGCGAGCCGATATCCAAGCCCTGCACCGACTCGTCGATGTAGGTCTCCAGCCATACTGTCTTTTGCAGAATCGTGCCCACGCCGAGCACGACGACGCCGATGACACCCAGGATCGTCGCGCTAATGACGAAAAGCCCGATTTTGAAGTAACTCATCTTTCTCGATCATCCGCGCGGTTAGCCTTGGCATCCTCGAAAGGGGACAGTCCCCCTCACCCTGGCGGCGCCGCTTGCCGGGAAAAGAATTGGCGCACGCGGGGGTCTGGGCTATGATCGCGCAACTCCTGCGGCGTGCCCGCGGCAATGATGCCCTTTTCCTTTTTATCCAACATTATCACCCGATCCGCAATTGTGAAGATGCTCGGCAATTCATGGGTGATCACCACGAAGGTGATTTTCAAGCTGCGCGCCAGGCTCAAAACCAATTGATCGAGTTCCACAGAGGTAATCGGGTCCAGTCCGGCGGACAGTTCGTCGAGAAACAGCAGCCGGGGATCGAGCGCCATAGCGCGGGCGATGGCGCCGCGTTTCTGCATGCCGCCGCTGAGTTCCGCCGGCATGCGATCGGCGACGCCGCTCAAACCCACTCTTTCGAGTTTCATGGTCGCGATCAAGCGAATCGCCTCGGGCGGCAGGTCGGTGAACTCTTCCAAAGGCAAAGCCACGTTTTCGAGCAGCGTCATCGAGCCGAACAGGGCGCCGCTTTGGTACATGACGCCGAATTTTCTAAGTATCTTTAACCGCGGCTCGCCGTTGGCCGCGGCGATATCCTCGCCGTCAATGTAGATTCGTCCCCTGGCCGGCTTGTAAAGGCCGATCATGTGTTTGAGCAAGGTGCTCTTGCCGCAGCCCGAGCCGCCAAGGATGACGAAGACCTCGCCGGCGTAGACTTCGAAGTTGACTCGATCCAGGACGACCTGCCCGTCGTAGGCGGCCGTGAAGTTTTCCACCCGGATAATGACTTCGCGTTTTTCCTCGCCCGCCATCTAGACTCCGAGATAATAATAGACCACCGAGAAAATCCCGTCGGCGAGCGTGATCAAAATAATCCCGCTGACCACCGCGCGGGTGGTCGATTCACCGACAGCGGTAGCGCCGGTTTGCGCTTGCAGCCCGCGCAAGCAGCCGATGCCGGCGACCAGGATGCCGAAGACAAATGCCTTCACCAGGCCACCGACCAATGATCCGTAGGTCACCGCGTATTGAATCTGGTGAAAGTAGGTGATCAGCGGAAAACCCAGGGAGAGCATCACCACCGAGCCGCCAATCAGCCCCAATAGGTTGGCAAAGATCGTCAGCAGCGGCGTCATGAAGACCGCGGCGACCACGCGGGGCACCACCAGGAAGCGCACCGGATCGAGGCCCATGGTTTTAAGCGCGTCGATCTCTTCGCGGACTTTCATGGTGCCGAGCTCGGCAGCAAAGGCCGAGCCGGAGCGTCCGGCCAAGATGATCGCGGTCATCAACGGACCCAACTCGCGCAGCATGGAGAGGCCGATGAGATTGGCCACGAACAGTTCAGCGCCGAACTGGCGCAGGGGGATGGCCGCCTGGAACGCCATGATCAGTCCCATCAAGAAACTGACCAGCGCCACGATCGGCAAAGCATTGACCCCGGCGGCTTCGGCGACCGCCAGGGCATCGCGCCAGCGTACGCTGCGCGGATGGATTGCAGCGTAGACCAGCGCCACGCAAAGCTCGCCGACAAACGCGATCAAGGCGTGGATATCACGCCACACCTCAACGGCAGCTTGGCCGATTTCCTCGGCCAGCGGCGTTTTCCGCGAAGGTTCCGGCATGGCCTCGCCGGCGCGGGCGGATTCCCAGCCGTTCATCAGCGCGGCGAATTCAGACCGCAGGCTGGCGATCTCCAGTTCGCCTCCCGCCTCGCTTTGCACCCGGCGCAAATGGAAAAACAGGGCGATGCCGGCGCCGTCACAATACTCGACCCCGCCCGCGTCGATGATCACGTTGGCGGCCTTTGCACCGCGAACCGCCGCCGTCGCCTGGCGCCAGATTCCGCCGACCGTGGAGGAATCGAGACGGCCCGCGAAGACCACCTTGAACGGGCCGTTCTGCGGTCCTTCCGTGCGCAGCTCGATCAAGCTATTGGAGGACGAGGCCATGTTTGAAGGGCGATGTCGGAGTAACCGCCTTGTGAGGCATTATGCGCGCTCGCGCGCTCCGGTCAACCCGACGACGACGAAGTTTGCAAAGCGCGTTTTCGCGGCGCGCGTACCGCGAGGCTCAAAAAAGCGGCGGCCAAAAGGGCGATGACGAAAGCGACAAAGGACGACTGATAGCTGCCGGTGACATCGTGAACGAATCCGAAGAACGGCGCACCGCCCGCTCCGAAGGCATGGGTCACCAGAATCCCCAGGCCGCGCACCGTGCCGAGGGATACGCGGCCAAAGTAATTGGCCCAGATCAGTTCTTGCAGCACCCAGCTGCCGCCGAGCCCGATGCCGTAAAAGAAAAATCCGGCATAAACGGGCACCAGCTGAACCGTGGCGATCGCCAGCGCGAGGCCGAACGCCTGAATCAGAAACATCGTCATGCTCGCCCAGCGGATCTCGATGCGCTCGCCGAGCATTCCCCATATCAATGTCGAGCCCAACTGGGTTAGGGCAATGATGCTGAGAACCGTGGCCGCTACGAGGGAGGGAAAGCCGATATCGGTGACAAAAGCAAAAACATGGAGATTGAGACCGGCGATGCCGACGTTGGCCATGCCATAGATCACGCAGATCAGCCAAAAAGTTCGGGTGCGGATCACTTCGCGCCAGGTCCAGACCGTTTCGTCGGCAAGAGCTTGGCGGCGCGCTTCTTCAAGGCGCTCTTTCGTCGGCGCCGCGCCCCCTGCCGCCGGCTTCTCGCCGTCGGGTTTTAGGCCCATCTCTTCGGGACTTCGGCGCATGAAGATCAACGCCGGCACAACGATCAAGACCAGCGTAATCAGGCCGAAGATCGACCAGGTCCAGCGCCAGCCGACCCAGACGAACAGGATCGCCGTAACCACTGGAATCAAAACCTTGGACAGCCCCTGACCCAGACTGGCGATGGCGATCGCGCGGCCGCGTTTGCGCACGAACCAGCGCGCCACCGTGACGCTCACGACCATGTGGCACATGAAGACCCCGCCGACGGTGATGAATGCCCAGCGCAAAATGAGAAACTGCCAGAACGATCCGACCTGGCTCAATAAAACAAAACCGGTACCGGCGGCGAGCGCCCCGCCGGCCATGAGCCAGCGCCCGCCGTAGCGGTCCACCAGCGGTCCCACCAGCGGCGCCATCGCGGCGCCGATGAGAATCTCTCCCGAGCGGAGCAGGGAAAACAGCCCGCGCGAAACCGCCAGGTCTTCGGTAAGCGGTTTGAGAAAAACGCTGAGCGTGCTCGACATGTGGAAGGCGCAGGCGACATGCGACAAAAACCCGACCGCGACGATATACCAACCGTAGAAGATTTTCGGTTTTCGATAGGATAGCGAAGCTGAATGGATGGAAGCCAAAGTTGCGCCACCGCGAAGCGAGAG
>CAZILB010000091.1:0-7902 GCA_964539925.1 uncultured Syntrophobacter sp. | reverse complement strand
CAGCGCCTCAGCGGTGAATGCTTCCGTTCCATAGGTTGCGGACTTGCGCCCTTTGAGGTTAGATCTCTCCCGGAGTAAGGAGTCCGGCCATGGCAAAAAAAGGCTTGAGCCACATCGCCCTCAAAGTGCGGGATCTTAAAAAGACCGAAGAATTTTACGTCGGCGTACTCGGGATGAAAGTCGCCTTTCGCCACCCGCCATCGATGCTTTTTCTCACCACCCCGGGCAGTGGCGATCTACTGAACTTCGTCAAAAGCTCCACGCCGGCCAGGGGCCATCAGGGCTTGGAGCATCTCGGCTTTAAGGCCACTGCCGCAAGCCTCAAACGCCTGGAGTCCAAACTCAAAGAACATGGCGTGAAAATCGCCGGGCGGCGCGGCAAGAGCGCCTTTTACATCACCGACCCCAACGGGTACCAACTCGAATACTACTGCGACTAGGGCGCTGAGCGCCATGTCGGATCGCAAATCTCAAATGACAGATTCAATCTGACAATTGAAATTGAAACTTGCGAGCGCAGCGCGCCGCGAACCCGATCAGAAAAGATTCAACTGGTCTCTTGCCGGCCGTCGAAAATGCTCCGTGCTGAGCTTCGGCCAACGTTCTTGAATGCCGGATTTTTTGCGCGCGAGCTTGAACAGCTCGGCCATCTGTTCGGCGAAAATCCCCTCGCCGCGCATACGCGTCTTGAAATTCGGATCGTTGAGCTTACCGCCGCGGATTTCCCGCACGCGGTTCAAGATCTTTTGCTTCTTTTCGGGATAGTGGCGGTCGAGCCATTGCTCGAACAACGATTTCACGGCGAACGGCAAGCGCAGCGCGACGTAGCCGGAAAAGGTCGCTCCCGCCGCAGCCGCCGCCACTGCGATCGCCGGCGCTTCCGCGTCGGTGAGACCGGGAACCATCGGCGCCTGCAAATATCCGACCGGAACTTTGGCTTCGGCCATGGCCCGGATCGCCGCCAGCCGCCGCGCCGGCCGGGACGCTCGGGGCTCGAGCAATGACGAGAGCTTGTGATCGAGCGTCGTCAGCGAGATCGTCACGCCGGCGCAGTCGAAACGGGCGAGCTCGGATAATAGATCGATGTCCCGGGTGACCAGATGGTTCTTGGTTACGATCATCACCGGATTGCGAAATTCGAGCAGCACTTCCAGGCAACGCCGCGTCAACTGTTTGTGCTTTTCCACCGGCTGATAGCAGTCGGTATTGCCGCTGAGCGCGACCAGCTGTGGGCGCCAATGGGAACTCGACAACTCTTTGCGCAAGAGCTCCGGCGCACCTTCTTTGACCATGATCTTAGTTTCGAAGTCCAACCCGGAGGAGAAACCGAGATATTCATGGGTTGGCCGGGCATAGCAGTAAACACAGCCGTGCTCGCAGCCTCGATAGGGGTTGATGCTGGCATCGAAGCCGACATCCGGACTGTCGTTGTAGGCGATAATCGATTTGCTGTGGTCGGGAAAAAACTCGGTGCTAGGGGATGAGACTTCGTCGCCGTCCTCCGGCGGCTCGGCCACCCGCTCGAAATTTTCAAAGCGGTTTTTAGGATTAGCGGCCGAGCCGCGGCCGCGCAGAAGAGGCGGCGTTTTCATGGCGCGTGCCTATCCGGCCGGCGCTTCGGCAGCCTTGGCGGCGGCGGCCGCGGCCTTTTCCGCCGCATCCTTGGCTGCGGCCTCGGCTGCGGCTTTGGCCGCGACGAGTTTCTTCTCTTTGGCCAGGGCGCGGGTTTGGCGCTTGAGGAGCTTGACCTTGCGCTGGATCTTCCTGACTTGCTTGCGGTCGTGCGACGACGCCAGCACTTCGGCTTTTTGCTTTTTGAGCTGCCGAATATTCTGCTTCGCCGTCGTTAATGCCGTCGCATCCATTTTTGACATCCTCCCTTTATAACCGGTTTTTTGCTAACATATTTTTCAACGAAACCAAAATGAAGTCCGGGCGCAAAAAAATCGCAATCCCCGCAGGCGATAAAACGCGGCTCAAAAAGATCCTGGGCCGTCTCGAAAAGATCCATCCCGACGCCAAGCTAGACCTCGATTTCACCAGTCCCATGGAGCTATTGATCGCCTTAATCCTCGCCGCTCAGGCGCGCGACGAACTGGTCAATAAAGTCACCGTCAAGTTATTCAAGAACCATGAAACCGCCGCCGACTATGCCGCCACGCCGCTATCCCGGCTGCAAAGCCAAATCGGCAAGATCAATTTCTATCGCAACAAGGCCAAGTCGATACGGCACTGCTGCAAAGCCCTGGTCGAGCGCTTCGGCGGCAAGGTTCCCGACCGTCTTGAAGACTTGACCAGCCTTCCCGGCGTCGGTCGAAAGACCGCGAATATCGTCCTCGGCAACGCTTACGGCAAGCAAGCGATCGGCGTCGACACCCATGTCATGCGCCTGTCGCAGCGTCTCGGCTTGACGGCCAACACGCAACCCGACAAAATCGAAGCCGACTTGACGGCGATCGTGCCGGAGAACCGGCGGGTGCGCTTTTGCCATCTTATGCAGTACCACGGCCGGCGCATTTGTTTCGCCAAGAAACCAAGATGTCCCCAGTGCGCGCTTCGAAATCTTTGTCCGTTTCCGCAGAAGGCCGCATGATCGACGAGAACGAACCGATCGAGCCGCCGATTCCTTCAGGAGTTTTGCGTGAAATCCGCGGTTTGGTCGAGCTGCCGCGCCTGCTGCTCCGATTTCCCGATCTCGCCAGACAACCTCGCGGTCAAGGCCAACCGGTGCTTATCCTTCCCGGCTACGGAGCCGGCGACGGTTCCACTGCGATCTTGAAAGCCTACCTGCGTTTGCTCGGTTATCGCGCCCGCGGCTGGGGACTGGGGCGAAACACCGGAGCCGTGTCCGAGCTCTTTCCGCGCATTCTCAAGCGGCTTGCCTCTTTGGCGCGGCGCAGCAACCAGGAGGTCCGGCTTATCGGCTGGAGTTTGGGCGGCTACCTGGCTCGGGAACTGGCGCGCGAGCGGCCGGATCTCGTGCGCCAGGTGATCACCCTCGGCACGCCGGTCATCGGCGGCCCAAAATACACGGTCGCCGCCGCGAGCTACCGCAAACGCGGCATCGATATCGACGCCATTGCCGCCGAGGTGGAAGGGCGCAAAAGGATTTTGCTCAGCACGCCGGTGGTGGCGATCTATTCCCGCACCGACGGTTTTGTCGCGTGGCAGGCCTGCATCGACCGGCAAGCCGCCAACGTCGAACATATCGAAGTGTGCACGACTCACATCGGTTTTGGTTTTTCGCCTGAAGTCTTCAAGATCATCGCACAAAGGCTGCTCGGTGAAGACCGCCCGGCTCGCCGCAAACGCCGGGTTCGATTTCCAAGACTTGGTCGGCGGCGTATCTGAGAACCCGGGACGCCCTTCCGATCAGCGACGAACCAATGGCTTCCTTGCTCGCCTTTTGGCTGCTTTCTACGGCGCTGGTAGCAACCGGTTTGCTTGGGCTTATAATCCCGGGCGTGCCGGGCGCGCCGTTGATTTTCTTGGGACTTTGGCTGGCCGCCTGGATCGAAAACTTCCACTACGTTGGTTTTTGGGTCATCGTCGCCCTGGCTGTCATCGCCCTGCTTACCCAGGGCATCGACCTTTGGGCGTCCATGTTTGGCGCCAAGAAGTTCGGTGCTTCCAATCGCGCCGTCATCGGTGCCTTGATCGGCGCCGTCGCCGGGCTATTCCTCGGCTTCCCAGGCGTGATCTTCGGACCGTTCATCGGCGCGGTCATCGGCGAGCTGTCGGCACGACGCGACTGGCAACGGGCAACGCGCGCCGGTATCGGCGCGACCATTGGTCTCGTCCTCGGCGCCGCCCTCAAGCTGGCCCTCGCCGTGGCTATGATCGGCGTTTTCGTCGTTGCGCGCTTTTTTTGAATCGCGTAGATTTCCTTCCGCAAAGAGTGCAGCTGTGCGGGTGTAACCGCCGTCGGTCGGCATAGCGGCTTATTAGCCAAGGCAAAGGATCGATATGAAAACTATCCTATTGTTGGTTTTGACCCTTATTCTATATGGCAAGGCCTATGGCTTGACGATCGCCACCGGTTCCGCTGAAGGGACTTACTTTAAAATTGCCGAAGACATCAAACGGCTCGCGGAAAAGGACGGCATCCCGATCGAAGTCATTGAGACCGGCGGTTCTTTTGAAAACGTCAATCTGCTCGGCGCCGGCAAGGTCGATCTGGCGATCATGCAACTGGACGTGCTCCGCTTTGTCGCCGAGATCATGCTCAAGGAAACCGGCCTGAACGTGTTGCAGGAAGCAAAAGTTGTTTTAAACCTCTATCCGGAGGAAATCCATATCATCGCCAAGAACCCCAGCCTGCGGACGCTCGACCAACTCGAGGGGAAAAAGGTTTCCGTCGGTCCCGAGAGAAGCGGCTCGGCGCTCACCGCGGAAGTGCTGCTCTCAGGCTTCGGTTTAAACATCCAGCGTGTCTTCGACCCGCCCGAAGAGGCGGTCAAAAAACTCGCCCGGGGAGACATCGACGCGCTTATTTTCATCGGTGGCGCGCCGGTGCCGGCATTTAAAAATCTTGACCGGAGTTTTCACTTTGTCGCCCTGCCGCAGGACAGCGGCTTGGAAGAGATTTATCCGAAGAAAACCATCGCCAAGGGCGTCTATGCCTGGGCGGATCACTTCGAGACCCACGCCGTGCCGTCGGTGATCATGACTAGAAACCGGGATCAGCGCGACTATATCGCGACTTTGCAGAAATTGGTTCTGTCGATCTTGATCAACAAGGAATATCTCGACAACACCGGGCACCCGAAATGGAAGGACACTTTCGTGCGCTCAACATTGGGAAACGTCGGCTACGCCCCCACCGCGGATTTGATTCAGTTTTTTAATTTTCTGGAAAGCGCCGGATACCGTGTGATCAAAAGATAGTTTTCACGCGAGCCGCGGACGACTTACTCGTCGCGATGAACGGTCGCCGGCGCAAACGCCGGCACGCAAACCGCGATATATTCCGCACCCGCCAGCCCCGGCGTACTGTAACGCACCCACTCGCCGGCGCGAACGATGATCGCCTGGCGGGCGCCGACTTTGTGAATTGCGTCGCGAGTCTCGACCTGAAGTTCTCCGTGCAGCACCATCGTGAACTCATCGAACTCGGGAGTTTGCCCCGGCTCACTCCAGCCCGGCGGGCTGGTCATCTTGGCGATGCTGATCGCGTTCGTTTGCGAATTCACCCGCCCGATAAACTCTTCGATGATCTTCGGCGGTTCGCCGGCGGCGGGAATAACCGTGGGATTTTCGACAACCGTAGCCATGTTCGCGGCCTATCCGGAAATTACTCCGCGCGTGCCGTCAGCTCGATCTTGTAGCCGTTGGGATCTTCGAGAAACGCGATGGCATTGGTTCCGCTCCCATGTTTCATCGGACCGGGCTCGCGCACGATTTTGACTCCCTTGGCGCGCAGCTCTGCGCAGGTTTTGTAGACATCCGGCACGCCGATGGCGATGTGGCCGAAACCGTTGCCGATGTCGTAGGCATGGGTATCCCAGTTGTAAGTCAGCTCGATGACCGGATGGGTTTCTTCCGATCCGTAACCGACGAAAACGTTGGTAAAACGGCCCGACTCATAGTCCCGTTTTCGTAAGAGTTTCATGCCGAGCCCGTCGCAATAAAATTTCAGGCTCTCGTCGAGATCGTTGACTCTAATCATGGTGTGAACGATTTTCATCGCTTGACCTCCGGACAACTCGGTCTCGTCGAAAACTTTGAATCCCGCTCAGCTCATCGCCTTGGCAAAACCGCGGATCGTTTCTTCGCGGCTGCCGCCCGGCGGGCTGTAGGGAATGATCGCGATTTGTTGAATACCGGTCTTTTTGACCCGTTCGATCTGCGCCCGGCATTCGGCGACCGTGCCGGCGATGGCGAACTTATCGACCAGCCAATCGGGGATCACTTCGGCGTGGTTCGCCTGCTGGTCCATGTGATGGTAGTAGTCGTAGGTCTTGCGGATCTCTTCGAGAACTTTCTGTTCTTTCGGATCGAGCACATAGGGCAACGGATGGGCGACGACACGGGCGACATGCGCTTTGACCGCGTCCTTGGCCGGCGCCTTATCGGACACCGCGCAGGGCACCCAGAGAACAAGATGGATGTCTTCGAGTTTTCTGCCCGCGGCCTTGGCGCCGGCGGCGATCCTCTCTTGCGCGCGCGCGATGTAATCGTCGGCGACGCCGACCAGGACGATGATGCCGTCGGCGATGCGGCCCGACAGTTCGAGCATCTTCGGCCCGCTGGCGGCGATATAGATCGGCACTTTGCCTTTGCAGGGATGAAGCAGGTGAATCTTGCCGCTCGACAGTTCGGCTTCTTTCCCCTCGAACAGGGCGCGCATTTGCTCCAAGGATTTTTCGAAGTTCGCGAGCGTCGAAGGCTTGAGGCCCATTGTTTCAACGGAGCTATCGCCCAAACCGATGCCGACGATCATTCTTCCCGGCGCATATTCTTCCAAGGTCGCGTAGGCGCTGGCGAGCACCGAGGGATGGCGCGTCAGCGGATTGGTCACGCCGGTGCCGAACTTGACCGTCGTCGTATTGAGCATCATGGCCGTCATGTTGACATAGGCCTCGCGCCAGATGAGGTGCGAGTCGCCGACCCAGATATGGCTGAAACCGGACTCTTCGCTCACTTTGGCCAGGCGGATCATTTTCTGCAATGGCTCGGTGGGGAAAAGCCCCACACCAAAATCAAATGTGCTCACTTGGTCTTCTCCTTAACAAAAAGATGGGCCGGCGAGACGCTCGGGCGGCGGGGTTTGCTGGCTGCGTCCCGCCACCTGCACCGCGCCGTCGATGATCACGTAGGAAATACCCGGCAGATCGCCCTTGGCGAACGAGTCCAGCGCATCTTTGGCCACCGAACCGGTAATCTTGTGCAGCAGCACCACATCCGCCGGGCGGCCTTCTTCCAGGATGCCGAGCTTCAGATCATGGGCGCGCCCGACGTTGCCGGTGGCCATGCAGATCGCTTTCTCCGGCTCAATCTCGCCCACCGACGATAGAAAGGCGATCTCCCGTAGCATGCCGCGCGGCACGATGCCGGTGCCGCCGGGAGTATCGGTGCCGATCAGCACGCGGCTGTGCAAGCTTTTTGCCTTCACCGCCCGCGCCAGCACCAGCGCCAGGCGATAATTTCCCGAGGTGCAGATCTCCATGAAGCATTCGGTTTCATGGGCGATGCGGAGCATGTCTTCTTCGGGCATGGGAATCGGACCGCCCGTGATGTGTCCGATGATATCGGGTTTGATCTTACGCACCATGTCGAAACCCGCCACCTGGCTTACCCCCGAGCGCGATACGCCGCCGGAATGAATCTTCACTTTGATGCCGCGGGCATGGGCCCAAGTCACGTAGCGCTCGGCTTCGCCGTTGGGCAAGAGACTGTAATCGTAGAAAATAAACTTGACCAGTTTGATGCCGAGAGTGTGAATCTCGTCGAAATCCTTCTCGCTCAACCCCGGCACCAGCAGCAGCGTGCCGGCGTGAACTTTCACCCCCGACGGGCGCCAGTTGTCGTAGCACTTCTTGGTGACGATGGCGACGGACAACGCCGTGCGCGCGTCGGGCGGCAACGGCAGCCCCGGCAAATGCAACTCGCCGGCGGAGATCAATGAAGTCACGCCGCCGTGCATGTAGTTGGTGATCCAGCCGAGCGAGTTTTGCGCCGGCGTGTATTCGCCGATGGAGGGGTGCGAATGAGAATCAATCAGTCCGGGAATCGCCGTGATGCCGTTGGCGTCGATGGTCTGGTCGGCGCCCTGATTTAAGCCGTTGCCAATCGCCTCGACGAGTCCGTCTCGGATAAAAATCGAATCCGCCGCCCGGAGGGGGTTCTCCAACTTCCCGGTCACCAGCGCGCCGATGTTCTTGATCAGGATGGAAGCCATAC
>CAZILB010000090.1:0-15933 GCA_964539925.1 uncultured Syntrophobacter sp. | reverse complement strand
CCTGGCGTAAAAAGGGTTTCGTGCGCAACATCGTGCAAACCGGCCGCGCGCGCGACCCCCGCCTGCGCGATGTGCCGACGATGCATGAACTTATGGATCAGTACCAAACGCCGGAGGCGGCTCGGCGTCTTGCTACGACGATTCTCGCCGGCGGCGCTCTCGGCCGTCCGATGCTCGGCCCTCCGGGGATGCCGCCGGATCGTTTGCGAATTCTGCGCGCAGCTTTCAACAAGACTATGAAAGACCCGGGATTCTTGGCCGAAATAGAAAAAAGAAAATATGAGCTCGACCCGTCGCCGGGAGAAGATCTTGAAGCGATTGTGAAGGAAGTCATGTCGCAGCCGCCGGGGATCAGGGAAAGACTGAAAAAGGTTTTGGCGCCGAAGTAACGTTGCCATGCAAGGCCTTCCTTACCGCGATGCAGCTTGGTTGAGAGCGCAAGCGGAGGGAGAAAGAAATGTCCGATCTTCTCAGGCTTCGTCGAGATACACCGGAAGCGTTCGCTAGTGGTGCAAGCGATCGCAAGGGGGTCCCAAATGAACGCCACAAATTGCCGCCGGAAAATTTTGTGTGGTCTTGGACTGGCCCTGTCATTCGCGCTTACGCCTCGGCTATCCGAGGCGCAAGTCGATTTCTACAAGGGTAAAACCATCTCGATCCTTCAGGGTAGCTCCCCTGGCGGCACGGGGGATCTGATGGTGCAGGCCCTTATTCCCTTTTTGAGAAAGTATATTCCCGGTGAACCTACGATTATCAGAGAATATATGCCGGGCGGGGGAGGGCGGAAAGCGGCAAACCATCTCTTCAGGGCGGCGCAGCCCGACGGCCTCACAATCGGGAACATCGGGCTGGGCCTCGTCACTCACGCCACTTTGGGTGAAACCGGCGTTCAATATGACCTTAAAAAGTTTCATTATTTGGGCTCGACGCACTCTAGGTACCACTGGGTTTTCCTGACATGGAACAAGGCCGGTCTCGGCACGGTGGAGAAGCTGCGCGCAGCTTCCGGAGTTAGAATCGGCGCTCAGACGGTGGGACACGCGGTTTACATGACGGGACGGCTATTCGCCTATATGATCGGCGTCAAAGCACCGCGATTCGTTACCGGCTACTCCGACACCGAGCTGGATGCGGCGATGGAGCAGGGGGAGATCGACGGGAGAGTGAGAAATGCCGATGCAATCGTTGGGCGCCTGCCGCAGTGGATCGAACAGCGTTTAGTGGATTTTCACTCCATCATCAATGTTCCCGTGGATGCCAAGCACCCACATTTCGGGTACCTTCCTGAGCTGGGAACCTTCGCGAGGTCCAGAGAGGAGCAGGGATTGCTCAGGCTGCTGCGCGATTTCCGGCAGGCAGGCTCCCCATATATTCTTTCGCCGGGTACCCCGGGTGATCGGGTGGCGATTCTCCAGGAGGCGTTCCGAAAAACTTACACAGACCCGGGTTTTCATGCAGGCTTCAAGAAGCTGGTCGGCCAGGATGCCTCGCCGTTGATGCCGGACGAACAAGAGAAGGTGATTAGAGAACTGCCCAACGACCCCAAGGTCATCGAGCTGTTCAAGCGATTCACCGGTCCGGACCCACTGCCTCCGCGCTAGGGAATGCTCGGACCTCGGTTGGCAACGAGGTGATCTGAGAAGACCGGGTTGTGGGTGTATAGGGGTCTTTCCGAACCGATGCCAGGGTTTAACGGTGACGTTGCTTGGCCGGTGTCTACCGAGGTTTCGACGAGGTTGCCGATGGGGACGCGGACAAGGATCCCATGCCTAGATCGGTCCTGCCAACCGTCGAAGTCGGGAATCTAGCGGCGCCAAACGCAGGCTGAATAAACCGGGGCGCAGTCTGGAAAAAGCTCAAGATAGAGAGTAAAAGGCAACCATCTCGAGCTTTGCAACTCGCGCAAAAAGTTCGAGCGACCGCGCCCCTGGGTGGGATTAATTTTTGCCGGAGGTGTTTATGAACGCATTTGCCAGGTTGGCAGCTTACGGGTTCGTGTTCGTCTTCGCGATCGTCTTCTCGTTCTTTGTGCCGGTGGGCGAGGCCCTTCCCCAGGCCGACTTTTACAAGGGGAAAACCATTAAAGTTATTCGTGGCGGCGGGCCGGGGGGCTCCGGCGAGTTTCAGACCAGGGCGTTATTGAAGGTTTTGGAAAAGCATATTCCGGGAAGGCCGAATTTGCAGATGGAGTTTATCCCCGGCGCTGCCGGCCGAAAGGCGGCGAATGTCATTTACTCCGGAACTCGTCCCGACGGTCTGACAATAGGTTCCATCGGTGCCGGACTTGTCGTGGGGCCGATTCTGGGACTTCCTGGCAGCAGCTACGATCTCGACAAGTTTATCTATCTGGGCTCGACGGACACCGGCGACCCTTATATTTTCTACACCAAAGCCGAGCTCGGACTCGATTCGGTTGAAAAATTGCGCGCAGCCAGCGGCTTGCGATTCGCCGCACACGCGGTGGGGCATCCGGTCTATGTCACCGGACGCATGATGGCGTATATCATTGGTTTGAAGGATCCGAGATTCGTAACCGGTTTTACCAATCCGGAAATTTACATTGCGTTTAAAAGCGGCGAGGTGGATGCCCACGCGACCGGGGCGGCGAGATTCGCGATTGACCAGCGGGAATGGATCGAGAAAAAGCAGGTTCACCTGCATGCGACCTTGACGGTGCCCAAGGGGCGCCATCACCCCGACTTCGCCCATGTCGCGGAACTGGGAACCTTCGCCAAGACGGAAACTGAGAGAAAGCTGCTCGACATGTTCCGGGCGTTTCAGTATCCGCGCTGGCCTTATCTCTTCCCTCCGGGGACCCCTAAAGATCGCGTGCAGATCATCCGGGATGCGATGCGCAAGGCGTTTGCCGACCCGGAATTTCCGCTGGAGTATACCAAACTCATGGGCGACGGACCGAATCCTCTGGGCGGCGAAGAGCTGGAAAAGGTGATCAAGGAACTGCCGCGGGATAAAGAGGTGGTTGACCTCTATAAGAAACTCGCCGGCGCGGATCCTTTGCCGACGCGGTGATCCGAAGTGAAAAAGCAAGAACGTGCGTCAGGGTTGTGCCGCCTGGGGTTGCGTGAACCTCAAAGGGAACGCAACTTTAACGCCGCCGCGACGATGGGTTTGGCCCAATCGGGCGTGCGGTGAAGGTTGCGCGGATTGCCGTCTTTCCACACTCGTTCGATGTGAAGTTCCGGGCTACTTAGGCCGACGAACCAAATATAGATCTCGATGCCCTGCGCGGCCGCCTCGGCCAGCAGGCGGGGAATCGTATTGGCGTCCAGTGTGGCTTCGAAAGCGAAGCCTTTGCGCTCGGCGATCGCCTGTTTCAATAGCTTCACGCCCACATGCCACGCCGCGCTCTTAGCCTCTGCTTGAGTCAGGTCAGGATGCGCCGCAATCAACGCGCGTGCCGCTTCGTCGGGGTCGTATTTGTCCAATTTAGCTAATGATTCGACGGGCCATCCTCCAGCGTCGCGCCGCTGGTATCTGAAACCGGAGCGGCGGCGGACGGCTTCACCCCCGTGGCTTGAAGGCTGCCAAGACGGGGCGGCTCTGGTCGTTTCGCGGCGAATGAACAAACCGAGGGGATGGCGCGGGTTTTGCGTTTGGCTGTTCGTTGGACTGGTCTCTGCTTGCGGCGGGGAACGGTACGATCACGTTCGGAATCTTCGATCGGCGGGGGAAGCGATTATTTGCTTTGGCGACAGTTTGACCGAAGGGGTGGGAGCGGGATCGGGGGAAGATTATCCGGCGGCGCTTTCGCCGCTGATCGGACGTCCGGTGGTGAATGCGGGGCGGCGCGGCGACACGACGGCGCAGGCGCTGGCGCGGCTGCCGGATGCGGTCTTGAGAAGCAATCCCCGGCTGGTGATCGTCCTGCTTGGCGGCAATGATTTCTTGCGCCAGGTGCCGCGCGCGGAAACGAGAGCAAACCTCGAAGAGATCGTGCGCCGCATTCAGGACGAAGGCGCCATGGTGGCGATCGTCGGGATGAGGCTCGGGTTGTTTACGGATGATTTCAGCGCAATTTACCAAGAGACGGCAAAAAAGCTCGGCGCGCTCTACATCCCCCGGGTGATGCGCGGGATTTTGAACGATTCGAGCTTGCGAAGCGATCCGATCCATCCGAACGGCGCCGGTTATCGTTTGGTCGCCGAGCGCACGGCGGAAAAAATCAAGCCGCTTTTGCGGGAAGCGGACCGGCTGCGAGGCGCGGCCGGCGCCGGGTGATATGGTAAACCGCGCCGCCGACCAAAACGATGCCGATCCAGGTGGCCACGCCGCTCACGATCTTGGGCTCGATGGCTCCGAAAACCCACCCCAGGTCCGTTCTTGAATAATCGCCGAAGACGCGCACCGTTTTTAGGGCCAGTATCCAGCCTGCGTGAAGGCCGATGGCGAGGTAAAGATTGCCGGTGCGCGCGAGCGCGAAGCTCAAAACCACGCCGAGCAAAAACAATCCGAAGATGCCCGGCAGCAGAGCGAGGGGCTCCAAAAACGGCGCAAAAGTCAGGAGCAGATGGCCAAACCCGGCCAGAGGCTCGATGCCGTCGAGATAATAACGCTCGCCGGGTTTGACGAAATGAATGGCGGAGTAGAAAAGGTTGGCTAGCAGATAAGCGCGCAGGGCGCCGCCTTTCCTGTAGAGCCCCGCGAACAGAATGCCGCGGAAAAAGACTTCTTCGAGAAAGCCGGCGAAGGCTCCCGACATAAAAGCGCTGAAAATGCGCGACAACGACCGGGATAGGGAGAGACGAAAGAAAGGCGTGTAAACGTCGGCGGCGGTCATGGCTGCGAGCAGCGCAGCCATGGAGGCGACAGCGAGGCCCCAGCCGATCAGCAGATCGCGGGCGGCATCGCGGCGGCCCACGGTGAGCAGCCCTTTCAGCTCTGCGGCCATGAGGTGGCGCCGGAGGAAAACAAACAACACAATAGCCGAGATCATGAAGGCCCGGTTAAAAACGCGCGGGAACGGTATACGCTCGTCGTCCAAGACATTGGGCCAGCGGGCCGTCGCCCAGTCGGCGCCGAGGGCGAGCCATGGGCTGATGATGCAGGTGAGCGCAAGCGCGAGCAATAGAAAAATCACCAGACGTTGATGAGGCTCGAATGATTTCATGAATTCTATAACTATGGTATACGCTGGTATCGATGGCAAGCAGCGATGAGAAAAATATGCGCGGCAAAACCGCCTTCATCACGGGCGGCGGTCGCGGCATCGGGCAAGCCGTAGCCTGCGCTTACGCACAAGCCGGCGCGCGCGTTTTTATCTGCGGGCGAGAGCCGGCGGCTGTCGAGAAAACCGCCGGCGAGATTCGCAGTGCGGGCGGCGAAATCGACGGTCGGACGGGCGACATCGGCAACGCGGCCGATGCCGCGCGCCTCGTTCGGGCGGCGCTGGAGCGCTTCGGCGCCATCGATGTTCTCGTCAACAATGCGAGTATTCTCGGCCCTCGTGTGCCTGTCGCCGAGTATCCGTTGGAAGCCTGGGAAGACGTTGTTCGCATCAATCTGAACGGTCTATTTTTCGTGACCCGCGCGGCGCTGCCCGCCATGTTGGCGCGGCGTTCGGGCTCGATCATCAATGTCAGTTCCGGCGTCGGCCGCACGGGAAAGGCGCGCTGGGGGGCCTACGCGGTGTCGAAGGCGGGAGTCGAAAATTTCACGCAAGTGCTTGCGGACGAAGTCAAAGACGCCGGCATCAGGGTCAACGCGGTCAACCCCGCGGCCACCCGGACCGAGATGCGCGCAAGCGCCTATCCCGACGAGGACCCCATGACATTGCCGACTCCTGCGGAGATTACGCCGGTATTCCTGTATTTGGCTACCGACGGTTCCGCCCATATCACCGGGAAATCTCTGGAAGCGCGCGATTGGCTCCGCCGTTCCGATTGACCCGCGCCAATGCCTGCGCTGAGAAGGGCGGCCACGATTCTTGCTGTCGAATTGGCGGTTATCGTACCAAATCACTGGAGGTGATGACATGAATTTGACTATCGGCCAACGTTTTCCCGATATCCAGTTGCCCGATCAAGACGGGCAGCAGGTCAAGCTCTCGGAACTGGTCGGAAAGTTTCCCTTCATCTTGACTTTTTACCGCGGCTACTGGTGAGGGAAGTGCCAGGTGCAGTTGCGCCATTGCGTGGAACTTCAAGAAGAGCTGGCGGTCAATTATTGCAAGCTCGCCGTGGCGAGCGTTGATACCCCGGAGATCAACGACGCCTTCAGGGCGGGCCTTGGCGCCACATTTCCGTTTTTGAGCGATCACGAGCGCAAAGTGGTCAAGTTGCTCGACATGACGGAGACTTCGAAAAGCCGCGGTGTTACCGCCATGCCCTACACCTTTGCGCTGTTGCCGGACCTGACGGTCCACAATATTCATTGCGGTTACTGGTATGTGGGGCGGCCGACGTTGGACGAGGTCCGGATGGATTTGCGGGCGATGATGCGCATCGTGAGGCCAGATTTCGAGGGTCCCGTCGGATAGGCTTGCCGTACCGACGGTTGCAAGCTCGGTGCTTAACCGGTAAGATTTTCCCATGATTACGCCGGAAGAAATCAAGGACACGCTGGCCAAGTCTTTGCCCGTCACGTTGGTTGAGACCCAGGATCTCACCGGCGGCGGCGACCACTGGCAAGTGATCGTGGTATCGCCGGCCTTCGAGGGCAAGGGCTTGATCGAGCAGCATCGCATGGTGAATGAAGCATTAAGCGAGCCGATGAAGGACGAGCGCATCCACGCGCTGTCGCTCAGAACCTTTAGCCCGGCCCAGTGGGAAAAATTCGGGGCGTGAGTTCAGCAGAGAAAGGAGAACGGTTATGACGGATGATGTCCTTAACAAGATCGAAGAAACAGTGAAAAATAACAAAGTGATGCTTTATATGAAGGGGACACCCGACTTTCCCCAGTGCGGTTTTTCGGCGCACACGGTGGAGATCCTCAAATCCTACGGCTTTCCCTTTGCCACAGAGGACGTGCTCGCCGATCCGGCGGTGCGCGACGGCATCAAGCGCTATTCCCAATGGCCGACCATTCCGCAGGTCTATATCGACGGCCAGTTTGTCGGCGGCTGCGATATCCTGCACGAGCTCCACGAAAGAGGCGAGCTCGAACCGCTGCTGAAATCGGCCTTCTCGAAGTAAAAACGAAGCCCCGGGCGTTAAGGTTCGGGGATTTCGCTCGTCTAAGCTTCGACAAGGGAGGGGGGCACAAACGTCGTGAAGAATAAATTCGCCTTGTTATTTGCCCTTGCGCTTGTTGTTTCTGCCAGCTCCTGCTCGGCTCTGGGAAGGTTCAATCCGGCTCGCGATAGTTTTGACCAAGGCTTGGCTCTATTCCATCAGGGGCGATTTGCCGCCGCGGTTCCTTATTTTGAAGACGCCACTCACCGGGATCCCGAGTTTGCGCAGGCCTATTTATATCTCGGCCGGGCGTACGTCAGCCAGAGCCAGTGGCGCCAGGCCGTCCAGCCGCTACGCACCGCCTTTCGCCTCTCGCCGCGGGAGGCGCAGCAGGAGATCATGGATTTGATTATCGACGCCACCTTTGCGGCGGCGTTGAACGATTTTAAGCTGGGTGAAGAGCGGACGCCGCCAGCGCGGGCGAGGGAATTGCTCTGAGTTCAGTTCACCTCACGGGACAAATATTTGTATCGCATAGGCGAACTTAGACTGCGCAATTAATGCCACAACCCATGTCCTCGCAGGTTTAGGAGGTCGTCGCATGATTCAATTAGGTGTCGCCATATTGTTTTTGCTGTCGGCGGCATCCCCGGCATCGGCCCAGCTCGATAAGTTTTTAAAGGGGTTGGGCGGCGGCTTGCCCAGCGTTGGCGGGGGCCTGAGCGACGTCAAAATCGGCTCGGGGCTGCAAGAGGCGCTCAAGGTTGGGACGGAAAATGCCGTTGTGCAAACCGGCTCGATGGACGGTTTCCTCAAGAACCAGGCGATCAAAATTCTCATGCCCAAGCCGCTGCAGCGTATCGAGCAGCCGCTTCGCCTAGTCGGCTATGGACCGCAGATCGACGAGTTCGTCGTCGGCATGAATCGCGCCGCGGAAAAGGCGGTGCCCTTCGCCAAGGAAATTTTCTGGGACGCCATCGGCCAGATGACCTTCGATGACGCGCGCAACATTCTCAATGGCAACGACACCGCGGCCACCGATTATTTCAAAGCGAAGACGTCCAAGAAGCTCCACAGCGCCTTTCGTCCTAGCGTCGAGCAGGTGATGGATCAGGTGGGTGTGAACCGCCAATACAACGACCTGATCGGCCGCTATAAGAGCGTGCCGTTCGCTCAAAGCGTCACTTTCGATGTTAATCAGTATGTTACTGAAAAGGCTATGGACGGAATCTTTTTCGTCGTAGCCCAGGAAGAGCAAAAGATCCGCACTAACCCGGCAGCCCGAGTCAACGATCTATTGAAAGAAGTGTTCGGCAGTAGACGATAGCTCGTCCAGCGGCAGAGTTGCTTGATCACCAGCGAGAGGCGATTTCGATTCGACCCTCCGCAACCGCCCGCTCCTCAAAAGCAGTTTGTTTCGCTCAGAATGACCGCCTGCCGGGACATGCGGACATGGGGTCAGTTGACTAATGACGCCATCAAACGGCCGTATCCGTTTACTTCCTGTTTGACTTTGGCCATCTTCAAGGCGTGCCAGATATAGGCCTGACAGCTTGTGATCACCGGCTTGCCGATTTCCCGTTCGAGCACATCGACATCGGTGATCGTCGGCCAGCGCGGACAGGGGACGAAGACGCCGTCGGCTTCAGGCGCCTGTTCGTAGAGCCGTTTGGCGATCTTGTAAGCGGAGTGCTCGTCCATGTCGGTCAAATCGGAATTTTTGCGAACACCATAGCCTTGAATTTTTAATACCTTGAAGCCTGAGGATTCAAGAAACCCCTTCATGCGTTCGTTGAGTGTGTCTTCGTGCGGCGTAGCGACCACGAGCTTTTTGAGGTTGAGCGATTTGAGCGCTTCAATTTCGCCGGTGATGCCCGGTGAAATCGGTACGCCGTATTTGGCGGTGAGCTTGCTTCCCATCTCAATATCGCTGCCATGGCCGAGCCTGGTAAACAGCGGCGAGCCGCCGATGATGATCGAGTCGCACTTGTTGTCGACCAGATCCGCGGCGGCCTCTTCGATGCGCTGCAACTGGCGCTCGAAATCCGCGTCTACCAGTTGGCGGATGGTGCCGGTGCTGTTGAGAATCATGAAGCCTTCGGGCAGCATCCGATAAAATTCGTAAACCAATGTATCGCCGCGGGATGGGGCGACGTGACCGATTCTTGCGCGCCAGCCGTACATTCTCTTTTCCTCCTTCGTCGGTGGTTCAAGGTTCAAACGTTCAAGAGTTCAAGGTCTGAATCGTTCGAACTGTTCCGAGCAAACCTTTGAACCTTGAACCATTGAACTTTTGAACGGTTTTTGTCCCTACCAATTCAGCCAGGCGCCGTTGACGTGGATGGTTTGGCCGGTGATGTAGCGGTTCTCGTCCGTCACCAGAAACAGCACTGCGCCGGCGATTTCCTCGGGTGTGCCGGTTCGGCCCATGGGAATCCGGGCGACGGCCGCAGCCCAGGCTTCGTCGCTGTAATGGCCGCGAACTCTTTCAGTCTCGATGCGCCCGGGCGCGACGGCATTGACGTTGATGCCGTCTTTAACCACTTCGAGTGCGAGGGACTTGGTGAAAACCGCGACGCCGGCCTTGGCGGCGGCGTAGCTCGAACGCGTGGCGTTGCCCGTAAAACCGTAGATCGAAGAGATGTTTACGAGCTTGCCGTATTTTTGCTTTTGCATGATTGGCAGCACCGCCTGGGAGCAGAGAAACACGGACTTCAAATTCATATCGACGATATGGTCCCAATCCGCGGCGGTCATATCGACGACCAGCTTTCGGTCGGCGCCCCCGGCGACGTTGACCAGGATATCGATGCGGCCCCAGCGGTCGAGCACCAACTGCACCATAGCAAGGACCGACCGCTTAAGGGTGACGTCGGTTTCTACGGCAATTACGTCCGACCCCGTCGCCGCGAGCGCGGCGACTTTGGTCCTGGCCGCATTGGCGTCGATGTCGGCAACGGCGACCCTGGCGCCTTCCTTGACGAATCGCGCGGCGACCGCACCGCCGATGCCGCCGCCTCCGCCGGTGATGATCGCAATCTTATTCTCGATAACTCCCATTTCAAACTCTCCCGGTCTGTCGGTCCTTGGCCTCGAAATCGAAGACTCCGTCCAATTCCCGAAGGCGCCGAACTTTGGGACAAAAAATGCCGTTGATCTCGAATTCCAAGATCATGGAGCGCAATCTAGGCAAATTGGCCATTTTCGTCAACTCAAATTGTTGTTTGTGTTCGTCGGGGTGTGCTAGAAAATTCAAACAGGTTTCATACAACCGGGCGAGAGGAGACATGGATGGAAGAAGTTCTGGAGCAGGTGGATCGGGACCGGATCGTGGAATTGGCCTGCAATCTGGCCAACATCGTCAGCATCACCGGCGAGGAAGAGGAAGTCGCTAAGTATCTCGGCAGCGAGTTCGAGAAACTCGGCATGGCGGTCGAGTATCAGTACGTCGAAGACGGCCGTCCCAACGTGATCGGCAGACTCAAAGGCACCGGCGGCGGCGCCACCCTGATGTTCAACGCGCACATGGACCATTTCGACAATCCTCAGGAAACCGAGGTCGAGGACGACCGCATCTACGGCCGCGGCCTGGTCAACATGAAGGCCGCGTTTGCCTGCTACATCGAAGCCGTGTCGGCCATCCAAAAAGCGGGAATCAAGCTCAAGGGCGATCTAATCGTTTCTGGCGTGGTCGGCGAGATCGAAAAGGCGCAGATCGGCCGCTTCCAGGGCAAGACCTACCGCGGCGCGGGCGTGGGCGCGCGCTACCTGATGGACCACGGCGTGATGGCCGACATGTGCATCATCGGCGAGCCCACGGGCCTGCAATTACAGATCGGCAATGCCGGTCTGCTCTGGGCGCGGGTGAGCGTCGACGGCAGAGCGACAAAATTCGTCCTCGCCGCTTGCAAGGTGGCGCAGGCGGTTCAGGATTGGGAAAAAGAATATCAGCGCAAAAACCCCCACAAGTTTATGTTGCCGACCGTGCAAATCGGCGCCATCGAGGGCGGCAACCCGTTTAAGCCGGGCACGCGGCCGACCACCGATATCTTCGTCATCGTCAAGATGCTGCCGGGGGCGGTGCCGTTGGCGATTAAACGGGACATCGAGCAGGTGTGCGAGCGCGTGCGCAGACGAGAGCCCGATATTCTCGATATTCGCGTCGATCTTTACCTGACCACGCCCGGTTATGAAATTTCCAAGAGCGAGCCTGTGGTCAAAGCGATGGAGCGGGCGCATCGGACGGTCTTCGGCAAGCCCGTACCTTATGCGAAGCCGATCCGCTACGGGATCACCAGCGACGGTTCGCGCGTCGCTCAATACGCCGTCCCGGTGATCACCTATGGGCCAGGCTTCGGCACCCACTTGGTCGATCCGACGGAGACCAAGGCGGGCGCAGAATGGGACTCCCCCGCCGGCGTGCGCCGGGGCGTGGGGATTACGAATATGGTCAATTGCGCCAAGGTCTATGCCGCGGCGGCGTTGGACATATGCAATCGGAAGAAAGAAGAAGTGGCAAAGTCTTGAAATTCGCGTTCAAGTTTCAGGAGTTCAAAGTTCAAGGTCCGGTCAACCGAGCGTTTTTCGACGTTGCACGTTGAACCTCGAACTTTGAACGAAAGATACAGGATTCTCGAACGCCAAAATCGGCTAGAAAGTTTTGCGGTAAAAAGCTGATGAATATTACGTTTGCGCACTATCGCAACCGTTTCTGTATGTTTCGCACCTACTACGCCTTGGCGATAGGAAGGGTGAAGGCGGACGGGATCAACATGAAGGTCATCGAGTTGCCCGATCCGCCGAGCAAGGAGCAGGAGGAGGCGCTGATCCGCGGCGACGTGCAGGCGGCAAATCTTTATCTGCCCAACTTCCTTAGGCGCAAGCTCCAAGGCGCGCCGATCATCGGCCTGGCGACAGAATGGAAATCGACGATGAAAGGCAACGGGGTGTTCGTACGCGCGGAGGGTCCGATCAAGACGCCCAAAGACCTCGAGGGACGGTTGATGGCCACGCACCAGGGACGGCACGCCATCCACCAGTATTTGCTCCGCAGGGTGTACGGTGTCGATGACAAGACGCTGCGCTGGGAGTCCTATCCGCAAGAAAAATTGCTCGATGCGCTTTTGAGCGGAAAGGCCGACGCCGTGGTGCTGCTTGATCACTTCTTTTTCCGCGGCGAAACGGCCGGCGGGGTGCGCTGCCTTTACACCGACGGCGAGGCGTGGAAACAGCTTCACGGCTTCGACGAGATGATCAAACACATGGTGGCGGCGCGCGAGGATCTTTTGGTTCACTATCCGGGCATCAAAGACCGCCTGCTCACGGCGTTCCGCGCATCTATGGCGTACAGCGAGGAGCACCTTGACGAAATCGCCGACGCTTTTATCCTTCGCTACGGCGGCGACAAGGAGGCGCTGCTTGCGTCGGCCCGTTATCCGAGAATCGAATTCACTTTTACCGAAAAGGAACAAAAACTCGCCGCAGCCGAGATGGAGTTGCTCGTCGAGGTCGGCCAGATTCCACGCACGGCGCCGATGGCGACGCTGTTCGCGCCGTGATTTCCTTTCGCCGCGACACGCTGCCGGCGGCCGGCTCAAGGCGGACGGACTTTCGGTCCGCCCGGTGGACCGGGCTCGCCGCGGCGTTTCTCAGCGCGCTCCTTGCCGTTTCATGCGCGACCATCGAGAGCCGGCAGGCCGCGGCACGCCTTGAGCGTATGGCCGGCCTTATCGAGGAGGTGAAAGCTTTCGGCCGAACCCTCGGCATCGAGCCGACGGAGGCGCTCAGCCGCACCGCGCGGGAGGGTCCCGCCTTGTCGATTCTCTGGTTCTGGATGCAGCGCGAAGGCACGCTGGCTTTACGGGGGCCCATGGACATTCACATGGCGATCGGCATCGGCGGCGAGAACGAGCGGCTCAAGATCGAGCAAGTTTACCGCGTTGAAGGTTACAGCGTCTATTATCGCCAGGGCACCGAGTTCGCTGACGCCAGGTCCGTGGCGACCGTCGGGTTTGCCGAAGAGCCCATCGCTAGGCGGGTGAAGGTCATTTTGCACGAAGATCTGCACGGCGATGTCAACTTCGCGCTGCCCTGGGAAGTCGAAGAAGCGATCGTGACGCCGCTGGGGTCGTTGGCCGCGGTCGAATATTTTCGTTGGAAGGGCGACACCGAAAATTTGCAACAGGCTCTGGCTTCGCTGGACGAAGGGCTGCGGGTATCGAGGGAGTTGACTGCTCTGGTCGCGCAGGCGGAACGAATATTTTCAGTGGAGCCGGTTTTCGCCGCCAAGCAAAGAGTGCTTTCTTTGCTTGGGCAGTTTCCGGAATATCGGTCGCAGTTTGAACGTCAGCTCCGCGGCCAACATGCGCCGACGGCCCTCGAAGCCAAACTCAGCCACGATCTTGCGTATTATCGCTATTTTGAGGCCGTGACGGCGCTGGCGGAGCGGGCCCCGAGCTTGAAAGCCCTGATCCAGGACTTGAAAGGGCTGCCGCGCGATGCCACGCCGGAGATCGCGGATCGGTTCCTGCAGAACCTGAAGTTTAGATATGGCGAAGCGGGGTTTTGAAGGCCTGCCGACCGCGTCTCTCCATGCTCAAGTTGACCCTATCCAATCCCACCGTGCGCGGCCTCAGCGCGCTCTACGGCGCCACGTTTCTTTCCGGCGGTTGGGCGATGATTCTGCCGACGATTCCAGTTCTGGCAAGCCATTTCGGGGTTTCCGCGGGCGGCGCCGCGCAGATCGTCACCGCTTTTGCCATCGGCAAGTTTTTCGGCACCATCCTCGCGGGAGTTCTATTGGACCGTATGGGCACGCGGGTCGCGCTGGTGGGCGGGCCGTTGGCCGCCAGCGCGGCTGCGCTATCGGTTTTCTGGGCGCCTTGGTTTGTGCTCATTTTGTTCGTCGCCCTGATTATGGGCGCGGCCGACAGCCTGTGGGCGACGGCGCGGGAAGTCGCCGGCATCGATCTGGCGCACCGCAGCCAACGCGGGCGGGTGATCAGCGGCCTTCACGGCGTGCACACCATAGGCATGGCGTTTTCGCCGTACGCCGGCGGCTGGCTGACCGAAGTCTATGGTTTTCAAGCGGCCTTTCTCGGCTACGGGGTCGCGGCCGCCCTCTCGGTGGCGACGGGTTTCGCGGTCCCCCATGCGGCTGCGCCTCATGCGCCCAAGAAATCTCAAAGCGGACCCCGAGGCTGGGGCATAAGGGCGCAACTGCAGCGGTTACGGGGCCTTCAGGATCTCTACCGCGAGATTCAACCGAATCTGCGGCCGACCTACTGCGCCATCGTTTTCGCAACCCTGGTCAACCAGTCTCAGCGCATCATCGTGCAAAGCATGCTACCGCTTTACGCCGCTTATTATTTACAACTCTCACCGACACAAGTCGGCACGCTTTTCACCATTTCCGGAGTGATTGTGTTTGCGATGATCATCCCTGCGGGGGTCCTCATGGACCGTGTCGGCCGCAAGTGGTGCACCGTGCCGAGTACCGGATTTCCCGCCCTGGTGTTTTTGTTGATTCCGTTTACCGACAACTTCGCGCAGCTTGCCGCTCTCGCCGGTATTGCCGGACTGGCCCAGGGGTTGTCCCTGGGTTCGTTGGCCACTTCAACCTATGATGTGGTGCCGTCCCATGCGCGGGGTCGGTTGCAAGCGCTTCGGCGAACGATAGCCGAGCTGGGGAGCGGCGCCGCGCCGCTCATCGGCGGATATCTGGCGAATCTTTACAATCCCGGTGTGCCCTTCTTGATTTACGCGCCGCTGCTATTGATCTCGGCCGTTTGGCTAGCCGTCGTTGCCAAGGAGACGCTCGCGCGATGATCCGCTCGCTTGCAAAGCGCGACGCGATTGGGCATTGAATTTCAAAGCAAAGGGGACCGGATGAAGCTCGCAACCTGGAATGTCAACTCTCTCAAAGTGCGTTTGCCGCAGGTGTTGGATTTTCTCTCGGCGCACAAGCCCGACGTTCTGTGCCTGCAGGAGACCAAAACGGAAGACGCCAATTTTCCCGTTGTCGAAATTGGCGGTGCGGGCTACCAGGCGGTGTTCTCAGGGCAAAAAACCTACAACGGAGTTGCCATCATCGCCGCGCAGGGGCCTCAAGATGTCACCGTGGGTATTGCGGCATTTGATGATCCGCAGAAGCGGGTGATCGCCGCGGCGGTTGGCGCCGTCAGGATCATCAACGTGTACATCCCTAACGGAGAAAGCGTCGATTCGGAAAAATACCGTTACAAGCTCGACTGGCTTAAGCGCCTGAGCACGTGGCTTTCGGAAGAGCTTGGCAAATATCCGCGCCTGGCGTTGTTGGGCGATTATAACGTTGCGCCGGAGGACCGCGACGTGCACGACCCCAAAGCCTGGGAAGGAAAGGTGCTGTTCAGCGAGCCCGAGAAGGCGGCTTTTCGTGAGCTTGTCGCGCTCGGGTTGAAAGATAGTTTCCGCCTTTTCGACCAACCCGAGAAGTCTTTTAGCTGGTGGGACTATCGGATGAACGGTTTCAAGCGCAACCTCGGTCTGCGCATCGATCACATCCTGTTGTCCCAGGAACTGGCGAAGGTGTGCCGGAGCTGCACGATCGATCGCGCCATGCGCGCCAACGAGCGTCCCTCCGACCATGCGCCGGTTATCGCAGAAGTGGAGATCTAAGATTTTAACCGCAAAGAACCCAGTGCGGCAGAGCCGCAATGCGTAAATCCTTCTCGTTATTCAAAGCGATATAACCGCGCGCAGTTGTCCCAGAGATACTTTCGCTTGATGCCGTCGGCAAACGGCAGTTGGAGGAAGGTGTCGATG
>CAZILB010000089.1:0-16225 GCA_964539925.1 uncultured Syntrophobacter sp. | reverse complement strand
CCGTCGTAATAGGCGGCGCGGCCGATGCAGAAAGACGGCATCTGATTCAGGAAAAAATTGGCCCAGTGCTCGACGGTGAGGGCGACGATGACATCGGGCTTAGACGCGGCGAGCCTTTGTCCGAGTTCACGGTAGCTGCCGAGAAACTTCTCCGCTTGCTCTTTGGGGGCGGCTTCGGTCCAGGCGGTCATTCCGGGGGCGTGGCTTGCGGCACCGGCAAATACGATCGGCATGGCTCACTCCAATCCCTTGAGCGCTTTGGCGTAGTCTTCGTTCGAAACCCTGTGCAACAGCGTAAACGGCCGGAGCAGGAGCGAATGCACCCCCAGCGTGTAAAGCGCCCGCACGTCGACCTCGAGGGCGGCCTTCGCTTCCTCTTCGGTCAATTCGTAATTCTTGACGAAGGAGGTGGCATCCTGGCGATAGCGCTCGCGCTGGGCCGGGTCGCGATTGACGTGATAGAGCAGTTTTTGCAGTTGGTAGAGGCTCATACGTTTTACCTTCGATTCATAACACCGAACTGCGTGGAGAAAGATTTCTCCCTGCGGTCGAAATGACAAGCGGCGTCGAGCCGGTCGTTTGGCACCGATTCTTCAGTCCAATTTTTGATGGAGCCAAGCGAGCACGGTCTTGAAAATATTCGGAATCGAACCCATGTGGCCGCCGGGAAAGAGACGGATCGTTTTCGGATTGCCGTGCTCCAGCAGCAAATAGAAATCTTCCAACGGCACTTGCTTGTCTTCTTTGCCGTTGACGATCAGCAGCGGCGCGCAGGGTTTGTCGAGCCATCCTTGATCCAGCAAGGAGAGGGACGGCATGACGGCGCATAGCTCGTCGAAGGTTTTTTTACCGAAGAGATTGGCGCGGGCTTCGATCAAGTCGAATAAATAGGAATCGGCGTGGCGCGACCGTTCCTGCCATTCGGGCTGGAAAAAATAATGGATGCCGCCGCCCCAGTTGACTGCGGCGCAGAGTTTCTCCGGCGCGATATGGGCCAACTTGGTCGACCAGTGGCCGCCGAAGCTCGCCCCGACCACGGCGATCTTGTTCGTCTTGACCTCCGGACGCTTCAGCAGATATTCCAGGACGGCAACGTGAATCTGATGCGCGTCCGGTCCTGCGAGCATCGGGCACTCGCCGGTGCCGGGACTGTCGATAATGAAACAGCCCCAGCCTTCCTTCACGAACGATTCACCGAAGGAGTGCCGCTCTTCCTTCCAGTTATCGATGCCGCCCCAGTGCATGATCATCGGCGCTGGCAGTTGTTTCGGTAGCCGCAAATGCCCGACGATGGGTTTATCTTTGAATGGGATGGACACTCGCTCGACGGGAATGTCGAAATACTTCGAGGCGGCGAGAAACATCTCGCGGGTCTTGGCGTAGCCATGGTGCTTTCCCGGAGTGCTCGGAAAAGGATGGCGGGCGATACCGTAATAACCGTAGGATTTAAGAAACGCCGCCTTCGCCTCCGCCCTCCTGCCCGCTTTTTCCGCGGCGTAGGCTGTCTCTTCCCAGCGCGCACCCAGAGAATTCCATGCCGCGGCCCAGGTCTCGCCTGCGAAATCCGGCATCTTTGCCAGCGCATCTTCGGCTTCAGCGGGATCGGCGTGAAGGAACGGCGCGCGCCGGCCGACGCGCTCACGAATGTCATTCTTGACCTCCTCGATGGTGCGTGGCTGGCTCATGCGACGTTCCTCTCAAAAGTGCGAATTTTAAGTTTGACTTGAGATCGACCCCGAAACCAATGGAGCGACTCGCCGTTCTCCGCGGCGGGCGGAATCTTTTTCGCTATAAAGCGTCCGTCGCGGCAAGTCAACCCCGGCGCATCAAGGAACTTGACCCGTTGCGCCGAGTTCATCGGTGCGGCTCTACCGGGGGGTCTCCTTGCCCGGCCGCGGCCGGCATCAAGGTGTTGACGTTTAAATTTCGCCGTGTCATCCAAGTAAGTCAACGCGGTTCTTTACAAAAGCAGTTTTGCATTATACGTTTTTTTCTCGTCACGGAGTCATCATGGCCGCGATCATTGACGGCAAAGCCGTCGCCAAGGAAGTTCAGCGACAGATTAAAGAAGAGATCGAAGGCTTGGAGCGGCGCTGGGGCATGGCGCCGGGTCTGGCCGTGGTCTTGGTCGGCGACGATCCGGCTTCGCACATCTACGTGCGTAACAAAGAGAAGGCCTGCAAAGAGGTAGGGATCCGATCCTTCGAACATTTTCCTCCCGCGACGATCTCCGAAAAGGAATTGCTCGCTCTCGTCCAGCACCTTAACAAAGATAAAAATGTCCACGGCATCCTGGTCCAGTTGCCGCTCCCGCCCCACATTCGCGCCGAGAGGGTCCTGGAGGCGGTTTCGCCGCATAAGGACGTTGACGGATTTCATCCGGTGAACCAGGGTCTGCTGATACTCGGCGGCGATGGTTTCAAGCCTTGCACGCCCATGGGGATCATCAGGCTGCTCGAATCGGCAGGCTGCGATCCCAAGGGCAAGAATGCCGTCGTCGTCGGGCGCAGCAACATCGTCGGCAAACCGGTCTCGCTGTTGCTGCTGGAAAGGCACGCCACAGTCACGATTTGCCATTCGCGCACAGTGAGTTTGCGCGACGAAGTCGGCCGCGCCGATATCCTGGTCGCGGCCATCGGCAAGGCCGGTCTTATTCGCGGCGACTGGATTAAGCCCGGCGCGGTGGTCATCGACGTCGGCGTCAACCGTTTGCCGGGCGGCAAGTTGTCCGGCGATGTCGAGTTCGAGATTGCTAAAGATCGGGCTTCGGCGATCACGCCGGTGCCGGGCGGCGTCGGTCCCATGACGATCTGCATGCTGCTTTATAACACCTTGAAAGCCGCCAAGGATTCTTTGCAGCGCGAGCGTTGAGCCAGTCATGGTATCGCTACCGTGGGACGGGAACTGAAAAGAACTCCTCTTTATGACGCCCATCGGCGCGCCGGCGCGAAAATCGTCGAGTTCGCCGGTTGGGAAATGCCGGTGCAGTATCGGGGCGTGATCGACGAACATTTGGCCGTGCGCCGGCGCGCCGGTCTGTTCGATGTCAGCCACATGGGCGAGATCGAAGTGCGGGGCGCGGGCGCGCTGGAGTTTTGCCAGCGCCTGACCGCCAACGATCTGTCGCGCACGAAGGTTTGTCAGGCGCAGTACAATCTGCTGTTGAACGAGCGGGGCGGCGTGGTTGACGACGTGATCTTTTATCGCTTGGCGCCCGAGAGTTTTTTCATTTGCGTCAACGCGTCAAACACCGAAAAAGATTTCCGTTGGCTCGAGCGGCAGGCGGCCGCAGGCGTGGAAGTTGAAAACGTCAGCGCGAAATATGCCCAATTGGCCCTGCAGGGACCGCTCGCCGCGGCAGTTCTGCAGCCGCTCGCTGCGCTCGACCTCGGCGGCCTGAAGAGTTTTTATTTCGCCTTTGCCGACATTGCCTCGAGCCGTTGCCTGGTGGCGCGCACCGGGTATACGGGAGAGGACGGCTTCGAGATCTATTGCGCTAGCAGCGATGCCGAGCGGTTGTGGTCGGCGCTGCTCCAGGCCGGGGCCTCGGCGGGACTGGTTCCCGCCGGTTTGGGTGCGCGCGACACGCTTCGGCTGGAAAAGGCCTATCCGCTGTACGGCCACGAGCTTGACGATACCACGACACCGTTGGAAGCCGGTCTGGAGTGGGTGACCAAATTTTCGAAAGGCGAGTTTCTCGGTAAGGAAGTCTTGCTCTGTCAAAAGCAGCGGGGTGTGGCGCGCAGGCTTGTCGGGCTGGAGCTATTGGAGCCGGGGATCGCACGCAGCGGCTACGGCTTGTTTAAAAACGGCAGGTCGATCGGGCGCGTGACCAGCGGCACAAAGTCGCCGTCGCTCGGCAAAGCGATCGCGCTCGGTTACGTTGCCGGTGAAGAAGCCGGCATCGACAATCGGATCGAGGTGGAGATCCGCTCGCGCATGGTTCCGGCGAAAATTGTTTCGCTGCCATTTTACCGCCGCTAAGTGCGGGGTTTAAAGGTATTGTTCAAGGAGGTTAGCGATGGAGTTTCCTGAAGGACTGAAATATTCGAAAGAGCATGAATGGGTGCTGGTGGAGGGGAACAACGCCACCATAGGTATCACGGAGTACGCCCAAGAAGAACTTGGCGATATCGTCTATGTTGAATTGCCGGAAATCGGCGAGAAAGTGGTCAAGGACGATCCCTTTGGCGCGGTGGAGTCCGTGAAGGCGGTCTCGGACGTATACGCACCGGTCAGCGGCACGGTGGTCGAGGTGAACGACGTCCTGCCGGAGAACCCCGAAACCATCAACGACGACCCCTATGGCGACGGCTGGATGATCCGTGTCGAGTTGACCGACAAGGAGGATCTCAAAGATCTCATGGATGCCGACGAATACGCTGAATACGTGGCGCAACAGAAAGATGACGACGAGGACGACGAGTCGGAAGAGGACGACACCGAAGAAGAAGAAGAAGACGACGAAGAAGAAGATAAATAGCCTCAACCCATGAGTTACACACCCCAGACGGCCGCCGACCAGGAGCGCATGCTCGGAACCATCGGCCTGGACTCGATAGAGGAGCTTTACCGCCATGTGCCCACGACGCTCACGAGCCGCGCCAAGATTCGCTTGCCGGACGGCGCGAGCGAACTGGCCGTCCGCCGGCGCCTTGCGACGCTGGCATCGGGCAACGCGACGGCCGAGGACTGGAGCCTGTTTCTCGGCGGCGGTATATACCATCATTTCATTCCCAGCTCCGTGGACGCGATTATCTCGCGATCGGAATTTTCCACTTCCTATACCCCGTACCAGCCGGAAGTGAGCCAGGGAACCCTGCAGGCGTTGTTCGAGTACCAGACGCTGATCTGCCAATTGACCGCCATGGAAGTATCCAATGCCGCCGTCTATGACGGCGCGTCGGCGGCCGCGGAGGCCGTGCTGATGTCTCGGCGAATTCAATCCGCCAGCCGGCGCCGATTGTTGATTTCCCGGGCGCTCCATCCGCAATATCGCGAAGTGGTCGTTTCCTACGTCAAAAATCTCGTCGACGTGCAGCTTGAAGAGGTTCCCTTCGATGCCCGCGGCGCTACGGACGTGGATCGGCTTGAGAGCAGGTTGGACGGCGAAGCGATGTGCGCGGTGATCGGCTATCCGAATTTTTTCGGCGTCATAGAAGATCTCGCACCGATCAAGGCGGCGTGCGCGCGCTCCGGCGCCCAGCTCATTTCGGTCACGACCGAGCCGATATCGCTCGGCTTGCTCAAACCGCCCGGCCATTTTGGCGTTGATATCGCCGTGGGCGAAGGCCAGAGCTTGGGCGTGCCGATGAGCCTCGGCGGTCCGGCCTTCGGCTTTTTCGCATGCCAGAAAAAATATGTCCGAAGCCTGCCGGGGCGACTGGTCGGCGAGACCGTCGACACCGAAGGACGGCGCGGCTTCGTGCTGACGCTGGCGACCCGCGAGCAACATATTCGCCGCGAGAAGGCGACGTCGAATATCTGCACAAGCCAGACTCTTTGCGCCCTGGCGGCTACGGTCTATATGTCGCTCTTGGGCAAGAGCGGCCTGCGCCGTCTGGCGCAAGTGAACGCGCTCCGCGCCCACGGAGCGCATGCGAAACTTGTTCAAGAGGGCGGCCTCACGCCGGTTTTTGGCGCGCCGTTTTTCAATGAATTCGTCTTGCGCTCGGCGGAGGTGAAAGGTCTCTTCGACCGTTGCCGCGGCGAACGGGTCGTTCCGGGAATCGCCCTGGAGCGGTGGTATCCCGAGTTACACGATTGCTTTTTAACCTGTGTCACGGAAATGAACGAGTCCGGGGAGATCGATCGTCTTGCCGCTATCGCCGCCAGAAAATAGCGCATCGCACCGCGGCGAGATCAAGCTGCTTTTCGAAAGCGGTTCGCCCGGCCGGAGCGCACTTTATTGGCCCGAAGAAGAAGGCCGAATCGAAGGCGCCCTTCCATCATCCCTGCTGCGCACGGAAATCGACGGTTTTCCTGAGCTCGGCGAGCTCGAAGTGCTGCGCCATTTTACCCGATTGTCGCAACGGAATTTCGGCATCGAAGGCCAGTTTTATCCGCTCGGCTCATGCACCATGAAGTACAATCCGAAAATCAACGAGGCGGTGGCCCGTTTGCCCGGCTTCGCGCATATTCACCCATTGGCGGCGGTTGAGCTGCTCCAAGGAGCATTGGCTTTGCTCTGTGAGCTCGAAGCCATGCTGGCGGAGATCAGCGGTATGGAGCACGTCAGCTTGCAGCCGTCGGCAGGGGCTCAAGGCGAGTTGGCCGGCTTGATGCTCATTCGCGCCCATCTCTTGGAAAAGGGCAACCCGCGCAAGTATATCATCGTGCCCGACACCGCCCACGGCACCAACCCGGCAAGCTCAACGCTGTGCGGCTACGACGTGATTCAGATTTCTTCAAACGAGCGCGGCGTCATCGATGCGGCGGCGCTGGAGAAGGCGATGAATGAAGACGTCGCCGCATTGATGGTTACCAATCCCAACACGCTGGGTTTGTTCGAGACCCATATCGAGGCGATTGCCAGCGCGGTTCACGCCAAGGGCGGCCTGGTTTATCTGGACGGCGCCAATCTCAATGCGCTTATGGGCATCGCCAAGCCCGGCCACATGGGCGTCGATGTGCTACACATGAACCTGCACAAGACTTTCTCGACGCCGCACGGCGGCGGCGGGCCCGGCGCCGGGCCGATCGCGGTTACGAGTCGACTGCGCGACTATTTGCCGGTGCCGCGCATCGTCAAGGACGGGGATCGTTACCGGTTGGATTCGGATTGCCCCAAGTCCATCGGCCGCGTGCGCTCGTTTTACGGTAACTTCGGTGTCCTGGTGCGCGCCTACGCCTACATCCTGTCGCTGGGCGGCAATGGCCTCGAAGAAGCGAGCCGGATGGCGCTATTGAATGCCAACTACGTTCGCAGAAAACTGGAAAAGAGCTATCAGATCGCCTATGACGAGCCGTGCATGCATGAATGCGTCTTCACCGATCGCCTCCAGCATCGCCACGGGGTGACGACGCTCGATATTGCCAAGCGGCTCTTGGACTACGGTTATCATCCGCCGACGATTTACTTTCCACTGGTAGTGTCGGGAGCGCTGATGATCGAGCCGACGGAAACCGAGACGCCGGAAACGCTGGACGGGTTCGCCGACGCGCTGGTCAGGATCGCGCAGGAGGCAAGGGAGGATCCGGAGTTGGTCAAGACGGCTCCTCACTCCACGCCCGTACGCCGCCTCGACGAAGCGCGCGCCGCCCGCAAACCGATGCTGCGCTGGGAGCCCACGGCCGGCAATGTGAATAAGCCGGGCTAGCGACCGGGCTGGTAGTTTAATCGATTGTCGTGGTACTCCATCGACGCTGAGATTGACAGCGGATTTGCCTTGATCCACGGCGGAATCGGCGGAAACGGCGCGGCGGCTTTGATCGCCCGGACGGCTTCGTCGTCGAGAACCTGGGATCCCGACGAACGCAATATTCGCAGCCGCTCAAGTTGCCCGTCGGTAGCGATGGCGAATTCCAGTGAGAGCCGGCCTTGTAGTCCGTAGCGCAGCGCCACTTCCGGGTATTCCCATTGCAATTCGATGGACTGTTTGATTTTGTCGAAATAGCTGACGTAGACGGGATCTCTTGTGTTCAAGCTGATGGGAGCGCTGCGCCGAGAGCCGGACGCGGCCCAAGTGGCTGACGGCAGCAAGTCTCTCATTGTCGGCAGCTCCCGGTCGGCAACGATGGTATTTCTCTCCGATGGCGCGAGCGGAACGGGCTCGGGCGGTGCGGGCAGCGGAGCAGGCTGCTCATCTCGATAGCCCTGGGGCTTGCTTGCTTCTCTGGGGTGAGCGGCGGGTCCGGCAGGCCGGCGCGGCGAGACCTCGCGCGCTGGTGAGGCCTCGCGGGTCGGGGAGTCCTTTCTCGCCACCGCGGCAGGGGGCCTGGGCGGTGGCGCGGGGGCGGCGCTCTCACTTGCCGTCGACGTTGGCCCTTCTGTCATCGGCGGAGCGGGGAGTAGCGAAACGGCTATGGCTTCCTGGCGCGGGTTCGCCGGGTGCGGTCGCGCGTAGAGCAGTATAAATCCCAGCATGTGAAGCGCCAGGGAGGCGGCCAGAAATCGGTGAAGATCTGTGTGATAGAGCGCCATGACCGTGCAGGCCTATTGTATCCACGGTTGAATTACACGTCCGCGCGCGGAAGTAAAACCGGGCTCGGCATCATCTCTGTGTAAAGACGAGGGGGGCGGTATGTTTGGCTTCGGCATCGGTGAATTGCTGGTTGTTTTGATCATCGTTTTGGTGCTTTTCAGCCGGCGCCTCCCCGATGTGGGCGAAGGGCTAGGCAAAAGCATACGCAAGTTCCGTAAAGCGATGAACGACCCCGACGAGATCGATATTACACCCGGTAATGATACCACCAAACCCTAGAAATGGCCGCACCGAACGCTATATCTCGGCGGCCGCCGAAACCACCTGACAAGTGAACGCGCTCGCATTTTTCGCCGCTTTCAAAAATACGATGGTAAACGGGACAAAGTCCCCGGGCGGAATCTCGAAGCTTCTGAGCGGCTTGAGATTCTGCAGGTGCGGAATATCTTCACTGGTCATGCCGCGAATGATTTTAGGCGAAATCGTGTTGCCTAACCAGATGGTCTGCTGCTCCAGTTCTTTGCCCGCCGGGTCGTAAACTTTACCCGTGACCTGCACTTCGCGAATGACCACCGGGTTTTGGTTCAACGCCTCCCCGGTCACGATGAAAACTTCCCGGTTACCTTGAATGATCTGATAACTCGTCCGCATGGAGCGGATGAGGATGCCGTTTTTCAGATGGTTATTTCTCAAGATAAGGGTGCCGACCAACGGAATCCGCTTGACCAGCGATTCTGGAAACCGCGGGTGAACGCGGCTTGTCGCGGCGACCAGCGAGAAAGCGACAGCGAGTAGAACAAAGAGCGTGAGATAGGGAAAGATGGACGCGCGCTGTTCGACGTAAGAATCCATCGGCACAATATGGCCGGTGCCATCGGCGTCTTTGTCCCCGGGATCGGGGCCGAAGTAAATGTCCGCAGCCGAAGCAGGATCGCCTCCACGGGCGGACGTGGCGGGCGCTCGCGCCGGGCTGTGCGCGGGCATGGCAAAGCCCGCTTCATCCTTGCCGCGAACTTCGCCGAAGGTCCACGGATCCTGAGCGCCCGGGCTGCCGGGCTCCGCATTCTTTTCCGAGGGAGCCGTTTCGGAGGATGCGGCGTCCACGTGCAGAGCCGCCGGAGCAGAGGGCTTGGCGGCGCCAAAGGAAAAACTCAGCTCCTCGCTCGTCTGCCGGCTCGGCGTTTCTTGGGGTTTTGGTGCCGCGGCGGGTTGATGCGCTGCAGCCAGGGTTTCGAAGGTGTGCCGGCAGCGCGAGCAGCGAAATACCCGTGCGGTCGCTTTTATGGCGTTCTCGGCGACCCTGTAAGTCGTCTTGCAATTAGGGCATTGTACCAGCATGACTCAGGTTTCCTCGCAACTAACGTGACGATCGCCAAAAACAGCAACAAAATCAATATGATTCTATTCAATTCCGCGGAAACTGCAAGGTTCTTATGGTACTTGCGCGCTTTATCGCTTGAATAATCGATTGCCGCCCGCGTCTAAAAAGGCAGGATCATCGTGGAGTTGACTGATTGGGAGTTGGTGCAGAAGTGCCAGGCGGGCGAAATGGACGCGTTTCAGGAGCTCGTTTGTCGCTACCATCAGAAAATCTACATGGTGATACTCGGCCTTTTGCACCATCGTGAAGACGCGCTCGAGGTGGCGCAGGAAACTTTTTTTCGCGCGTACCGTAAGATCAACGGTTTTCAGGGCGGCTCATCATTTTACACCTGGCTCTATCGAATTGCGGTAAACATCGCCATCGATGCCCAACGGCGCCAGAGCCGATCGCCGCTGGATTTTCGAGAGAGTCTGGACGGACTGACCGACGCGCAGACCGAAGCGGCTAACGACCCGTTTGCGGATGTGCACGACCGCGAGCTGCGCGAAAGCCTTGTGAAGGCGATCAACGAATTGACACCGGAACACAAAGCCGTCATCGTGTTGAGAACAATGGAAGGGCTTTCTTACAAAGACATCGGTGAGATCCTCGGCTGTTCCGAAGGGACAGTGATGAGCAGACTGCACTATGCGCGAAAAAAATTGCTGGAAAAGTTGAGCGGCTTTCTATGAATCGATGTGACAGCATGCGAGCTTCCATCGGCGCCTGGCTGGACGGCGAGCTGGACCCCGTCGAGACCGAATCGGTGCGGGCGCACCTGTCGGCTTGCCCGGCTTGCGAACAAGCCTGCGCCGATTGGCGGAAGATCCACGCAACGCTTAAAGAGATGCTCTCAGCCGAGGCGGCAGGCGTCGATTTCCCATCCTTCTGGCACGCCGTTCAAGGCCGGATTGGCCACCGCCGCGCGTGGCCGGCGACGATCAGGGATCGCTGGCGCGGGTTATTTTTACCGCTGCGCTCGGCCTGGGCGGTTCCTGCGATCATTTTGCTTTTACTGAGCTTTGTCTCTGTGGATTCCTTCTGGCCCGGATGGCGTTCCGGCGGCGCGCGATCGAGTTTTGCCGTCGTCGATTCCATCGATGCCCACGGTCGCAACGTCGGGTTGTGGCGTGAGGATGAAACCAAGACCACGGTTATCTGGTTGTACGAAGACCAAGAAGGTGAGCATGAAGCGGCTGAAGAAACTCCTAAGTCTGGTCCTGCTTTCTAGTCTTGGCTCATGGTTAGGAAGCTGGGCCGGCGCCGCCGAGAAAAATCCGGAGTCGGTTCATGTGACCATTCGCACCATTCTCGCCGACAGTAAAGGCGATGAGTTCGATCCAAAGTTAAAAGATATGGAACAGCAGCTCAAGACTTTAAAATATCGATCCTACCGCTCTCTCAAGGACGACGATCAGGAAGTTGCCTGGCGGGATACCGGATCATTCGAGATTCCGGGAGGAAGATTGTTGACGGTGGCGCCGCAGGAATTTCAGAAGAATCGAATTGCGCTCAAAGTGCGCTTGACGGAGGGCGAGAAGCCGGTGCTCGACACGACGGTGCGAATACCCAACAAAGGCCATTTTATTCTCGCGGGGCCGCCGCATGAAGGCGGTACGTTGGTGTTATCGATTTCCGCCGCCGCCCAATAGCCCGCCCGTCAGTCAAGTCCGCTTTTAGCGATCGGTTCGACGGTCACGCCCTTTGCTCTCAGCCAGGCGATCGCTTTGGCGACCTCGCCCTGCTTACCGTCGATCTCCAAAGCGACCAGCCCCATATCCGATGTCACCGTCGAGCCCCGGATATTGAAGATGATGTCGAATCGCTTCGCGAGCAGGCTCAAGACCGGTTCTTTGATCAGGTCCTCCGGGAAGGTGAGATGGACGCGTTCGCGCACGGTCTCTGATTTGGTTTTTGATGCCATGGAAAATTAGATCGAAAATTTTAAATTGCCCACCGCCATGCGATCCCGCCAGCCGACCCAAAGATTGGTGCTCAAATACTTGTCGCCGAAATCGGGAAAGATCGTCACAATCACCCCGGAGCGAACTTTTCGGGCGAGCTTGAGCGCGGCAAACAAAGCCGCGCCGGAGGACTGGCCGACAAGAACGCCCTCTTCCTGGCTCAAGCGATAGACCATCGCGTAAGCGTCTTCCGTCGACACCGGCATTTTTCCGTCCACCTCGTCTTCATAATAGATTCCGGGCACGATGGAACTTGCCATATGTTTCAACCCTTCGAGACCATGCAGGGCGTCGTCGGGCTCCACCGCGATGACCTGGATCTGGGGATTGATTTGCTTCAAATAGCGCCCGGCGCCCATGATCGTGCCGCCGGTGCCGATGCCGGCAACGAAGTGGGTAATCTTTCCTTCGGTTTGGCGGTAGATTTCCGGACCGGTGCTTTCATAATGGGCGAGGGAGTTCATCGGGTTGAAATACTGATCCGGTTTGAAATATTTCTCTGGTGACGCCTCCAGAATCTTGCGGCAGAGACGGATGGCGCCGTCGGAGCCTTCCATCGGATCGCTGTAAGTGACCTTTGCACCGTACGCTTCGATGATTTGTTTTCGTTCGGCGCTGACGTTGGCGGGGAGCACGAGCTCGACCGGATGACGCAACACGCTGCCGATCATCGCCAGGGCAATGCCCGTATTGCCTGACGTCGAGTCGAGAATGGTTTTTCCGGTTACGAGCTTGCCGTGCTTGAGTCCGTCTTGGACCATCCTCCACGCCGGTCGGTCTTTTACCGATCCGCCGGGGTTGAAACCCTCCAACTTGGCAAAAATTTTAACTCCGGCGGGCAGCCCCTCGGTAAGTTTCTGAATCTCGAGCAACGGGGTGTCGCCGATGAGGTCAAGTATCGACTCCGCCTTCTTCGGCTGCTCCGATAGAGCCGGGATGAGTCGCAAATTCGGCGAGGTTGAAGCCATGAGCCAGCTTGGTCCAGGTTTAACGGCCGCCGGCGATGGCCGGCACGATGGCGATATTGTCGCCGTCCTTGAGAGCCGTTTCGAGATTTTGCAAAAAGCGAATATCGTCGCCGTTGACGTAGACATTGACGAATCGGCGAACCTTCCCGGTTTCGTCACAGATCCGCTCTTTGATGCCGGGGTAGTTTTTCTCCAAATCTTCGACGATGGCTTTGATGCTGCCGCCCTGGGCGTTGACCTCGTCGGCACCCTGGGTGAACTTGCGCAGCGGGGTAGGGACGCGAACTCGAACCGACATAATTATCCTCCTGAAAAAACCGCCGCCCGGTCAACGGGCGGGCTTACAATAATCCGTCACTCCGAGACTTGCAAGGTTTGCGAGCGACTGGGGTTAGTGTTGCAGAAAGACTACGAAAATTCTACCCCGGATCATTGAAACGCGGCGCCGAAAAGCGCCCCCAGGTCGCCGCCCCGCCGCACCATCTCCAGCTTCCGTCGGCGGCGGCGCTGCCGGCCGTTTGAGCCGGCGTTTTGGATTTAACGGCTGAAGCAGATCGTGAATTCTTCGCGTTTCGGGTCTATGGTGAAGGGCGCATCGACGCTGCTGCGGCGGCCTCCGGCGTCTGGTAGCGGTTGCCGGCGAGGCGGACGACGATGGACCGGTCGCGCCGGATTCGTCCGGCAATCCGGCTCATGGTTTTTCTTTTCCGACGGCCAAGGATCAGACTCCGGCGGACGCTTTCGACGGTATGCCACTTTCGCGGCCGCAGGCGGCGCAGCGCGGATCTCGGGAAACTTCCACGTTGTGAAATTTCATCAGCCTGGCGTCATAAACCAGCAAGCGGTCGGTGATCAGGCCTTCCTCGAAGCCGGCAAGAAACTTGATCGCTTCGGTCGCTTGAATCGTGCCGATGGTGCCGGCCACCGCGCCGAGTATGCCCGACTGTTGACAGTTCAAGATCTCTTCCGGCGGGGGCGGCGCTTGAAACAAGCAGCGGTAACAAGCGCTCCTGCCGGGAAGGACCGTCATGGTCTGGCCTTGCAGCCGGACGATGCCGGCGTGGGAAAAAGCGATGCCGAGCCGCAGCGCCACGTCGTTTACCAAAAACTTGGTGTCGAAGTTGTCGCTGCCGTCGACGATAAAATCGTAGCCGGCCGCCAGCTCGGCGGCATTGCTTTCTTCGAAGCGCGCCTCATGGGTTTTGATTTCGACTTCAGGATTCAAGCGCTGGAGCGCGCTTTGCGCCGAGGCGACTTTCGCCCGGCCGATGTCTTGGGTGCCGTGCAAGATCTGTCGTTGCAGATTCGACAACTCGACTTTGTCCGGATCGACGATGCCGAGGGCGCCAATGCCTGCGGCGGCGAGGTAAAACGCCGCCGGAGAACCGAGACCGCCGGCCCCGATGACCAGTACCCGCGACCGGCACAGGCGGATCTGCGCCCTGCCGCCGAGATCGGGCACCAGAATCTGGCGGCTGTAGCGCTCGATTTGATCGGGAGTAAGTCGTGTGCTCATGCTTGATCCGTATTGAAAAAAAAACCTCTTCTTGAAGATAAGAAGAGGTTTTTATGACCTCACCTCATCTTTCCCCCCGGTCGACCGGGGAGGGGAGTTAGCACCAGCGTTCCGTCCTGGGGAACCGGTTGCTGTGGCTTCGAAGGGCCTGTCCCTCCACCACTCTCGATAAGGCAGCCAGTTGTCGGACAAACTTAACTTACGCTTGTGGAGGATGTCAACCCGGAGACGAAAACTGCGATCGCCGGCTTTAAGATGCGATTGCAGAATGTTTCGTTAAGTTCAAGGTTCAATATTCAACGCCAGGAGCGAACGTCTAGGGGGCCGCTTGAGACTCCGGTGAGCCTGGCCTGTGAAGCGGCCGATTCTCGTTTGTGCTGTCCCGCCTCCAATGCATGTTGGCGGCCGGCGGTGGCGCTTGAATTCGTGTACGCGGCGGTGCAATGCTGCGCGTGAACGGAAATTTTTTTATACGCCGCAGGCGGCGCGCGCGCCAAGAGCGCGAGAAAAACATGAAAGCGGGGAGCCACGTGTGGAGCCATATTCGCAAGTCATAGGGCGGTTTGCCGGCGGGCTTGAGCTTGTCCAAGTGCCGCCGACGGTCGTCGAAAAAGCCAAGCTGGTGTTTCTCGATACGTTGGGCGTGGCGCTGGCGTCGTCGACGATGGATTTCGGCGCCATGGTCAGCAAGGTCGCGGTAAAACTCGGCGGCCCCGAGCATAGCCTGATCATCGGCTCTTCGAGCCGAGTGGCCGCGGCCAACGCGGTGATCGCCAACGGCACCCTGGCCCACGGCCTGGACTACGACGACACCTTGGAAGAGGCGATCGTTCATACCGGCTGCTGCGCCTGGATGACCGCCCTGGCCGTCGGCGAAGAGATCGGCGCGTCCGGCGCGGCGGTGTTGGCGGCGGCGATTGCCGCCACGGAAGTTTTGTGCAAGGTCGGACTGGTCGCTCCGGGAAAGTTTCACGCGCGCGGATTTCATCCGACGGCGATCTGTTCGACCTTTGGCGGCGCGGCGGCGGCGGGTAAGCTCTACGGATTAACCCTCGATCAATGGCGGGATGCTCTCGGTATTTGCGGCAGCCAAAGCTCGGGAATTATCGAATATTTGGCTGACGGCACTTGGACCAAGCGCATGCACCCCGGCTGGTCGGCGCACGGTGGCGTCATCGCGGCGCTGCTCGCCAGAGAAGGGTTTCGCGGCCCGGCCGCAGTATTCGAGGGCACCCATGGATTTTTCAGCGCCTTCGGCGGCAAGAACGACTATCGCTTCGATAAACTGCTGGAGCTGGGCCGAGAATGGGAAATTCCCAAACTGGCATTCAAGTCCTATCCCTGCGGTTCAATTTCGCACCCCTACATGGATTGCGCCCTCAAGATCAGACAGAAGTATGCCCCGGCACCCGAGGCCATCGCCGAGATCGTTTGCCGCACGGCGGAAGGGCCGGTGCATCGCTTGTGGGAACCTCTGGCCGACAAGCGGAAACCGGTAAGCTCCTACGGCGCCAAATTCAGCCTGCCGTACAGCATCGCGGTGATGATCGTGCGCGGCCGCGCCGGGCTCGACGAGTTTACCGAGGAGTCGATCCGCGACCCGGCGGTGCTGGATCTGGCGCGCAAAGTTCGCTACCAGCTCGATCCGAGCATCGATTATCCGCGCCATTTTTCCGGCCACGTCAAGGTTGTGATGAACGACGGCGCGGTGCTGGAAGAAAATCAGCCGCATCCGCGCGGCGGCTACGAAGATCCCCTGGCGCCGGCGGAGATCGAAGAGAAATTTCGCGCCAACGCCAGGTTGGCGTTGGCAAGAGACACCGTGGAGTCTGTGATCGATATCGTCAACCGGCTGGATCAGTTGCCGGATATCAGGTTGTTGTCGGCAAAATTGGTTGCAGGCGACGGCGGCGCCGCACCGGCTTAAGGGCGAGGCGATACCCCGCCGCGGAACGCCGCAGATTCCTGGTTGGTCCGGGCCTTTGTGCTCGTGACTCTCAGCCGCGAGGCGCCGATCTCGCCTGCGCGCCGAGTTTGAGATTTCCATCTTAAAAGCCTACTCTCCGGTATCTTGTCTTTGAAAACTGGTTCTTCCTGGTTTCCTGTGGACAAGTATTCACGACGAAGGACCGAGCGCGGCAGCGCCGCAACCGAAAGGGAAAAAGCAGGATTCCCCACGAAGGACACGAAGGTCGGAACAATTTTCACTTCTAAACTTCGTACTACTATGGTTGATAACTTGCGCGGCCTGCGCAAATGTTCCGGCGCCC
>CAZILB010000088.1:0-16304 GCA_964539925.1 uncultured Syntrophobacter sp. | reverse complement strand
GCCAGATCTTCACTCGGAAATAATTGGGCTTCGGAGGGATCTGATGGAAGAGAAGGAGCCAGCTCCGTTCCGAATCCTGTAAATGATTCATAGTTGCTATGATGATACAGTTGTTATATCCAGATATTCAGCTGCTAAATCTATCACGGGGTCTACCCTGTGAAAAGCCGGCCCCGAGATGGACTTAAAGGTGAGCGCGCAGCGCCGGCGCGACTTGAACCCATGAATACTTTCCTTACTCCGTTCGTGATCCTGGTGCTCGCCAGTCTGCTTTCACGTTTCAGCTATCAGATGGCGCGCAGTCCGGTTTTGCCCCGCTTCGCGCAGGATCTCGGCTCATCGCCGGAGCTCATCGGCCTGATCGTGGCCGCTTCCACGATCACGGGGATCTTTATCAAACTCCCCGCGGGCGCGCTTTCCGATCTGCTGGGTCGCCGGCGAATGATGCTTCTGGGATCCCTCTTTTTTGCCTTGCCGCCCTTCCTCTATCCGCTTATCACAGATGCCCTGAGCCTTCTTTTCCTGCGCTTTGTCCACGGTTTTGCGACGGCGATTTTCTCGCCGGTAGCCTCGGCGTACGTCGCCGATCTGTTTGAAAAGGGACGCGGAGAAAAACTCGGCTGGTTTTCCTCCGCCACCGACGTAGGCGCAACCCTTGGCCCTTTGATCGGCGGCTTTGTCCTATTCTCCACCGCCAGTTATTCAACCACCTATTTAATTGTCGGCGCGCTCGGTTGTCTTCCCCTGCTCATGGTTCTGCGCCTTCCGGTTGAGGAAAGTCGGCCAACCGCAAAGGAAAACAAACCGGCACGATGGTCGGAGTTCAAGAAGGGTATCGTCGAAGTATTGTCGAGCCGCCTTGTGATCATAGCTTCCGCTCTGGAGGCGGCCATGTACCTCGGTTACGGCGCCTTTTTGGGGTTTTTCCCCATTTACGCGAAGGAACTCGGTTACAATGATGCGTCGATCGGACTCATTATGGGAAGCCAGCTTGCAACCACGATGGTCGGCAAACCCCTGGGAGGCTGGTTGTCCGATCGAATCGGCAGAAAACCGATAATCCTATTGGGAATTCTGCTCTGCGCCATGATCATTCCGCTGATCATGCGCAGCGAGACTTTCTTCGCTCTCATATTTCTCTCCTGTCTCTTCGGTCTGGGAGTGGCGATTGTGACGCCATCCACCACGGCCCTGGTCGCCGATTTGGCCAAAAAAGGCCGTATGGGCTCGGCCATGGGCGTCTTCGGAACCATCTGGGACACCGGCGAGGCCGCCGGACCGATCCTCGCCGGCGTGCTCATCGCATCGTTCAATTATTTTAACGGGTTCCTAATCATCGCTGCGCTCATGGTCATCGTCGCCGGCATATTCGCGCTGGCGGTCAAGGACCCGACGGAAGCTTCTCGGCCGCAAGCCGAAGCCAAACCAGTTTGACAGGGAAAGGCAACGCCATGCCAGGTTTCGTCAGGCTTTGCAGTGTAAACGAGGTCCCGCCGGGAACCGTTAAGCCGGTCAAGCTGGAAAACCGGGAGCTCGCCGTTTTCAATCTCAACGGACGTTTTTACGCCGCTCAAGATACCTGCCCCCACGAAGGCGCGCCGCTCTCTTCCGGGTGCTTGGAGGGAGAGAAGATCATCTGTTCCTGGCACGGCGCCGCCTTTCACGTCCCGAGCGGAAAAACCGAGGAACCCCCTGCGGGAGAGAAAATGGGGCCGCCAGTCGATCAAGGGCTCATCTGCTATGCGGTGAGGGTCGTGGGCCCAGACCTGGAAATAGAGATTTGAGGTAAGGAACGATGGCCAAAAGTTGGCATTGGAATTTCGATGGCGAAGCGCCGGGAACAGCATCCCAACAGTTCGACGTCATCCTCGGGGATTGGGTTGTTCGCTCCGATTCCGGCGCGCCCAGCGCGCCGAATGTTTTGGCGCAAGAAGCGGTATTTCCCCAGGGTATTCATTTCCCCCGTTGTCTGGCAAAGGACATCCGTTTGGCCGATCTCCGGATGGAGGTAAAGTTCAAGCCCATCGCCGGGGAGTGCGACCAGGGGGGCGGGCTGGTTTTTAGATATCAAGACCCGCATAACTACTATGTCCTGCGCGCCAATGCGCTCGATGACTTTGCCCTGTTTAAATGCGTGAACAACCAGCGCTGGCCGGTCAAACGCTACTACGCGCGCAGCGAGGACTGGCAGACGATCATGGTGGAGTGCCGCGGTCCTTTCATTTCGGGCTATTGGAACGACCGTCTGTTGATTGAAGCCCGTGATGAAACCTTTGGCGCGGGAAGAGTGGGTCTGTGGACGATATCGGACTCGGTCAGCTATTTTGATGATTTGACAATCGCCGCCCTTGAGTGACGAAAAGAATAGGAGGAGTTTATGAGAACCCTGAAGATTGATGATCAGATAGAGTTTCACCCCAAAGCGTTCGTGCGCAAGCGACTTTTTGAAATGGATGAATTTTATTTCAACATGTACTGCATTCAGCCGGGGCAGAAAAATCCCCTTCACCGCCATCCCAACTCAGCGGAGGTGCTGTTCTTTGTCGAAGGCGAGGGCGAGGTGATCGTCGGGCGGGAGAAGAAAAAGGTCGCCGCCCACGAGGCGGTCTATGTGCCGGTCGATGCGCCTCATGAAATCATCAACACCGGCCAGGAGAACATGATCGTGGTCCTGGTTCAGACTCCCCTGCCCTGCGAGCATGTCTACGTCCGGCCTGAGGAAATCGGCGAACCGGTCGAAGTGAAGTAAGCATCCCGCTTCCGACCGCCGCGTCGGCTCGGGTTGGCTCGGTTGACATGGGCGACTGCGAAGTGAAATAAAAAGAAAAGCGCGTGCGATGCCGTTTTACGGCAGGCCGCGCTTACGCAGTAAAGGACGAATCCCCATGCTCAAAGTCATCCCTGTCGAGGAAGCGGTCGGATTGCCGTTGGCCCACGACATTACCGAGATCGTGCCCGGCAAGCACAAGGGGCCGGCGTTTCGCCGGGGCCATATCGTGCGTCAGGAAGATATCTCGAAGCTGCTCGACGTCGGCAAGCGCCATCTTTATGTCATGGAGTTGGACAAGGACGAAATGCACGAAGAGGACGCCGCGCGCCGGCTCGCCCAGGCGGCCGCGGGGCCGCACCTGAAGCTCACAGATCCCAGCGAGGGAAGGGTCAATCTGGTCGCCGAGATGGACGGACTGCTCAAGGTGGATGTCGATTTGCTCTATCGATTCAATTCCCTGGGCGATCTCATGCTGGCGACGCTCCACGGCGACCGTAATGTGAAAGCCGGCACCGTAGTCGCGGGAACACGAACCATTCCGGTCGTCGTCAAAGAGGAGTTGATTGAGAAAGCCGAGGCCCTGTGCAAGCCAAAGCCGATCGTGACTCTGCTTCCGATGCCGCCGAGACGCGTGCATCTGATCGTTACCGGAAGCGAGGTTTTTACCGGTCGGATTAAGGACGGTTTCGGCCCGATCGTGACGCGCAAAGTGGGCGAGTTGGGATCGACGGTGGAATCGGTGAAGTTGGCGCCGGACGATCCGGAGGTGATTGCCGGCGATATTAAAAATGCGCAGCGAGGCGGAGCGGACATCATTCTCGTCAGCGGCGGCATGTCCGTGGATCCCGACGACAAAACGCCGGAGGGCATCCGCCAAAGCGGCGCGAAGATCGAAACCCACGGCTTTCCCATCTTGCCCGGTTCGATGTTCGTCATGGCCTATCTAGGCGAGACTCCGGTCATGGGCCTTTCCGGCTGCGTGCTCCATGACCGGTTCACGGCTTTCGATGCCTTGCTCCCGCGGCTTCTCGCCGGCGAGAAAATCACCCGTGCCGAAATCATGGCCATGGGGCATGGCGGCTTGCAGCGCAAGCACGACCATTGAGTAAAAGCGAGGATATAGGAGGATCGCAACCCTCAAGTCTCGATTTTGGACCAGGAGAATTGTATGGAGATTTTACGAACTCTCAAAGAGCGCTGTGATCCGAAAAACGCGGCGCTGGTTGTCGTCGACGTGCAGAATGACTTTGTCAGCCCGGAGGGCAGCGCCGGCAAACGCGGCGAGGATGTCGGCGCGGCGATAGCGATGGTGCCGAATCTGCTTCGGCTTATCGATGAAGCTCGGCGCGTGGGACTGACGATCGTCTACATCAGAACGACCCACAGCGAGTGGACCGATACGCCGTCATGGATCTATCGAACGTCGCAAAAAAGCGGCCTGACTACCTGCCGGGAAGGAAGCTGGGGCGCGGAGTTCTACGAGGGAATTTCACCGCTGCCGACGGAGCGCGTGGTCATCAAACATCGCTACAGCGCCTTTATCAACACCGACCTCAACACGGTGCTCAAAGCGCGCAACGTCCAGAGCGTGCTCGTCTGCGGCGTGGCGACCAACGTGTGCGTCGAAACCACGGCCCGGGACGCTTATATGTTCGATTATTACGTCACCATGATCGACGACTGCTCGGCGGCGTACGAAGCGAAGCTTCATCTGGGAACTCTGGAAAATATCCGCCGGCACTTTGGTCTGGTGGCGTCTTCGGGGGAAATTATCGAGAGCTGGCGCGATTTGCCGGCGAGACAGGCGGCCGGGCTCTGAGCTAAATTGGAAGTTTTGGTAATGACTCAATTTGATACCAGATCCTTCACTTCGTTCAGGATGACAACTCCGACCAAGTGTCATTCTGAGTGAAGCGAAGAACCTTTCTTACTGTGACCTTTGCTAAAAGCCCGTGCGGGCCAACCAAATTGAGTCACTACCGAAGTTTTGGATTCATTCAACGAACAACGGCCCGCGGGATCTCTCCCCGCCGGGCCGTCTTTGTTCTGACGAATTGCGGTCGGGTTCACTTCATCAGGTCTGCGTTGATTCTTTCCAGAGCTTCGAGGGGCGGCTGCAGGTCTTCCTGGGTTAACTCCGATAGGGGAATGTCGCACAAGTTAAGCTCTTCGGCGAATTCCTTGCGGTTCGGATTATAATAGATCAGACCGGTCAAAAACTTGGCTTCGGCAATGGCGCCGTGAATGGCCTGGATCGCCTGCGCCTTGTTGGTCGGGTCGTAAGCTTTGCCGAGCTTGTGCAAAATGATTTGCGAGCCGTCGTGCAGGGTGACTTGATGATCGGTGCCTTCATCATAATCCGCTTCAATGTTCTCGTAGGGCGGGATGAAGTCGAGGTCATGGATCGGGTCAAGATGGCCTTTGACGTATTTCAAGCTCTTGGTCGAGCCTTCATGGTTGTTGAAGGTCACGCAAGGGCTGATGACGTCCAAAATTGCGCTGCCCTTGTGCGCCAGCGCGCCTTGAACCAGCGGCGTCAGCTGCTTGCGATCGCCCGAAAAACTGCGCGCCACGTAGGTCGCGCCGAGGGTGATCGCCAACTCGGCCAGGTCGATGGCGGGAATATCGTTCACTTTGCCGCCTTTCATCACCGAGCCCACGTCGGCCGTGGCGGAGAACTGGCCCTTGGTCAAGCCGTAGACGCCGTTGTTCTCGATGATGTAGGTGATGTTCACGTTGCGCCGCATCATGTGGCAAAAATTGCCCAGGCCGATCGCCGAAGTGTCGCCATCCCCGGAGACGCCGATCGGCATCAAAGTATGATTCGCCAGATTCGCGCCGGTCGCCACCGCCGACATTCTGCCGTGAACGGCGTTAAAACCAAAGGACTGGCTGAGAAAATAGGCCGGGGTTTTGGAAGAGCAGCCGATGCCGCTGAGTTTGACCACTTTGCGCGGGTCGATGCTGTTCTCGAAGTAAGCGCGCTGAACCGACGCTGAAATGGCGTCGTGTCCGCAGCCCCGGCACATGGTCGAGGGTGCGCCGTCATAGTCCTTTGCCGATAAATTGAGCCGATTGAGTGTCGCTTCTGCCATTGTTGCGTCCCTTTGCTTAAGCAGTTTTCGGTTGAGCGGACTGGGCCGCCTCAAATATTTGCCTGACGACTTCGCCGGCGGTCGCGGGAAGTCCGTTGTAGACCAGTACGCTGACGATCTTGGTGCCGAACTCAGGATGTTCGTCTTTGATGATCGTCGCCATCTGTGCGTCGCGGTTTTGTTCCACCAGATAAATAGTGTCATGCTCGGCCAGAAAATCTCTCACTTCGCTGGTGAGCGGCAAAGCACGAATCAACATGTGGTTGGTCTTCAAGCCGCGCGCTTTCAAGCGGTCGCGGGCTTCGCGCACCGGCTCGTAACTGGAGCCGTAGCAGATGATGGCGGTTTTGACCCCCCGTTCTCTTTCCACGATCGGCTTGGGCACAAACTTGCGCGCGGTTTCAAACTTCTTGCGCAGCCGGTCGAGGATGTACTTGTAATCATGCTCGTCCTCGGAATAGCGCGCGTCGGCATCATGGCCCGAGCCGCGAGTGAAGTAAGACGCCATGCGGTTTTGATTGCCCGGAACCGTGCGATAGGGGATGCCGTCGCCGTCCTGATCAAAGTAGCGGCGAAACTTTTTGCCGGCCTTGGTCCATTCATCGAGCTGCTCCGCGCCCAGCCGCTTGCCATAGTCAAACGGCTCCTGATGGAGCTTTAACGGCTCGGAAGACCACAGGTTCATGCCGAGGTCGAGGTCCATGGCAACGAAAACCGGGGTCTGGAAGCGATCGGCAAAGTTGAAACTCTGGCGCGCGAAGTCGAAGCAGGAATTCATGTCATGGGGAATCAATATGAGGTGGCGGGTGTCGCCGTGGGACGCGTTGTACATCAGTGAGATGTCCGATTGCTGCGTCCTGGTCGGCAGGCCCGTCGACGGTCCACCGCGCTGGATGATGAAAAATACGCAGGGAATCTCCGCGAAATAGGCCAGGCCGATAGACTCGTTCATCAACGAAAGCCCGGGACCGGAGGTCGAGGTCATGGCGCGCGCGCCCGACCAGCCGGCGCCGACGATCATGCCGGCAGAGGCGATCTCGTCTTCCGCCTGGACGATGGCGTAGGTTTTTTTGCCGTCTTTAGGTTTGCGCAAGCGCGGCAGGTAATATTCCATGGACTCCGCAAGCGAACTCGAAGGCGTGATCGGATACCAGCAAATGACCGAAGCGCCGCCGTAAATGGCGCCCAGGGCCGCGGCCGTGTTGCCTTCGGTGATGATCTTGTCTTGATTGCCGTTGGGGATCGTTTCGAGACGGGCAATGTTTTGTTTGAAGCCCTGTTCTTTGCAATATTGGTATCCGGCGTCGATGCAGACGAGATTGGACTCGATCACCGCGGGTTTCTTACCAAAGGTGTCTTCGAGCACGGCTTTGATCACCGACATATCAATACCGAACAGGTAAGCCAGGGCGCCGACATAGACCATATTGCGCTGCTTGGCGCGCAGCGGCGATGCGGGCACGAGCTTGGCGACGAGCTTGTTGGCCGGGAAGCCGATGTACTGCACGCCGTCGCGCTTCAAGGTCGCGGCAAGAGGCGTGGAGTCGTCGTATAAAAGCAGACCCCCGTCGCGCACACGGTAGATATCCTTTGCCGCCGTCGCGTCGTTGAACATGACCATGACGTCGATCACGTCTTTGCGGCTTGAGTAGCCCTCCGCAGAGGCGCGAATCTGATACCATGTGGGCAGCCCCTGGATATTCGAGGGGAACATGTTCTTGGAAGAACAGGGAATGCCCATTTTAAAGATCGCCTTGAAAAGAACATTGTTCGAAGACGCACTTCCCGAACCGTTCTCGGTGGCGACGCAGATGTTCAGATCGTTAATTAACGGTGTATCCAAAATGCAACCTCCTGTGGGCCGAATGGCATCTTCGGAATTCTAGCATGTTCCGCTTAAAAGACAATGATTTATGGTCGGCTAGCCCGGTGTATACTGGTCCTCTGTATCGAGATATTCGGCCACTTCCTTCCAGGTCCGGCGCACCTGTTCGTCGATATCAAAAGCCTTCGCGTATTGCAGCACTTCGGGCATGGATACCAGGCCGCTGAGCGCGCCATCGGCGCCGCAAACCGGCATATTGCGGATATCGCGGCGATACATTTCCGCCAAAACGCCGCCGACCAGGGCGGTTCGAGGCATGGTAATCACCGGCGTTGTCATGACCTGCTTGATCGGCGTTTCGATGACGTCCAGTTCCTTGGTGGCCACACGCTTAAGGGCGTCACGCTCGGTGAAGATGCCCAAAGGGTTACGGCCTTGCGCTTCGTCGATGACCACCACGGCCGGTACGTTACGCTGATTCATAAGCTCGACGGTTGTGTAGACGCTCGCCGACGGAGGCACCGAAACGATTGCCGGCGCCGCGATATCGGCCAACGTCCTCGTTTCGCTCATGCCCTGGCCAAGTTCCACGGCGATATTGAGAATGCGCCGCATGGAAACGATGCCGATGATTTTGCCCCGCCGTCCGCGCACCAGCAGGTGGCGAAACTTGCCTCGGTACATCTTGGCGAAAGCATCGACGATATGCGTTTCTTCGCGCACCGCTCGAACCGGCGACGTCATCACTTGTCGGATGGCGGTTTTCCGAACATCGATCTTCGCGCCGACGACCCGTCTCAAGACATCCTTTTCGGTAAAGATGCCGATCGGCACTTCGGCGTCGGCGATGATAATCCGTCCGACATCTTCGGCGACCATCATTTGCATGACTTCGAGAATCGACACCGACACTGGGGCGATGGTCACCTTGGTAGTCATGATCTCGCTCACTTTATTGGAGAGCATAGCGGACCTCCCGGGTTGGGTTGCGCCTTCGAGCACCGACCGCTCGCGTAAAAACCTCCTCCACTATACCACTTCTTCCGGTGCCGGGTTCAAGAGATGTCTGGTCTATTTGATTGTAGGGGGGGCCGCCCGGATTGCGACGGGGCGCTCGACCATGTTAAATTTAATTCCGTTTCCAAGGAGGCATGCCGGTCATGAGCCGCAGGGAGACCGAATTCGAGCACGAAAGCGCCACAGAAACTAAAAAAAAGGTCAAGCGGCCGCCTCTTTACAAAGTTCTGCTGCACAATGACGATTACACGACCAAAGAATTCGTCGTGCAAATTCTCCAGTATGTTTTTCACAAAGAGCACACCGAAGCGGTTCAAATCATGCTCCACGTGCATAAAAAAGGCATCGGCGTCGCCGGAGTTTATACCTACGAGGTTGCCGAGACCAAGGTCGCGCTTGTAGAGAATCTCGCGAAGCAGCATGAATATCCGCTGAAGTGTACCATGGAAGAGGCTTAACGATGATCAGTAAAGAACTGGAAGCCACGCTCAATTTTGCCCTCAAGGAAGCCAAAACCCGGCGCCATGAATATGTCAGCCTCGAGCATCTCCTTTATGCCTTGCTCAGGGACAAGGACGGCAAAGCGGCCATCGTCGCCTGCGGCGGGGACGTCGACCGGCTGCGGCAATCGCTGGAGGAGTTCTTTAGCGGCCAGTTGGAATCCCTGCCCGAGGGCTGGGATCAGGAGCCGCAGCAGACTTTGAGTTTTCACCGCGTGCTGCAGCGGGCGGTGATCCATGCGCAGTCGGCGGAGCGCAAGGAAATCAACGGCGGCAATGTCTTGATCGCTCTTTACCGCGAGCCCGAGTCCTATGCGATTTATTTGCTCGAAGAGCAGGGCATCAACCGTTTCGACGTGGTGAACTACGTTTCCCACGGCGTCTCCAAGATTCCTTCGGAGGAAGAAGCCGAGGCGGGCGGAGACGAGGAGCAGGACGAGGAAGGGCGGCCGGCTCGGCGGGTGAATCCGCTGGAGGCTTTTACCGTCAATCTGGTGGACAAGGCCGGGCGGGGTCATATTGATCCCTTGATCGGCCGGCAGGACGAGATCGAGCGCACCATTCACGTGCTCTGCCGGCGGCGCAAGAACAATCCGATCTACGTCGGCGATCCCGGGGTCGGCAAGACGGCCATCGCCGAAGGGCTGGCGCTCAAAATCCATCAAGGGGTGGTTCCCGATGCGCTCAAGGATGCGGTCATCTATGCCCTAGATATGGGGGCGCTGCTCGCCGGCACCAAATTTCGCGGCGATTTTGAAGCGCGCTTAAAGGGCGTCTTGAACGGCCTCAAGAAACATCCCAACTCGATCCTGTTCATCGACGAGATTCACACCATCGTCGGCGCCGGCGCCACCAGCGGCGGCTCCATGGATGCTTCGAACATTCTCAAGCCCGCGCTCGCCTCCGGCGAGCTCAAATGCATCGGCTCGACGACCTATCACGACTACAAAAGCTACTTCGAGCGCGACCGCGCGCTGGCGCGGCGATTCCAGAAGATCGAAGTGGCGGAACCGAGCCAGCATGAAGCGATCCAGATTCTTGAAGGGTTGAAGCCCCACTACGAAAAGCACCACGGGGTGCAGTACAGCAGCGGCGCCATCCGCGCGGCGGTTAAGCTCTCGGCGAAACATATCAACGACCGGCGCTTGCCCGATAAAGCGATCGACGTGATCGACGAAATCGGCGCGGCGGTGAAGATTCAGCCGGCGGAAAAGCGGCGCAAATTGATCATCCCGAAGGACATCGAGAGAATCGTCGCCAAAATCGCCAAGATTCCGCCGCGCACGGTCTCGACCTCGGACAAAGAGCAATTGCAAAACCTGGAGCGCGACCTGAAACTTGTCGTTTTCGGCCAGGATACGGCCATCGAGACTCTGGCGAGCACGATCAAACTCTCCCGCTCGGGCCTGGGTCAGCCGGAAAAGCCCATCGGCTGTTTTCTCTTCGCCGGCCCGACGGGTGTCGGCAAGACCGAATTGGCCAAACAGTTGGCGCATGTCATGGGCATCGAATTTCTTCGCTTCGACATGAGCGAATACATGGAAAAGCACACGGTGTCGCGCCTGATCGGCGCGCCGCCGGGCTATGTCGGCTTCGACCAGGGCGGCCTGTTGACCGACGCCATCAATCGCAACCCTTATGCCGTCCTGCTGCTCGACGAGATCGAAAAAGCGCATCCGGATTTGTTCAATATTCTGCTTCAAGTGATGGACCACGCGACCTTGACGGATAATAACGGCAAGAAAGCCGACTTTCGCAATATCGTCCTGATTATGACCACCAATGCCGGCGCGCGAGAGATGAGCGGCGCGCCGCTGGGCTTTGGCGCCAGGTCCAATGTCGGCAAGGGCAAGGAAGCCATCGAGAAAATGTTCAGCCCCGAGTTTCGCAACCGGCTCGACGCGATGATTACCTTCAACTCGCTGAGTCAGGATAATATCGAGCGGGTGGTCGATAAATTTATCATCGAGCTGGACCACCAGCTGAACGACAAGAAAGTTTTGCTGCAATTGACCCCAAAGGCGCGCCGCTGGTTTGCCGAGCGGGGTTACGATGCGACCTTCGGCGCCCGGCCCATGGCTCGTTTGATTCAAAATGAAATCAAGCGAGTGCTCGCCGACGAGATCTTGTTCGGCAAGCTGCAAAACGGCGGCAAGGTCGAGGTCGATGAGAACGACGGCCAACTGACATTTACTTACACGACGCCGGCATCGGCGAACGCCGAGAAGCTGCCGGCGTAGCGGTTTCTTCTCAACGCGTCACTCCCGAATGGAACAACCGATCGTTCTGTTGTTTCTGGCTTTGTTTAGCGTTGAATTTGTGATGGAGTTCGCGCTCAACGAACTCAACCTGCGCCATGTGCGCGCCTGCTCGGCTGAGAGAAAAATTCCCGAATTTTTTCGCGCGAGGATGAGCGCAGAGGCCTATGAGAAATCGGTTCAGTACACGCTGGCCAGAGGAGGTTTTGAGCGCTGGGCCGACATCTACGGCCGGCTGTGCCTGCTGGCCGTTCTGTTCAGCGGGGCGCTCGCTCTTGTCGATAATCTGGCCCGCGGCTGGTCCGACTCCCTGGGGCTCGGTGTTTACGGCCATGGCATTCTTTTTTGTTTTGCCGTCGGCTTCCTTTTTTCCCTTCTCAGTCTGCCGGTCGGTCTCTATTCGACCTTTGGCCTGGAAAGCCGCTTCGGCTTCAACAAGACATCGCTCGGTCTCTATATCACCGACAAGATCAAGGGTATCCTGCTTGCTTTGATGATCGGCGTCCCCTTCCTTTTTGTCGTCCTCTGGCTTATCCAGGCGACGGGGAGCTACTGGTGGCTCTGGGCGTTTGTTTTCATCAGCGCCTTTCAACTCCTGATGATCGTGATCTTTCCGACTTTTATCGCGCCCTGGTTTAACAAATTCGAACCCTTGAAAAAAGGCGAGTTTCGCGATCGGATTCTGGCTTTGGCGGATCAGGTGGGATTTCAAACGAGCGGGATATATTCCATGGACGGATCGAAGCGTTCGGCCCACTCGAACGCCTACTTTACGGGCATCGGCAAGTCTAAAAGGATCGTTTTATTCGACACGCTCATCGAGCAGATGACCGTCGATCAAGGATTGGCCGTGCTCGCGCACGAGATGGGTCACTACAAGATGAAACATATTCGGCGCATGTTGCTGGTGCAGACCGTGTTTCTCTTCGCCGGCCTTTACCTGTTGAGCTTGCTGCTGAATTACCCGCCGCTGTTTGCCGCTTTCGGCATCGAGCCGAGCGCCCACGCCGCATTGGTCCTATTCGCCCTCCTGTCGGGTCCGTTTACATTTTACCTCGGGCCCCTGATGAATCGGCTGTCGCGCAAGCATGAATACGAGGCCGACCGTTTCGCCGCGCTGACGCTGCGCGACGGCAAGCCGATGGAAGAAGCGCTGATACAATTGGCGGTTAAAAATTCGTCAAACCTGACGCCGCATCCCTGGTATTCGGCCTACCATTACTCCCACCCCACGCCCGTCGAACGGATCGATGCGCTCCGCCAGTGCCCGGCCTGAAAACACAGCTTTGCTTTTTGATTCAATGACGTCGAGAAAAATGGTCGGGGCGAAATCCAGTCAACAACGTCCCGCATAGCAGTTGGAGGACGCGCAGTTGAGAAACGAGCATGTCCGTGCCTGCATTCGCAGATTTGCATCCGGCACTGTCAGAGGTTGTCGAAGTACCGCTCCATGCGGCGCCGCATGGCAGCGTCCGGCAGCCGTCCCTGCGCGGCCTGGATGTTGTCGAGCAGATGCGGCACGCGCCGCATCCCAGGGATCGCGCAGGTCACGGCGGGATGCGAAACGACGTATTTGAGGAAGAATTGCGCCCAGCTTTTGGCGTCGAACTGTTCGGCCCAATCCGGCAGCGGCACGTTCTTCACCTTCGGGAAAAGACGGCCGTAGCCGAACGGCATGTTCACCATGACGGCCATGCCGCGATCCGCCGCCAGAGGCAGGATGCGAACTTCGGATTCGCGGTTGTCCAGAGCGTAATCCACCTGTATAAAATCCAGCTCCTGGCTTCTCATAACGGATTCAAACTCTCGGTACTGGCGCGCGGACGAGGTCGTGATGCCGACATAGCGGATGCGTCCGGCCTGCTTCATTTCACGCAATGTTTGCAGTTGCGTCGCGGTGTCGCGGATATTGTGCACCGCATGCAAATCGATGCGGTCTGTGCGGAGCCGCCGGAAGGACTGCTCGATCTGGGACAGGCCCTCCTGTTTGCCGGCCGCGTTCACCTTGGTGGCGAAAAATAGCCGGTCGCGATTGCCCAGCTCGGACACCAAGTCGCCGATCACCGTCTCCGACTCTCCCCGCTGGTATCCAGTCGCCGTGTCGATCACTGCTCCGCCTAACATAGGGAGCCGGCGGAGAAGCTCTTTGAGCTCCGCCCGAAGCTTCGGGGGGTCCGAGGTGTAATCTCTGGTTCCGACTCCAATGACCGGAATCCGCTCCCCGCTGGACGGTATGGGCTTGGCGATCACAGCACTCTGCGCGAAGAGTTTGGGAAAGGGCCGCAGCGCAGTCGCTGCAGCCATTCCCAGGCTCAGCTTCACCATGTCTCGCCGTGTCAGTCTCATAGAGTCCTCCCTCGCGCGATTGAGTTTGTTGCCATGGATCGCCCGAAAGCGCCCCCTCCGCGTTTGCCCAGAAGTGATTGACTGTAGGAGAAATCAGTTCCATGGCACGCTAATTCCCGCGCTCAGCCGCGCGTATTGCGCGCCGGCCTGAATCAGAGGGTTAGGCCGAGAAATTCAGAATGTCCCCTTTTCCGTTAGCGCCCTCCCGCCATTTAGGAAGACAGCAGGCGTTAATGCAAGGCCCTGGATAGCAGATTTAGATTTGCCACGTTGAGCGTGCCATAACTTTTGCGCTTGACAGAGGCGACTTCACATATCGGTTGCCAAAAGAGTATTCGTCGTCCGAATAATCCCAATAAATAACAAATTCAAAGTTGGCATAGTGCGTGCACTAGCATACGCAGAAGTTGGTGCGCCGATCGATCGACAAATCGGCGAGGCCACCGTCGAAAAAGCAGGAGGTTCGATGTTAGCTAGAAAGCTGGATGATTACTTCGAAGACGAACGCGGTTATATAAAGGACCTTCCTGCGGGGATTAACTACCCGGACGACGATCCCTATATCCTTGAGCTGAAAAGTCGAGACCCTGATGCTGTGTGGGATCGATACGTCCCCTCCGAGGTGATCGTTGCGCGAATGAAAGCTTTTTACGAGAAACTGTGGACTGAAGATCCAGAGACGGCCAAAAGTTTCCCGGAATTCGATATGCCGGCCGGCGTATGGGAATATAACCCTACGTGGGAGTTTGAGTGGCAAGAAGAATCGGAAGAAGTAAAACAAACATTTTTAACGCCCCGCGGACCCGACGAAGCGGCCAAACAGCTCTCTCAGCGGCGAGGCAGGCGGAAGAGTTTCCGTTAAGGTGCTCGCCGACAAATCGCCTGCCAAGCTTACTCCCGCCTTCCTCGAAAACACGATGTTTCCGGGCGCATTTGGTTCGAGCTCTCTGAGGCGGGAAAACGTTAAGGCAGGAATGGTCGGGGCGAGTGGATTTGAACCCCGGTCGGAATAACAAGGGTCGGCGGTGAAAACCGTTGAAATAGTTGAATTTCCAAGTGGTTGTCCACTTTGTCAGCACACAACTTAATCCCGAAAAGTCCCGCGCTAAACCCCTCAAATCCCGCAAAAACCGAAACGGTTTCGGTGTCGGGTGATCGAACGGGCGCTATCCTACGGTGGAACGCGCCAATAATTAACGAAAGTTTTTGAAGAATCCTTCCGCTTCGAGCTCGTTGAGAAGCGTTTCGTCCAGCACCTCGTTGACTAGGTATTTATTCCTGGCACCGGGTGCTTTTTGAGCCAATAATTCGACCGCATTATCCAGCCCTTGGCGGTCTACCCGGGGAGGATTTGTCAACTTTTTAGCAAAATAATTTACTATATCACTTAATACAGCTTTGTGGCGAAGTGGAAAAAGGCTTTGCCCAAGGTAGTGACTAGCCTCGAAGAGGGTGGAGAGGAACTTTTGACGTTTTACCGATTTCCCCAAAGCCAATGGAAATCGCTACGCACGACCAATGCGATCGAACGGCTCAACGGGGAGTTTCGCCGCAGAGTGAAGACCCAGGGTTCCTTGCCGAGTGCGCAGGCCGCCGAGCTGTTGCTGTTTGGACTGATCATCAGCGGTCAGATCCGCATGCGGCGCATCGATGGCTGGCGCGAGCTCAAGCAGCTATCTCTGCTCAAGGCCGCGTGACAGGAGGGTACCCAAGGCCTTGGCTGCATCGAGATCGTTCGTTATAAGGCAATTGTGGAAGAAATTTTTTAGGCATGGATACCGAAAATACGAATTTCCACACTACCAGGGACAAAACCTTCGCCGAAAATCAGAATGATCAGGGTTAACAGCGCCGTGACGACAGCGACGGCTTGAGAACCAAACAGACGCAAGGCAATCAGAGTCGCTAGGGAGGCGGCCGCGATGTTGGCCAGATTGTTGCCGATCAGAATGGTCGAGAGCAGGCGCTGCGGGTTAGAACGCAGGCGGTGCGCTATCTTCGCCTTTCCGCCTCCGGCGTCGGCCAAGACGCGAAGCTTGAGATCGCTGATCGAAAAGAAAGCGATCTCGACGCCGGAAAAAAATGCGGAGAAAAAATACAGATGAGGAGGGCAACTAGATCCATCGGTTAAGAAGGCGACGCAGGCGGGAAAGCATCGCACCGCAAGTCGCACCCGTGACAACGCCGGTTGAAAAAAACCGCCGAGATCCTTTGGCGCGGTAAAATACCACGCTGTCTTGAAAAAACTTTAAGGAAGGAAAACGAAAAGCAGCCATCCTTGTGGGGGATGGTTCTGGCTCACTGTCATCCATCGGTCAGTTATCTATCACGGCCAACACCTTTCGGCAATGAACGGACTATCTTCGCCCGATCGATAAAATCTCTCCTACTGATTTGCGTGCCCAAAAGATAGTCAATGGGGGATGGACTTCGAACTGCCCCTTTCCCGGAGTCCTTGACAGACTTAGCGCTTTTGTGTAGATACTCCCTCCG
>CAZILB010000087.1:7387-16320 GCA_964539925.1 uncultured Syntrophobacter sp. | reverse complement strand
TATCGACCCGGCGACAGGCGAGCAGTTGCAGGCCCTCGCCAAGGAAGTCATGACCACGCCGCCGCAAATCGTCGAGAAAGTGAAAGGACTCATCGGCAAGTGACAAAGCCGCTATGAGCGAGACTGCCGGCTCAAAAATAGGCGCAGCAGGGAGCAGGACCATGGCAACGAAAGCTTCGACAACCATCCTCGGACGCCGTCGGCGATTGCGGCCGAGACTTTTTGCCTCACTGATCGGCCTTGGGTTGATCTTGGCCGGCGCGACGGAAGGCGTGAGCGGAGAAGCGCCCTACTACCAGGGCAAGGCCATCAGGCTCATCATCGCCACGAGCGCGGGAGGCGGGTACGACCTCTGGCCGCGCATGATGATCCGCTATCTCTCCAAACATATTCCAGGCAATCCCGATATCGTTCCGCAGAATATGCCCGGAGCCGGCGGGCTCGTCGGGGCCAATTACGTTTACAACATCGCCAAACCCGACGGCCTGACGTTGGGAGCCTTCAATCCCGCGCTCTACTTCGACCAATTGATCAAGCGCGACGAGGTCAAGTTCGATTGGAGCAAGTTTCTCTGGATCGGTTCGCCGGAGCAGAACGAGATCCTGCACTACATACGCACCGATGCGCCATTTAAGACCATCGACGATCTGCGCCACGCCAAGGAACCGCCGAAATGCGGCAGCTCCGGGACTGGCACGACCGGACACTACATCCCGCGGCTATTGGAGGAGGTCTTAGGGATCAAGACTCACATCGTCAGCGGCTACCAGGGAGGCGCGGAAATCGATTTGGCGGTGGAACGAAACGAGGTGGTATGTTGGTCGCCTCTGGTAGCGACCTATTTCGGCAGGGAACCCTATACGCGGTGGCATGCCACCGGCTTCACCCGGGTGGTTCTGCAGACCGGCCAGAGACGCGACCCGAGGATGAAAGACACGCCCACCCTCTGGGAACTCATGAAGCAGTACAAAACACCGGAGTCGGGGAGACGGCTGGCTACGGTCATTCTAACCGCCGCGACCATGGGAAGACCCGTGACGCTACCGCCGGGAACGCCAGCTGATCGCGTAAAAATCTTGCGCGATGCCTATGCCAGGGCTTTAAAGGATCCGGAGCTTTTAGCAGAAGCGGCCAAACGGAATTGGGAGGTTCGGCCGCTATCGGGCGAAGAGATGCAAGCCCGCGCGAAAGAGGTCACTTCCCAGCCTCAGGACGTTCTCGAAAAGATGAAGTGGGTGCTCGGAAAGTAACTGCCGATCGAATACTATGGCCGCGCCGGGTTTGGCGCGTTTTGAAGCGAGGTGCGCCGTGAACAGGAACTCGCAGTCTGCGTGGGGCACGCGATCGAAAATCTGCTACCTTGCGAGGGTAGTCCTATTTCTCCTGATCGGCATCATGGGGAACCCTTTCCGGGTCAACTTTTCTTTCGCTCAAGGGAATTTCTATCAAGGCAAGACCATCCGCGTCATCGTCGGCTACCAAGCGGGCGACAATCACGATCTCTGGGCGCGAACCTACGCCCGCTATCTCGGCCGACATATTCCCGGCAATCCCGACTTCATCGTGCAAAATATGCCGGGAGCCGGGTCGATGATCGCCGCCAATCACATTTACAACATCAGCAAGCCGGACGGCCTGACCCTGGGTTCCTTCGGCGGCGCGCTGTTCATGGCGCAGATGATCGGCCGCAAAGAAGTTCAATTCGATTGGCCAAAATATTCGTGGATCATGACTCCCGAGCGCGGCGGCCACCTGTTGTACATGCGCAGCGACACGCCGATAAAAAGCCTCGACGATTTGCGCGTGACCAGCGAACCGCCGCGTTGCTCCGCCACCGGGGTGGGCAGTACCGGGTACGACGTCCCGCGTCTGGTCGAAGAGGCTTTTGGATTCAAATTCAATGTCATCAGCGGTTATCGCGGCGGCGCCGAGCAAGATCTGGCGATGGAACGCGGCGAGGTGCAGTGCCGAGCGATCACCATCGACGGTTTCTTTGGCCGGGAGCCCTTTCGCACCTGGATCAAGACCGGCTTTGTTCGCATCTGGCTGCAAACCGAGCGCAGCCGCCATCCCAATCTGCCCGATGTGCCGACAATTTTCGAGCTGATGGAACAGTACAAGGTGCCGGAGGCCAAGCGCCGGCTGGTCAGCGCCTACCTGGGCATATGGGGCTTCGGCTCGCGTCCGATTGTCTCCACTCCCGGTGTCCCCGCGGAGCGCTTGAAAATCCTGCGGCAAGCCTTTGCCAACATGTTCAAGGACCCGGAATTCAACGAAGAGTTGAGAAAACGCAATTGGCAAGCGAAGCCGGTCGGCGGCGAAGAGCTGGAAAAACTGGCCAAGGAAGTCGTCGACCAGCCGCCGGAGATCGCTGCCGCTCTGAAACGAATTTTGAGCAAGTAATCTCAACCCCTGGAACTGATCCCGACGATCTTTGCGAGCGCGCCAAAGTAGTCCCTATCGCGCGGACGATTTGCTTGAGCCGGCTCGGCAGCGACAGCGCGCCGCCGAGCCGGCAGCGGCAACACTTTTAGTTCATCAAGCTGATGACAGACTGCGCGACCACGTAAACAACGGTGCCGCAAACAATCAACCATACGGCGCCTTTTAGCCAGATCGGAAATTCTTCCATTTACCTCTCCTCGAGTATGTCCTTGCCCCGGCACCGGGGCGAAACGATGCCCATTCCTGCCGATAACATTTACGGCGACTGATATAGAAATCCCGCACTGGGAAGGTCGGATCAGATAAGAAAAACCCGGTGCAGTTTATGGAGCCTGGCCGCTTTGAGAAAGGCATCGCGAACCTTGGCGGGTTGTCGGGCGAGGGGCAGGTCTATGGCCGCCGATTCCCGGGGCTCCGAGTCATCGGCGGTTTCGACGATGATGTTGTTAGCCCAGCGGCTCAAAGGCGCTGAGCCGGAAGCAGCAACGGTCTTGGCGCCGCAAATTTCGCTCTGGCTCTGAATATCCCAACCCTCCAATACGTCTAATGCTGATAGCAGGAGCCAGGAAGGCACGAGCACAACGGCCAGAAACTTGCGCAGCATGCCGGCACTATTGAGCCGCCAGCGAAATTTGTCAACTGGGACGATCGTTCCCCGAGACGTTAAGGCAGTGGATTGGTTCACTAGAAAGGCATCAATCCAGGAAAAACAAACCAGGGATACTAAAACCACCGCAAAAAATACTCTTTTGGCAGCAAGGAACCGCTGGCGTGAAAGGGCTGCGACAATAAGAGTAAAACTAAAGGCCTATTTTAGGCCTGCGGCAAAGATCCACGCGGAGACCATATGCTTGAGGCATTTATCTCAGGATTCTGGCAGGTGCTGGCGTGGCCGGCCTTTGGTTACATGCTCGCCGGCATCGCGATTGGGTTCTGGGTCGGTCTCCTGCCGGGCATCGGCGGTCTGGCGACCCTCGCCTTGATGCTGCCGTTTTCCTACAACATCAAAGATCCCATTTCCGCCTTTGCCTTCCTTCTCGGCATGCTCGCCGTCACCGGTACCACGGGCGACCTGACCTCGATACTCTTTGGGATCCCCGGGGAGGGGTCCTCGGCCGCCTTGATACTCGACGGTTATCCGATGTCGAAGAAAGGCGAAGCCGGCCGCGCCCTCGGCGCCGCGATCACGGCGTCGGTAATGGGAGCGATCATCGGCGCGCTGTCGTTGGCGATATCGATTCCGATCATGCGCCCGCTGGTGCTCCTGTTCGGCTCGCCGGAGCTGTTTATCATCGCGATTATGGGCATCACCTTCATCGGCACCCTGGCCGGCGCGTCATTGATCAAGGGGCTGTTGGCCGGCGGCCTTGGATTGATGTTGGCCGCCATCGGCGTCGATCCTCAGACCGGTTCTTTGCGTTACACTTTCGGCTCGCTTTATCTCTGGGATCGCCTCGACCTCATCCCGGTCGTTGTCGGGCTGTTCGCGATACCGGAAATCGTCGACCTGGCCGTACGCGGCACCAGCATCGCCGGCGGCCAGAAAACCGGAAAACTAACCGGCGTCATGGAAGGCGTCAAGGACACCTTTCGCCATTTCTGGCTGGTGGTGCGTTGCAGTTTGATCGGGGTTTACTTCGGCGTCCTGCCGGTACTGGGCGCCAACGTCGCCCAATGGATTTCTTACGCCCACGCCGTACAGGGTTTAAAGGATAAATCACGAGCCGGGAAAGGTGCGGTCGAAGGCCTGCTCGGACCCGGAGCCGCCAATAATTCCACCCGCGGCGGCGATCTGATACCGACCCTCGCCTTCGGCATTCCCGGCAGCGGCTCCATGGCGTTGCTCCTCGGCGCGATGCTGATCGTCGGCCTCAATCCCGGTCCCGAAATGCTCAAGTCGCGCCTCGATGTGACTTTCTCGATGGTCTGGGTATTGATCCTCTCCAACATCATCGTGGCGGCGGTCTGTTTCCTGATCTTGAATCATCTGGCGGCGTTGACCTTCATTCGCGGCACACTGCTCATTCCGTTCTTGATGTTTCTGGTTTTCATCGGCTCCTTTACCGCGAACAACAGTCTCACCGACATCATCTTCACCTTGGTCTTCGGCTTCATCGGCTATTGCATGGTGAAATTCGGCTGGCCGCGGCCGCCATTAATTCTGGGGCTTACGCTCGGCAAGATTGCGGAAAACTATCTCTGGATATCGACGGCCGCCTACGGCGCCAGATGGCTCGCCTTCCCCACGGTCATCGGTCTGATCGCGCTGACCCTTTTCACCGTCGCCTATCCGACTCTTAAAGAGCGCTTGGGCAAGGCGAAATACGAACGTCCGGACGACGCCATCTGATCCTTTCGCGCGCAGTTTTTTTCGAACCGTCGGGGCGGTTTTGAAACCCGCCCCGACAAAACAACGCCCTAGCGGGACCCGGCAACCGCTTGTTTCAACCACCTTGGTTTGCAATTGAATCGCCATTCCGCGGAAATCCTATTTTCATTCTCATTCGATCATACGGCGCTTTTGAGCCTTCTGAGCCGGCTGCAAAACTGCCGGTAGCGACTCTCCTTTTGAAAGCAGATCCTTCACTCCGTTCAGGATGACACTTCCACGCGAGCGTCATTCTGAGCGCAGCGAAAAATCTGCTTTATTCTCATTGCCGCTGCACGGCCGTGATCAACGCCTAAACTGAATTGCTAGCGAACTGCCTATGCCGGTTGACAGCCCGACCGTTTAGGTGGGATAAACATTCTATTTGAGATTCCGAAGGGAGGATAGGCAACTATGGCTCACGATTTGGTGATCAAGAACGGCACCGTCATCGACGGCACCGGCAGTCCCGGCTTTGCGGCCGATGTCGCCATCGACGGGGAAAAGATCAGCGCCATCGGCAAAAATCTCGGAGCGGCAAAGAAAGAAATCGATGCCAAAGGCCATGTGGTGGCGCCCGGCTTCATCGATGCGCATACCCACATGGACGCTTTTGTGGTGCAGTATCCAAACGGCAACCCGGTGATTAACTACGGCGTCACCAGCATCGTCATCGGCGACTGCGGCGCCTCGTGCGCGCCCGTCCCGCCCAAGCCGGAGCCGCGCCAGGTGCTGGTGCAGTATCTGCGCCGGGTTTTGGACAAATACGTGGACGACAAGGATTGGCGCTGGAACACCTTCGGCGAATACTTGAATTACCTTGAAGGCAAGGTGGCGCTCAACGTCCTGCCGCTCATGCCGCACTCGCCCGTGCGTTTGACGGTCATGGGCGAAGCCGCCTATCAGCGCGCCGCCAATCCGGAAGAGCTCGACGCCATGAAAAAGATGGTCCGCGAGGGCATGGAGCTCGGCGCCATCGGTTTTTCCACCAGCCCGCGCGGCGGCCCGGCGATTCACGCCGGCACGCCCAGCACATTTGCCGAACACGACGAGATCATCCAGCTTGCCGGCGTTGCCGCCGAGTATGGCGGCTGTTTTCAGTTCAACGGCTTTCAGATGATTCTTCAACCGGAATCCGGCGTCCCCGAGATGCTGACCAAGATCAAGACGCTGCAGATCGGCAACGAGTTCCGCGTCCGGCCCGGACAGAAAGACCAGGGCATGAAATCGATCCGTTACATGGAAGAAGCGCAGAAGCGCGGCCAGGATATCTACGGCGTGGTGATCCCCTACCAGCATATCCGCCGCTTCAATTTCGATGATTGCTTCCTGTTCAACGGCCTGCCGACCTGGGAAGCGATCAAGAATTCAAGCGATCTCAAGAGCAAGCTCCGAGACAAGGATATTCGGCGCAAGATCGAGCAAGAGCGCATCGCCTGCGAAGGCAAGCTCGAATTTCCCGAATGGCATGGTTGGGACCGGGTGGTTTTCGAACATCTGGAAAAACCGGAGCTCAAGAAACTGGAGCTCAAGAACGTCGAAGAAATTTCCCGGCTGACGGAAAAAGCGCCGGTGGATGCATTTTTCGACACCTGGCTGGAAGACGATCTCAACTCGGGCATCTGCTATCATGGCCTCGCCAACGCGCATCCGGAGCTGCTCGCCGAGATGATCAAATCCGACACCAGCCTGATCGGCACCGACGTGGGCGCGCATCTCGACCGTTTCTTCTGGCATGGCGCACCGACCCGAGTGCTCGGCTACTGGCGCCGTGAAAAAAATCTCTTCAGCCTCGAACAGGCGGTGCATAAACTCACCGGCTATCCGGCGCAAAAACTGCGCCTCAACCGCGGCGTGTTGAAAGAAGGGATGCCCGCCGACGTGACGGTATTCGACGCCGACAAAATCGACGATCTAGTCAGCAAGAAGCTGCCCGAAATGGTCGACGCGCAGGAAGTCAAGCGCCATCCGCCGGGCATCAAGGCCGTGATGGTCAACGGCGCCGCGGTGGTGGAAGACGGACAAATTCACGATGTCTTCCCCGGCAGGGTGCGCCGCCAGCAGTTGTGCGTTCCCCATTGAGGCTGCTTCCTATCGCGTTTCATGCCTATCATCCGGCCCTCTCCCTCCGGGAGGGGGCCGGGGTGCGGGGCAATGCCGGTTGTATTCATCAGAAAATCACCTGAGCAAAGAGGATTGATATGGCCATGAAAGGTTGCGCAATCGACGTGCACCACCATTATGTTCCCGCCAGCCTCCTGGAAGAGGCGACAAAGAACGGCAAACACCTCGGCGTCGAGCTGATCGAAAAAGACGGCAGCAAATCGCTCTCCTTCGCCGGCGGCCCGCCGTTTGTTCTCCATCCCGAGCTGCCGGCAGTGGACCAGCGGTTGAAAATGATGGCCGACTCCGAGCTCGCCATGGCCGCGCTGGAAGCGCATACGGCGACTCTAGGCTACCGGCTCACCGGCGAGCAGGGTGAGAACTGGTGCAATGTTTATAACGACGGCATCGCCGAGCTGGTCAAACGTTATCCCGACCGCTTCGTCGGCATGGCATCTGTGCCGCTGCAAGATCCCAAGCGCGCCGCCAAAGTATTGGAGCGCGCCGTGCGCGATCTGAATTTCCGCGGCGGCTACATCGGCACCAACGTCAACGGCACTTACTACGGCACCGAAGAGTTCGATCCGTTCTGGGCCAAGGCGCAGGAACTCGACGTTATGGTCATCATGCACCCCGAAGACGTGGCCGGCGCCGACAAAATGAACCCCTATGGCTTGAAGCTCATCTGCGGCAACCCCGCCGACAGCGCGCTGTGCTTCGGGTTTCTGACTTACAGCGGCGTGTTCGACCGCTTCCCCAACTTAAAGCTCTGCATTCTCCACGGCGGCGGCTTTTTCCCCTACCACCTCGGCCGCTTCGACCAGGGGTGGGAGGTTCGCGCCGGCGCCCGTGCGGCGAAAGCGAAAATGGCGCCGAGCGCGTATCTGAAGAACATCTACTATGACAACATGATTTACCGCCTCGATACGCTCAAGTATTTGATCGGCCTCGGCGGCATCGACCACATTATGGTCGGCACCGATTATCCCTATGATTTGGGCGATTGGAACGCGGCGAAAAAAGTCTCCCAACTCGACATCCCCGACGCCGACAAGCTGCTGATGCTCGAAGGCAACGCCAAGCGCCTGTTGCGCATCGAGTAACCCTTCCTCCGGCTCGAAGGCAAAAAAAGGGCGGCGTGAAGCTCACCGCCGCCCTTTTTTTCCCGAGCTGGGCTATTGACCGATGCGCGACGCGCTGAATTTACTGTCCTGTCCGCCCGCCCGGGCGAAACCCTCCATGCTGGCGCCGGAAATTTTGGCGGTGTACTCGGCGCCGCGGGCGGCGAAAGCGATCTGGTCGCCGCGCAGCCTGCCGGTGACCGGCAGCGTGCCGGCGGCGTTTTTGAGCCTGCCCGAAACCGTCTGGAAGTTTTGTTTTAGCGTCAATTCCCCTTCCGCCCACCTCCACGTGCCTTCCGCTTTGGCCGGTACAATCCACAACATCACGGTGCACCAGCCGGCGCAGTCGACGCTGGCGCTGGCTGTCTCATCGGCCTGCCAGTCGCCCATGGTAAAAGTGTTGGAAACGATGCGCGTCCCGGCCGTCAGATCGAGCAGTCGCGGGCGCAGCTTTAAATTGATCTCGGGCAATAGAAACATCGTGATGACGGTAGCCTTGGAAAAATTGCTGGCAAATAGATCCGCCCTGGCGAATGTCGCCCGGTCGCTGACGCCTGCCTCGGCGGCGCTGCGTTTCGATAATTCGACCAGGTTGGGGTCGTACTCGATGCCGTGGGCGCGGGCGCCGCGCCTCGCCGCGGCGATCACAGTGCGGCCGTCGCCCGAGCCGAGATCGATCAAATAGTCCTGCGGCGTCAAACGGGCGAGGTCGAGCATCTTCTCCACCATCACGTTCGGCGACGGCACCCAGACGACATCTTTTCCCGCCTGACCCACCTGCGGCTGATACTCTTGCTGCGCCGGTTGAGCCTGCGCCGGCGCGCCCGTGGCGAAAATGAGAGCCAAGAGAAGCGGCAACAGCCGGCGGAGATTAACAACGAAAGTCATTGGTTTCT
>CAZILB010000087.1:2312-7287 GCA_964539925.1 uncultured Syntrophobacter sp. | reverse complement strand
GCCAAGAGAAGCGGCAACAGCCGGCGGAGATTAACAACGAAAGTCATTGGTTTCTGTTCCTCCAAGGAAGCTTGCAATCACCGTCACCGCGGTGACGATCAAAGCTTTGGCCGGTGGGAATAAGGGCGGTGCACAATATGACAAAGATTCGGCACGAATGACGCGACCGAAACCGGATCACTGCTCACGGCTCACCGCTCACTGAGGAGCGTTCGCCCGCGTCGCCCTAAAGTTGCCGCCGGTGCTGAGAGTTCCTTCGATGCTGTTGCCTTTGACCTGGCCCACGTAGAGAACGCCGCCGGCGTTGAAAGTAATCCGTTCGCCGTTGAGCTTGCCGTTGGCGAGCGGAATGATTTTGCCGCCGCTCTGCAGCGAACCCGAAAACATCTGGTAGCTCTGGTTGACGGTGAGGACGCCGTCGCCCAACTGCCACGCACCGCCGACTTTCGCCGGCACGATCCACAGTAGCGCCGTGCAATAGGAAGCGCAGCCGTTTTTCACGCTGGCGGTCTGGTCGGCCTCCCAATCGCCCATGGTGAAGGAATTGGACACGATGCGCGTCCCCGGCCGCAGGTCCAAAATTTTCGGGCGCAGGCGAATATTGATATCCGGCAGCAGAAACATCGTGATTACCGTCGCCTCGGAAAGATCGCTCTGAAACAAATCCTGCCTGACGAAAGTTGCCCGCTGGCTGACCCCTTCTTTGGCCGCGTTGCGCTTGGAGAGTTCCACCATGTCGGGATTGTACTCGATGCCGTGCGCCCTGGCGCCGCGCTTGGCGGCGGCAATCACGGTGCGGCCGTCGCCGGAACCGAGGTCGATCACGTAATCCTGCGGCGTGACCTTGGCGATGTCGAGCATCGTTTGCACCAGTGCCTGCGACGTCGGCACCCAGATCACGTCCTTGCCCTCCTGACCGACTTCAGGTTGAAAATCACCCCTGCCCGGCTGTACTTGAGCACAGGCGCCGGCGAACACCGCCGCGATGAAAAGCACCAGCAAGGTTCTCTGTGCACACAATAAACGGCTCATAGGCGTGCTCCCGCTTTTCGCAGTAAATTTGCTAAACACTTGCATGGGCCGGGGCGAATGTCCAGATGGATACGATGTCGGTCAATCGCGCAGCTAGCCGGAGACTCATTCAGGCGGATCGGTGCAGGTACTCGGAAAAAATGGCCTTTGAACGGAGTCGTCATCCTGAACGAAGTGAAGGATCTGCTTCAATTTGAGTCGCTACTCCCGGCTCCGGTGGTTTGCCTAAGCAGAGGATGGGATGATAGAAGAACTTCTTGAACTTGAACGGGAACCGGGCCGCGAACGCGGCTTACCCTGGTTCACTCGCATAGGGAGGGCTTCTAATGCGCCAACGATCCGACTATCCGACATTTTCCGACGCAGAGCTACAGCGCAGACACAGCGCGGTTTACCGCTTGATGGACGAGGAAGGCGTGGACGCCATGCTGGTCTATGGCAGCGGCCGCTACGCCTCGGATATTTACTGGTTGAGCGATTGGCCGAGCAGCCGCGAGGCCTATTTGCTCATGCAGAGCGGACAGGAGCCGGTCATCCTGATGCAGTTGTTCAACCACTATCCCATGGCCAGAGTGATGTCCTGGATCAAAGACGTGCGCTGGGGCGGCGCCAACACGACCCGAAGCGTCGTCGAGCTCATCCGCGAGCGCGCCCTGGAATCGAAAAAGATCGGCCTGGTTGGCGCCATCTCCTACCAGGTTTATAACAAACTGCGGGAGAGCTATCCCAAAGCGTCTTTCGTCGATCTCGGCGGCAAGCTGCGCATGATGCGAACGATCAGGAGCGCGGAAGAGATCGAAAGAATTCGCTTCGCCTCGAAGCTAACCGACCAGTCCATCGAGGCGCTGGCGCAAGGGCTCCAAGAGGGGATGCGCGAAGACGAGATCCCCGCGCTTATCGAGCCGGTGTATCTCAAGGCGGGCGGCTATGCCGGCATCCACTTCATGAGCAGCATGCCCATGCGCGAGCCGGACTTCCCGGTGCCGTCGCAATTTCACTCGAGTCGCAAGCTTAAAAAAGGCGACGCGTTGATCACCGAGATCAGCGGCGCCTATTCCGGCTACAGCGGACAAATTCACCGGACATTTTCCATCGGCGAGGGACCGACGCCGGAGTGGCAAAAAATGCACGACGCGGCGATGGAAGCCTTCGACGTCTTAACCCGCGTGATCAGAGACGGCGCCGGCACCACCGAAGCCGAAGAGGCGGCGGAGATTATTCATAAACGCGGCTACAGCACCTACGACGATCTGGTCCACGGCGTCAATCAATATCCGCCGATTTTTCAGACCAAGACGTGCAAACGCCACGAGTCCAAGGAAATAGTTTTTCGTGAAAACATGGTGATCGTCATCCAGCCCAATCTGATCACCGACAATGAGACCATGGGCCTGCAGTTCGGCGAGACCCTGGTGGTCAAAAAAACCGGCTGCGAGTCGCTCAACGCCTATCCGCGCCGGTGGGTGACCTGCGGAGCTTAAAGCCGCGCCGCACCCGCAAGGAGCGAACGTTCCCGGTCGAAACTTCGCCTCACTCCAGAAGTTTTGCCACGCGATTGATGACCGCTTCGGGATAGGCGTAGACGCGCTCCACAAGCTTTTGAATCTCCTCCCCGGAGACGGGGCTGAGCTCCATGCCCGCGCGGTCCGCTTCCTTTTGAAACTCGGGGTCTTTCATGAGTGCCATAAACGATCGTCTCAGGATCTGCACCCGTTCGGGCGGGGTGCCCGGGGGAAGAACCAGGGGGCGGGCGAAGCCGAACTGCGAGAACACCACCTCCAAAGTCGCTTTGTCGTCAGCGCTCAGCGGGAGGTCGAAAATCCACCGGACTTGGGCCAGCTCCGGATGCTTGTGCATTCCCATCTGCAAAAAAATGTTGATGAATTTTTTCTCGATCCAGTGGGGCGAGGCGGCCTTGAGCCCCGAGTACATAAAGCCGCAACGCCCCTGAATCTCGCCGCGCTCGATGGCCATGTGCATTGGCGCGGTGCCGCCGTACCCGGCAACCACCTTGATGCGCGTGCGCAGAATTTCGTTGACCACCTTGGGGATGTCGTCCGAGGGCGATCCCGGACCGGTTCCGCCCACGAAGAAAGTTTCTTTGGAGTCGATCACATCCTCCACGCGCTTGAACGGAGCGTCATGACGGGCAAAGCAAACAGCCACGTCTTGAACGAAGTTGCCGACGTACAAGAATCTCGGCGCGCGAAATTCGATCCCCGTGCGTTTGGCCGTGAACGGCGCGAAGTTCCCGCCCGTAGAAAAACCCATCGTGAGGCCATCCGGTCTCGCCGCATTGTAGAGATGGTTAAGCGCCACCACGCCGCCGGCGCCAGGCATGTTCTGCACGATGAACCGCGGTTGTCCCGGAATATGCCGGCCCCAGTGGCGCGCGGCAAGCCGCGCGTAGGTATCGAAACCCCCACCGGGAGGATAGGCGACCAGGAGGCGGATGTTTTTTCCTTTGTAGAAAGACTCCTGGGCCAACACCCCGCCCGCAGTCGCGGCGACAAGACTGACGGCGATCAGCACACGAAATAAACCGTTCATCGGCAGCCCTCCCCCTTTTACGGTTTCGATTCTCGATTTGAAGCTCGTACCCACCCGGGCCGTCTGCTTTGAGGAAAATCAAATCGGCTTCGTCGGCGTCTCGCAACATCACTATCCGATACCGGGTCGCCAAGTCAATTCCGACGCCACACAGGACGACCTTCAAGCCGTGAAAGGCGCTTGGTGAAGGGAGCTTATGGAGCCACCCCCCGGGACGCGAGATAGCTAAAAGTTTGGAGTCTTTAACGCCGGCTTTCTTGCAGCAGTTCCTTAAACTCACTTCTCACTTGAGGCGAAGCAGAAAGAAAGTCTCTTAAAACTCCGGCAAGATCGTCTCCGACCAGACTGTCTACCGGGATTCCGAGCTTGGCGGCGTCGGCGTTGAACTTGGGATCCTGGAGCAAATTTCGATAGGCGCGTCGCAACACCGCGACCCGCTCTTTGGGTGTCCCCGGCGGGGCGCCGATATTTCCTATGGGAAGGCCGAGAGCCTTGTTAATCAGTTGATAAATCTCCTCCTTTCCCGGGATGGGCTTGAGAGCCGGGCCAAAAGCCACATCGATGCCGGGCGTAGGTTTGGCGGAAAATTCCACGACAAGCCGTGCCAGGCCTCCTGGTTTCACCCAGTCGGGTCTGCCGCTGGCGAGAGCAGCCCAACCCAGTGCCGATGCTTCAGCTTCACCCTGTTCAAAAGCGATGTTCAGTTTCGCGGTGCCGTAACCCAAAACCATCTTCACGGGCACCCCCAGGGTCTCCAGTCCCTTTCCCGCAATGTAGTTTGTCGCGCCCGCCGCTCGCGCCGCAAAAATGAGAGGGCGTGTTGCCTTGCGCAATTCGTCGATGTTCCTGTAGGGCAAGTCGGAGCGAATGAAGACGACGTTTCCCTCTCGCATGACGCTCCCCAGCCATTCGAACTTTGCCAGATCGAACTGCACTCCTGTCCTCCCGCCCAACTGGGTGATGGCGGAATCACGGCTCACGTTCATCAGAGTCAGCCCGTCGGGCTTCACGACGTTGGCGACGAAATTCGTAGCGATGACTCCGCCGGCGCCCGGCATGTTCTGCACAATGACCTTGGGATGGCCGGGAATGTGGTTGCCGAGATGTCGCGCCACGATTCGCGCCCGGATGTCGGGTCCTCCTCCGGGGTCATACCCCACGATTAATCTCACCTGCTTGCCGCTGTAGAATTCGTCGCCCCACGCGGCGGAGCCCCCCGGCAGGAAGAATGACAGAGCCAGGACTCCAATGGTCACTGAGAGTGTTCGGCCCATAAATGTTCCCCCCTTTGCTCTTTCCAAATTATTGCCCGCATGGCGCCGACTCGCTGCCGTGCGTGGAAGCGGGTCGTCGTCGCTCCGGGCAGGAAATCGGATTCTATGAGATACCGGAA
>CAZILB010000087.1:0-2212 GCA_964539925.1 uncultured Syntrophobacter sp. | reverse complement strand
CAGGCGAGAATCTCAGGCCTCGGTGTACCAGGTGGTATGGCGCTCCACGGGCAGGCGCTTGGCCATAGTCTGCTGCTCGGAGTAGCCCAGGAAGATGCTCGCCACCGGCCGCTCCTTTTCCGCCAGTCCGAGAACCGGGCCGACGAAATTCTGGTCGATCCAGGCCCCCGTGCTCGGATAACTGCCCAGGCCGCGCGCATTGGCGGCGACCAGCAGGTTCTCAATTGCGCACCAGCAGGCCGCGTAGTTTTCCTGGTCCGTAATCTTGTTATCGTCGCCCACCATGGAGACGATGATGACGACAGGGGACGAAAAGCACTTGGCCCGGGCAAAGTTGAGTTCCTCCTCGCTCGGCTGCTGGCCTTTTTTCTCCGCGGCCCAACGGACCGACGCCTGTCGGGCTGCGACCAGGCGCTCGCGTCCCGCTCCGGAGAACACATGGAAACGCCAGGGATGGGTCAGTTTGTGGTTGGGCGCCCAGTGGGCGGCGTCGAGCAACTCCTCGATCCACTCCCGGGGAATCTCGGTGGGAAGGTACTCCTTTACCGTCCTGCGTGTCTTGATTGCAGTGAGCGCATCGGTGAGAGGGCGCTCCGTTGTGGTTGCCATGATCCTACCTCCTAAAATTGTCCCGACTAGATGTACAGGTATTTATAGAAATTTTAAACCGCGAGCAACATCGCCGGAGCCAAAAGGTCGCCGCGATTTCGGCTTGCCAGTCCGCTTTCCCGATAGGCCGTTGTCGGTTCAAACACTCGCGAACGACAGCCAACTGCGAGTAACGGCCTTGTGCGGCCGTGTAGCGAGGGAAGCGGTTGAACGTCTGGAACGTTTGGAACAGGCAAAATAGTCCTGTGGCTTGTGAAACACCGTGGCGCGACCATTGCCACGGATAATGGCGTGGTACGCGTACCCGCCCCGCTGTCCTCGTGGAATCCGCGGCATCGTGCGCTTCTAACATGCGCCGCTTCAACCTTTCAACGGAAAAGTAGCCGGTCCGCTTTTCTGCCTTTTCTGGGCCTCATCGGGGAGGAAGCGGACCGGCACCGGCGAGTTTCTTGACCAATTCGTTAATCTCGGGATCGCGGGGAATTTCTCGGATTCTCTTTTCCAGATTCTGTGCCGAAAGAAAGAGCAGATCTTCCCGAAAAAGCTTTTTGTATTCACGACCCAGGGCCGGATCGGCGAACATTTTCCGCATCGCGTCCTGAAGTATCATCACCCTGTCTTTAGGGGTTCCCGGCGGCAATACAAACGGCGAACCCGCACTCCTGAAGGCGCGAAACACTTCCAGAAGTTTGTCCTCCGCATTCGATTTTACGAAACTCTGAAGCGGCCGCAGGCTGGCAAAGCCGGGATGGGGATGCTTGACTCCCTTCGGAATCTCCACGATTGCGTGGAAGTCCATCAAATTTTTTTCCAACCAATCAGGATTTCTAAGCAACACGGTCGTTGTGAGATTCGAGCGCGCGTCGATCTCTCCGCGCAATAGCGCCACGTCGACTTCCGGGCCTTTGTAACCGGTCACGAACTTGGGTTCTCTCAAACCTAAAAAGTAGGCAAAAAACCGGCCCGCAATATAGCCGGAATGCCCGACATTCTGTGCGCCGAACCTTATACCCTGGGCGGCTTGAACCTTTTCCAAACTGTCCAAGCCGAGCTCTTTCCGGGTATAAAAGATTTGATGGTTAATGTAGTCGAGCGCCCCGATGTAGACAAATTTATCGATGTCGTACAAGATTCCCGTTTCGCCGAGGATGCTCTGCGATACGATGGTGCCGCTCATAGACCCCATCGTGAGCCCGTCCGGGCGCGCCGTTCGGAACATGTGATTCGCCGCCTTCCGACCTCCGCCGCCTTCCATGTACTCGATTAAAACCGTGGGATTGCCGGGGATATATTTACCTAAATAGGGAGTCATCGTCCTGAGGCGAACCGCCGAGGCTCCCGCAGCATCGGTACCCAGTACGACCGTGAGCGTCTTGCCCTTGTAAAACGGCGTCTGGGCGGACGCGACCATAGGTAGAAAAAATAGCAATGCCAGCGAGACTGCTAGAGCCGGTGCCGCTTTTTGAGTGCATTTCATTTCGATCTCCTTGACAAAACTTTTACAGCTTTCTCAGTGGCAATGGCCACCGTCATATATTTTCTTCGCGCTGTCTTCTCCGACTGTCGTATAATCCGCCGGCGCCGGTGTCAACATTTCTATTTG
>CAZILB010000086.1:7215-16578 GCA_964539925.1 uncultured Syntrophobacter sp. | reverse complement strand
GCCCGCGGGGCGTCGTCGGGCCATTCCATGACAATGTTGCCGCGAACCAGGGTCATGACCGGCCAGCCGGTGACTTCCCAGCCTTCGTAGATCGACCAGGGCGTAACGGTGTGGAGCATTTTTTTGGTGATCGTGGCGCGCCGTTTCAAATCGACGACGATCAAGTCCGCATCGGCGCCGGGAATGATCGCGCCTTTATTTGGATAAAGGCCAAAAATGCGCGCGGGGTTTTCGCTTGCGACTTGGGCGAGGCGCTCGATCGAAATTCTTCCCTTATTGACACCTTCGCTCAGCATCATCGGCAGCATGCCTTCGACGCGCGAGGGAAAACCGCTGACGGTGGTCCAGACGTTTCCGGTATCCATGGACTCGCGTGTTCTGGTGTGCGCGACATGGTCGCTGCCGATGCAATCAATGGCGCCCGAGGCGAGGGCTTGCCAGAGCGCTTCGTGCGTCGATCGGTCGCGGAGCGGGACATTGATCTTCCAGGCATCCTTGTGCAGCACGAGATAGTGCGTGCCGATCTCGCTGTAAACCGTTAGACCTTCCGCTTTGGCTTTTTCGATTTCCGCGATGGTTTCTTTCGTCGTGCAGTGGACGACGTAGATCGGGCAACCGGCGATGCGGGCGTAATAAAGGTAGGTACGGGCATGGCCGACCTCGGTGAAGGCGGGCGAACGGTCGTCCCAGGCGCCCATGTCGGTGCGGCCGGCGTCCATCAGCTGTCTCTGCAGCACCTGGGCGATTTCCCAATTCTCGCAGTGGAGCAGGGCGATGGCCGGGACGCCGAGCTTGGCGACGGACTGAAAGACCGAGTAGATACTGCCGTCGTCAAAAAAATAAGCCGGCCAGGAAGCTTTCCACGGCCCCTGCATCTGCAAGTGGAGCTTGAAAGAGCTGATGCCGTGCTCCTTAGCGAGATACGGAATCTCTCGGACATGCTCGTCGGTGCTGACGATGGGCGTGAGAAAAAAATCGATAGCGGCGCTGCGCGACGCTTCATAATAGAGCGGCATCGCTTTGGTGAAACTCGGGATGTCCGCCGGTCCCTTGACCTGATCGGCGCCGCCGGTAATCGCCAGGCTGACGAGCTGCATCCCCCAGGTCGTCACGCCCGCGGCTGCCGCCGCTCGGGTCTCGGTCTGAAAATCCTCGGCCAGCGCGCGATGACTGCCGAGATGGCATTCTGGATCGATCGCTCCCGGCATAAGGTATCTGCCGGCCACGTCGATCTCGCGCTCCGCATCCGGCAAAAAGGCATCACTGCCGACGGCGCCGATCTTGCCATCGACGACGGCAACGCCGCCCTCGATAACGCCCGACGGTGTCACCACCCGTGCGTTCTTGAAAACGATGTCGGCTATGTTCTTCGCCATTTTAAAACCTCTTGCGGTCAAGCGATCGCAGACTCGACAGGTTTACCATGCGGCGCCTCCGGTTGGCCATGGCTAAAATAATCCACGGCAAGCAGTAGACAGTCGCCGCTAATTCGGCCAGGAGCGCATGGCGATGGCCGCGACGGGCGCAAAAAGGTGTTCAGAAGTTTTTCTTGCGAAGCGCCGCTTACTTTTCCAACTCCTGCACCAGAGAGGCGTCGACGAAGGTCGCCGGGCTGGCATTGGCCGCTTCGGTGCCCAGGCCTCTGAGCAGGCCGCGGACGGCCCCTTTGCCGCGCAGGTGAAAGGCATGATCGCCGTTCAGCGCTATGGCCGCGCCGAAGAGATCGCCGCCATGGTGGCCTATCTCGCCGGTCCCGAGGCCGCCTTCGTCACCGGCGCAAGCCTCAAAATCGACGGTGGGTGCGCGGCTTAAGGCGGCAGTGCGTAAAAATTGATCGCCGGTCTCTCCCGCTGTTCAACTGCGCCGCGGCCGCGCCGGTCCCTATCGACTCTTCCGCTCGTTGGATTATTGGGCTAGGATGCCATATGAAACGGCTCAGAGCCGGTTTTTGCGCGAGGCCCGGTTTGGGCGCGCATCGGCGCGAATGCGGGCGGCATGAAACTTGATCTCGAATGAGGATAACGTCTCTCCAAAGTTCCGACCGATAACTCCCATGCGACCACCGGACATCCCGCTCGGCGAGATGATCGACCAGATTCCCATCCTGGCGTGGTCCTGCCGCCCGGACGGCACCACGGAATTTCTCAATCGACGCTGGCTCGAATATACGGGTCTCTCGATGGACGAGGCCCTTGGCTGGGGATGGCAAGGCGCCATTCATCCCGACGATTTGGCGAAATTGATGACGACCTGGTTGCGTCTCCTTGCGTCCGGAGAAGCCGGTCAGGAGGAAGCGCGACTGCGGCGTTTCGACGGCACCTATCGCTGGTTTCTATTTCGCGCGGTGCCGGTCCGAGATGATCACGGGAGAATCATCAGGTGGTACGGCACGAATACCGATATCGAGGATCTCAAACGCGCGGAAGAAAAGCTTCGGGAGAACGAAGCCGAGCTGCGGCAGCTGATCGAAGTCATGCCTCAGAATATTCTGGTTCTGGGGCCGGACCGAAAGCCGCTGTACGCCAATCAGAGATTGCTCGACTATCACGGCGTCGCCTTGGACGACGTCCAGGCAGACGACTTTCGCGCGCGGATCTATCATCCGGATGATTTGGAGCGAGTGCTCGTCGAGGCGAAGCGCGCCTCGACGCGGGGCGTCCCGTGGGAAACCGAAGCTCGATTGCTCCGCGGCGACGGCCAGTATCGGTGGTTTCTGCTCCGCGCCAGCCCGCTCCAGGATGAAAGCGGCCGGATCACGCATTGGTATTCCACCGGGTTCGAGATCGAAGAGCGAAAGCAGGCCGAGGAGAGGGTGCACGAGGAAAATCTCGCGCTGCGCGAGGAGATCGACCACTCATCGATGTTCGAGGAGATCGTCGGCTCGTCGGCCGCGTTGCGTGAGGTGCTGGCACAGGTGGCCCGTGTGGCGCCGGTGGATTCGACGGTGCTCATCCTCGGCGAAACCGGCACGGGCAAGGAACTGATCGCCCGCGCCATTCACAAACGCTCGAACCGTTCGGCTCGTGCTTTCGTACGCGTCAATTGCGCGGCGATTCCGCCAACACTGATCGCCTCCGAGCTCTTCGGCCACGAGAAAGGCGCGTTTACCGGGGCCCTGCAGCGCCGTCTCGGCCGCTTCGAGCTCGCCGACGGCGGCACGATCTTTCTCGACGAGCTTGGTGAGCTGCCGGCGGAGACGCAGATCGCACTGCTGCGCGTACTGCAGGAGCGCGAGATCGAGCGGGTCGGCGGCAGTGGACCCATCGCGGTGGACGTGCGCGTGCTCGGCGCGACCAATCGCGATCTCAAAGCCGCGGTCGCGGTGGGCCGATTCCGCGAGGATCTTTTTTACCGTCTCAACGTCTTTCCCATTCAGATTCCATCGCTGCGCGAGCGCATCGACGACATTCCGCTGATCGTCGAATATTTTATCGAGCGTTACGCTAAGAAGGCCGGCAAGAAAATCACGAACATTCGCAAGAAAACTCTCGAGCTGTTTCAACGCTATGACTGGCCCGGCAACATCCGCGAGCTGCAAAACGTCATCGAGCGTGCTGTCGTGCTGTGCGACGGCGATGACTTCTCTGTCGACGCGAACTGGTTGAAGCGCGAGGAGAGAAAATTGCCCGGTTCCGCGCTGCCGTTCACCGCCAACATCGCCGAACGGGAAAAGGAGATGATCCAAGCCGCATTGGTGGCGAGTCGCGGCAGGGTCGCCGGCCCCGCGGGGGCGGCGGCCAAGCTGGGCATCCCGCGCCAGACCCTCGAATCGAAGATCAAGAGTCTCGGCATCGACAAGCACCGATTCAAGGCGTTGCGAGCGAATTGAAAGCAACTACATTCCCAGTTTCTGCCCTTGCTGATGCGGAGTCGGGTCGGTACATCGCCGGCCTTGCGTCGTTGTTCGGGCAAAGCGCGGCGCGCCGTAAGAGCATATCGCGCGGCTTAGTCTTGTAAGAATTTCCTCGAAATCGAAGCTTCGGCCTTTCGTCCGGCGCTGTCCGCGATCCCCCTGGTATCGGCGAATGCTGAATCAGTGCTGCCGATAATTTAGCAAATGCTGAAACTTCGGCATCGCTCCGGAATGCAAGCGCAACAAATTTAATGGGCTGCACATGGTCTCGGCGTTGCATTGTGTCTCTTCAGCCGCAGATGACGTTGAAGATTGAAAAGGATTCCGGAGACAACGGTCCAGTCATCCGTTTGGCCGGCCGGCTGCGATCGGAGCATCTGTCTGAGCTGAAGATGCAATTGCAGGGCGACGGGCAGCAGGTCGCATTCGATCTGGCTGGCATAACTTTGGTGGACGTCGAAGCGGTGCGATTCCTCAATGCGTGCGCGGCGCGCGGGGTCGAGTTGATGCATTGTCCAGCCTACGTCCGTGAGTGGATGATGCGCGAGAAAGTTTGAGTACCGCTCGATTCGAGATGGCTCCGCGATGACGGATTTCATCGCGGAGCGGGCGCGCAAGATCGGCGGGACGACGATGCGCTCGATCGGCGACATTGCGCGGCATCAGGGCCGAAGGACAACAACAAGGAAACGCTCGGGGTGCAAGAGACGCTGAGAGCTTTGCGATGGCAACCGGTAACTGACCTGAGTCATACACGCGAACCACGATGTTTGCGACCGGCACAATGATGTCGCCACGGCGAGCGTGATTGAAAACTGGATCGACGAGAGCGAACTGCGTACCTGGTTTCTGGCCGAGATCGTCAAGGGTTTTTGAGTTACCCGAGTCACAGCGATCCTGTAGGGAGAGAATATGGCCCATACGTTAAAATAAGTCCTCAACGAAATTCTGTTTCAGTTAAGTTGATAACGTTCCCAATCATAAGGAGGATAAAATGACCGATTCAACGAAAGTTAAAGATTTGCTCACGCCGGAGCAATGCGTGCTGGCTGTCATAGACCATCAGCCGCAGATGTCTTTTATGGTGCGGTCGCACGATCTTACGGTGGTGCGAAACAATGTGGTAGCGCTGGTCAGAGGCGCAAAGCTGTTCAAGGTTCCAGTTGTGTTGACCACCGTCGCTGCGAAAACCTTCAGCGGGGAGCTTTGGCCGGAGATCCAGGCGGTCTTCCCCGAACAGGAGCCGATCGATCGGACATCCATGAACTCCTGGGAAGACAAGAATTTCAAAACGGTCGTGGAGAAAACCGGGAGGAAGTCGTTGATCATCGCCGGGCTCTGGACGGAAGTTTGTGTGTGCTTCCCTGCGATTCAGGCACTCCGCGATGGATATGACGTGTATATTGCGGCGGACTCCTCCGGCGACATCTCGATGGAGGCTCATGAACGTGCGATTCAGCGCATGATTCAAGCGGGAGCTGTGCCGATGACCAGTTTTCAGCTTCTCTACGAGTGGCAGCGCGACTGGGCGCGCGCAGAGACTTACGATGGAATGATGCAGCTTCATTATGATCACTCATCATACGGCATCGGTGTTCGGTACGCGAAGTCCATTCTCGGAGAGCATGCGAAGGAAGGATAAGATCTCTCAACCTAGTGTCCTGGCACTGAAGTCCGTCGAATAAGTCTTCCCGGACTTCCCCCTTTGAAAAAGGGGGACACAGGGGGATTTGCCGATAGTGACTGAGAAAATCCCCCCTTTCCCCCCTTTTGATAAAGGGGGAGAACTAAAAACGCTGTCCGGGAATTATTGAGTGAATTTGTGCTACAGGACACTAGAAGGAGCTCGGCTCAGGTCGCAGTCGAGTTGTGAAAATTCGCGAAGTCGTCATCGACGAGGAGGCCGATCTGAAACAGACAAGAAGAGACATTCTCAAGCTAGGAACGCTGATGATCTCTCTTATGCCCTCGGAGGGTGTCACATGGTAACGGATGAATCGCCAGAGTTGATTTTGATGAACGGACGCATGGCAACGCAGGACGAGCGGCGCTCGTTCGCGCAGGCGGTAGCGGTCCGAAATGGACGGTTTGTCGCGGTGGGCTCCGATGATGAGATCATGCGGCTTCGAAGATCGAGCACGCAAATTATCGATCTCGGCGGCCGGACGGTGATTCCGGGTCTCAACGACTCGCACATGCATCCGATCCGCGGCGGCCTCAACTACAACATGGAGTTGCGTTGGGACGGTGTGCCTTCGCTCGCCGACGCCCTGCGCCTGCTCAAGGAGCAAGCCGCGCGCACGCCGCCGCCGCAGTGGGTGCGCGTGGTCGGCGGCTGGACGGAATTTCAATTCGTGGAGCGGCGCATGCTGACATTGGACGAGATCAACCGCGCCGCGCCGGATACGCCGGTGTTCGTGTTGCATCTTTACGACCGCGCGTTCCTGAACGGCGCGGCGCTGCGGGCGGTCGGCTATACGAAAGACACGCCGGCGCCGGCCGGCGGCGAGATCCAACGCGACAAGCAAGGCAATCCCACCGGGCTGCTTGTCGCCCGGCCGAACGCGAATATTCTTTATTCCACTTTGGCCAAGGGGCCCAGGCTGTCGCGCGAAGATCAACTGAATTCGACTCGTCTCTTGATGCGCGAGCTCAACCGCTTCGGCGTCACCAGCGCCATCGACGCCGGCGGCGGCTTTCAAAATTACCCGGACGATTATGCAGTCATCGACGAGTTGCACAAACGCGGCGAGATGACCATGCGCCTCGCCTACAATCTGTTCACCCAGAAGCCGGAAGGCGAGCTGGCCGATTTCAGCCAGTGGACGAAGCTCACCAAGCCCGGCGCGGGCGACGATTTTTACCGGATGAACGGCGCCGGCGAGATGCTCGTCTATTCGGCGGCCGATTTCGAGGATTTTCTCGAGCCGCGCCCGGACATACCGCCGGCGATGGAAGCCGAGTTGAAAGCGGTGATCCGCCACCTCGTCGAAAATCGCTGGCCGTTTCGCCTGCACGCGACCTACGACGAGACCATTGCGCGCGCCTTGAACGTCTACGAAGAAGTGAACCGCGAAGTGCCGTTCGGAAACCTGCACTGGTTCTTCGATCATTGCGAGACCGTCTCGGACCGCAACATCGAGAGAATAAAAAAACTCGGCGGCGGCATCGCGATCCAGCACCGCATGGCGTTTCAAGGTGAATATTTCGTCGATCGCTACGGCGCCAAGCAGGCCGAGCGCACGCCGCCGATCCGCCGCATGTTGGAGCTGGGCGTCCCCGTCGGCGCGGGCACCGACGCGACGCGCGTGGCGAACTACAATCCGTTCGTCGCGCTTTATTGGCTCATTACCGGCAAGACCGTCGGCGGCGCCGCGCTCTATCCCGAGGAGAATCGGTTGGAGCGGATGGAAGCGCTGCGGCTTTACACGGTGGGCAGCAGTTGGTTCTCATCCGACGAAGGGAAAAAAGGTTCGATTGTCGTCGGCCAGTTGGCTGACCTGGCGGTTCTTTCCGCCGACTATTTTTCGATTCCCGAAGAGCGGATCAAACAGCTCGAATCGATTTTGACGATGGTCGGCGGCAAGGTCGTCTATGCGGCGCAGGAGTTTTCCAAGCTGGCGCCGCCGCCTTTGCCCGTCAGCCCCGATTGGTCGCCGGTGAGAACTTACGGTGGTCATTGGCAAGCGGATTCGAAATCCGCCGGAACAGTGGGTGCCCGTCATGCGATGCAGCCGGCCATTCTGTGCCCGGCTCATAAGCATGAAGCGGACGGCGCGTGGTTCCCCTGGTGGCTCGGGTGCGACTGCTTCGTTTGATTGAGGTGTCATGCTGGGCCCCGTCGAGGGGTTCTGCATGACATTCAGGCGATTTGCCGGGTTTCGCTGCGAAGGCTCTAAGTAGGCGAGAACGAATATGCCGATCCACGTCGCCATCACGCGCAAAGTGAAGCGGGGAAGCGAGCGGGCTTTCGAAGAAAGTCTGCGCACGTTTTTTCAGGAATCGCTCGACCGACCCGGCGTGCTCGGCGTGCATCTGATTTCTCCGCCGCCGGGCTCGTCGAGCGCCGAGTACGGCATCCTGAGAACGTTCGCCGATGAGAATGAACGGAACGCATTCTATCGGTCCGACTTGTTCGAACGGTGGCAACAGCACGTCACCGAGCTGACCGAAGGCGAGCGCACGTACCGAGAGCTGCACGGACTCGAGGCCTGGTTTCGTGCCCCGGGCGCGCCGCCGCGCTGGAAGATGGCTCTTTTGACCTGGCTCGGTGTCTGGCCGATCAGTTGGCTGATCGGCAGTCTGATCGGGCCGCACCTGGGTCTTCCGAGTCTCGTCAGCGCCGCTCTGATCGCGGCGGCTATCGTTGTCTGTCTGACCTGGGTGATCATGCCGGCGTTAGTACGGGTCTTTCATGCCTGGCTGCGCTGACGAGCTCGTTGCTGCGTACCGAGTATGCGCGACTTATTAGGAACTTTGCTGTTTCCGACCGTGACTCATGCTCGCCTCTCCTGGGCGTTGTTGATTCTTCGCCTGTTCGTCGGCGTCGCGTTCATTCAACATGGCAGCGGCATCCTGCTGATCCTCGGCGCGTTGACGCCGCTCGCCGCGCTGGGCGTCGCCGGCACCATGATTCCCGCAACGATCTTTCTGATTCAACGCGGCGAGTCGTTCATCAATCCTGCCGGGCACAGTTGGGAGAATTCTGCGTTCTATCTGATCGCTGGTATCTGCTTGGCTCTGAGCGGCGCGGGCCGCTGGTCGGTGGATGCCCGGCTGTTCGGTCACAGGAGTAGCCATTCCGCAGCCGACGTTCATCGAGCCTCATAGGGCGACGAGCAGATAGACACGCGGCGGGAGATAGCGAGAGGTTTGAATCGTCCTTCACGCACCGAACTGGCACAAGCCAATGCGGCGGCCGCAGCGGGGCATGAGAATGCTTCGCCGTGGGGCCCGCTGCGCAGTCCGGTATTTCGCGCTCTGTGGATTGCTTCAGTCGTATCGAATCTCGGAACCTGGATGCAGAACATTGGCGCGGCGTGGCTGATGACGACACTGACAACCTCACCCGTCATGATCGCGCTCGTGCAAGCGGCGACGAGTCTCCCGGTTTTTCTCGTCGCGCTGCCGGCTGGAGCTCTCGCCGATGTCGTCGATCGGCGGCGCTTATTGTTGGTCACCCAGGTGTGGATGCTGCTCGCCGCCGGCATGCTTGGAGCTCTGACGATGCTCGAAGTCGTGAATCTCTGGATGCTGCTGGGCTTCACGGCGGCCCTCGGCCTAGGCGCCGCGATGAACGCACCGGCTTGGCAAGCGATCGTTCCGGAACTGGTGGAGCCCGGAAAACTGTCATCGGCCGTTGCGCTAAATGCGGCGGGATTTAATGTGGCGCGCGCTGTCGGACCCGCTCTGGGCGGTTTCATCGTCGCTGCTTCGGGCCCCGGCCCGGTTTTTCTGCTCAACGCCGCGTCCTTCGTCTCGGTTATTTGGGTGCTCTACCGATGGCAGCG
>CAZILB010000086.1:0-7115 GCA_964539925.1 uncultured Syntrophobacter sp. | reverse complement strand
CGACGATTATCCTCGCGTATGGCAACCAGGTTTACTTCGTCGGCGCGGCCATGCTGGGGGGAGGTGTGGCATGGATCGTCCTGATGTCGAGTTTCAACGCTGCGGCTCAAAACGCCGCCCCGGAGTGGGTGCGCGCCAGAGGGCTGGCGCTCTATCTTTTGGTTTTCCAAGGCGGCACGGCGGCGGGCAGCATTCTTTGGGGCGCGCTGGCCGAGCGTGTCGGGATCCCGACCGCTTTGCTCTGTGCCGCTGTGGGATTGGTTGTCGGACTCGCTGCCGCGACACGATATCGGCTGGCCCGGGGCGAAAAAATTGACCTGACCCCGTCCTTGCACTGGCCTGAGCCTCATCTCGAAATCGAGCCCGAGCCCGATCGGGGACGGGTGCTCATCGTGATCGAATTTCTAATCGACCCGGAACGGGCGGATTCGTTCAAGCGAGCGATGGATCATGTGCGGCGTCAGCGGTTGCGCGATGGCGCAATCCAGTGGGGACTGTTCAACGATCCCGCACGCCCTGCTCGCTACGTCGAAACTTTTTTGGTCGAATCGTGGGTGGAACATCTGCGACAGCATGAGCGTGTGACGGTGGCCGATCTGGAAGCCGAACAATTGTCGCGGGAGTTTCACATCGGTGCACAGTCTCCCGTGATTGACCATTTCATATCCGTCGGCTCATAAAAGGAGGGCAGGATGATCACAGTGCGTCTTGGCGATGCTCGGGGGCGTTCCAAGTTTGACTGGCTTGACAGCCGCCACACGTTCTCGTTCGGCGGCTACCAGGACCCGCAACACATGGGGTTTCGCGACTTGAGAGTGATCAATGAAGATCGCGTCGCTCCCGGCGCGGGTTTTCCAACCCACTCGCACCGCGACATGGAAATTATTACCTATGTGTTGGAAGGGACCTTGGCGCATAAGGACAGCACGGGCACGAGCTCTGTGATCAGAGCCGGTGAAGTGCAACGGATGAGCGCCGGATCGGGGATCAGCCACAGCGAGTACAACGCTTCGGATACAGAACCGGTTCACTTCTTGCAAATCTGGATTCTGCCGGATGAGCGAAATTTGTTCCCAGGTTATGAGCAAAAGAGTTTCCTCCTTGGCCAGAACCGCGGGAGTTGGATGTTGATCGGCTCCAAAGGCGGGCTCAATGGCTCCCTGACGGTGCATCAGGAGACTGACGTCTGGGCGGCTTGTTTTGCGCCGGGGGAGCAGACGACATTTCGGCTCAACACGGATCGCCATGCCTTCGCACACGTGGCTCGGGGCACGGTGACGCTCAACGGCGTTGTGCTGGGCGCGGGCGACGGCGCCGCCGCCAGTCAAGAAGAGATTTTAGAGTTCAAAGCGGCGGAACGCGCTGAGGTGCTGTTGTTCGATCTTGCTTGATCTTTCGAGAATGTTCCGGCCTTTTCGTGATCGACGCCCTCGGGCAATAGAGGAAAATCCGCAAACCGAACTCGCTCGCCTGGGAGGCCAACCGTGGATGAAGCGATCCAGTTCTTGATGGAGCATGCCTATGCTCTGCTCTTTTGGTTGGTGCTGCTCGAGCAAATCGGGCTGCCCATCCCTTCGGTACCGTTGCTGCTCGCGGCCGGGGCGCTCGCAGGCGCCGGCACGATGGATTTCGCATTTGCTTCCGGTTTGGCGATCATCGCCGCCCTGACGGCCGATCTGTTTTGGTATTATCTCGGCCGCTACCGCGGCGGCCGAGTACTCAATCTGCTGTGCCGCATATCACTCGAACCCGAGTCATGCGCTCGGCGGACGGAAACCATGTTCGCTCGACACGGCGCTTACTCCTTGCTGATCGCGAAGTTTGTTCCCGGTCTCAACACCGCGGCGCCGCCGCTCGCAGGGGTTTTCCGGATGCCCCTCTCGCGCTTCATGCTATTTGACGGCTTGGGAGCGCTGTTTTGGGTCGCGGCCTTTGCCGGCCTCGGCTACGTTTTCAGCGAGCAGCTTGAGCAGATAGCCGTCCATTTCCTGCGGTGGGGCAGCGGGTTGGCGGTGGTCGTCGTGGGAAGCCTGGCGGCTTACATGCTTTGGAGGTATATCCGACGGCAGCGTTTTCTGCGTAATCTGCGCATCGCGCGCATCAGCCCAGGCGAGCTGATGGATAGACTCGCCGCTGGGGATGCCCTCATGATCGTAGCTCTCCGTCAGCCGCTGGATGTCGAGGCTTTTCCCTATATGATCGCCGGCGCTCTTCGTCTGTCGTTGGAAGAAGTTGAGCATCGTCACGCGGAGACTCCTCGCGATCGAGACGTTGTCCTTTACTGCTCGTGACCCAACGAGGCGACAAGCGCCCGGGTGGCGCTGCTCCTGCAAAGCAAAGGAATTACGAGAATCCGTCCCCTTGCCGGGGGGATTGATGCCTGGCTGGCCCACAAGTTTCCGGTGGCGGTGCCAGAACCCCTCGGAAGCCCGCCGCCTCGCCCGACGGATTTCATCCTCAGCCTGAAGTAGAGCCGGCGTTTCCTCGCAAGCCGGTGAGTCGAACGACTTTCGTCGAGTTTCGTCCAAAACCAAGCGCCCGCGCGTAAGCGCGTCGGTCGGGCTATTTCACAATCCCTTAATCTGTACTTCATGGATTCTTGATCTTTGTCGGCTAGAAATTGAACTTGCCGACATTCCCGAAAGGAAATTTTTCAACCAGAAACGAGAGGTTTATGAATCGAACGCGTGTGTTTGCCGGGCTCGGGGCCATCCTGGGAATTATAAAGACCGCTCGGGCGGATCGGTGGCAGCTGCGGAGCTCCGTCGCGTCGTTGGCGGCAGCGGTGGCGATTTGCGTTCTCGCGGCCCCCGCGACAACGGTTTAAGCGGCATCGTGCGCCACAGCATCTACGAGGGCCGTTAATGGCGCGTGCGTCTAGAAATCGACGGCGGCGCGGTCCTCGGCCTGGTGTCTTCCCGGCGCGTCGCCGCGGGCTCAAAAGTGCGCGCGGTTTTTCCCGTTCAGGAAACGCTGGCGTTCTGCGCCGTGCCCGCCGAGCCATCGGAGGGAGGCAGGAAAACGTGAGGCCAAATTATCCTTGCTCTCGGAAACGTCGGCGACGGCGCCGATCTTGCCATCGACGACGGCAACGCCGCCCTCGATAACGCCCGACGGTGTCACCACCCGTGCGTTCTTGAAAACGATGTCGGCGTTATTTTTAGCCACAGTACAACTCAGATGAGAAGAACTTTAACCACAGAGAGCGCAAAGATCACAGAACAAAATTGGCGCAGCCCTGATCGTGAACTGGCCCACTAGGTTCCGGCGTCTACCAGCGGTCAGGTTGAAAAAACTGCGCAAGCCCGTCGTTAATGCGCACTGCGTGGGCGTTGAACCAGCCGCCTTCCGGACAGGCAAGGAATGAAACGACGCTGGCGACGTCTTTCGGCTACCCCAGCCGTTCCAACGGCGGAAGCTTTCTCATCTGGTCAAGCAGCGGTTCGCTCTTAGACGTCGCCCCTAAGCGACGTACGCCAGCGGCAGGACGCCCGCGTCGTTCACCCTCACGTCGACGGCGCCAATCGTGCCCGGAGCATCCCTGAATAATCGCTCCACGTCACCCCCGCTCGCCGCCTTCGCCACAGGGCGGACCGGTGTGCTGGAGATTTCTGACGCGGCTCGCGGCGATCGCTTTTTAGCCGAAGTCAACACGGCGGGACGCTGCCAGGGAACGCAGTTCGCGCCGTGAGGGATAGCGGAAAAAGGATCGAGGCTGGGTGTTGGAACCCAACATTGCGAAAAACTCCCTCTCGTCCCGCTCGAGCCAGATCTTGGCCACGAGAAGCTTGTCGGCCATCGGGAGTTTTTCGATGGTTTCGAAGCATCGTCTGCGAAATCGCAGCCCCAGAGCTCCGATCCTCTGCACGCTACAAAAGTATTCATGAGGCCCGCGCAGCCGATAGGTCCGCCCTGACGAACCTTGCACGTCGAACCAGCCGTTATTCTCTAAATCTTTCCGCTGTTGATCTGCCAGCGAGGACTTCAGCAGTCTTTCGGCCTTGACTTGTGCGCTCTGGCTCAACATCTATTTATTTCTCCTTCTGGTCATCCCCCGACCAGCCGCGGAACCATCACGATTTCCTTCTGCTCGGGATCAAAGCTATCGAGCCTGGCGCCGCCCCTGAAGGGGAAAGCCACGTAGCCGCGCTTCCTGAGACCCTCGAACTCTGCGGTGGCCCGGTCGATCTCGGCCTGGACTTCCGGGTCCCACTCGACAGTGAAATCGCCTTCGCGATTGAGCACGATCATTTTGTACCTCATTTTCCCCCTCCTTATAATGAAATTTTCCTGGATTGCAGCATAGAGTATGATCCGAACCGTTCCTTCCGGAAATCCACCAAGACCGGCTGGCTCGACTGCGACACACGGGGCTTGGGATTGCGGTCATGCAGACCCCTTACGTTTCGGGATGAATGCTTCCGTCGTCACAAACTTCGGGATCGAGCAACGCTTATAGCTCATTTAGGGCTGATAAGCTGCCCCATCGTCCGAAATTCCTCCACGCATGTCAATATCATGCATGTCGGGCATCGGCAGGAAATGACGCGATCAGGATTAGGTGGGATTTGAGTAGGGCGAGAAGAAACTGTCAGTGGAAGCGATAAAAATCGGCTCCAATCGGCACCGGAATGGCCGGCTATGGCTCATCTTCGATCACCGGCGGCTCGATCGGAACATAGCTTCGATGGCCGAGAGCGCATTCGTAAATCTCCGTGGCATTCTCCGGCTCCCGCTGGATCACGCTTAGATCGAGACCGCAGGCTTTGCCGTCGCGGAGGGCCGGGCAAGCTCTTTTCTCCGACTCACCGATCAGAACATATTTGCGGTGACCCAGAGCGCATTCATAAACTTCCGTTTCGGTATCCAAATCTTGCTCGGTTAGAATGAGCGCGAGGCCGCATGCCTTGCCATTGACGATCGTGGGACACTTGATGTTTTCCATGGGATTTCCTTTGTTTTTTGCCCGCTTGCCTTGGATCCACATTGTCGCGCCGCTGCGCTGAAGTCAATACGACTGGCAAATTGCTTTGGTTTGGGCGGGATTCAATCAATGTTTTAACGAGTCAGCACGGCGGCGGAGTTGGCCGCCAACGAATTAAACGGCTCGCACGGTTCTCGCTGAAAACTCGCCAGCCGGGGGCGCCGTCCAAGTTAGAGTTTGCTGGTAGACGCTATCGGCTGGCCGTTCCGTTTCGCCGCCCACTCCGTTATCAATTGATATACATGCTCCCAGGAAGTTGCCCGTGGTTGGGCAATGTTTTTGTTGGTGCTATTGGCGAAGCAGATCGTGTACAGCCCCTTGGCCCGAAGTTGTTCCACGTTGCCGGGGTTGTCGTCGATGTAGACATCCGCACCGACCTGTTCTTTCTCCTTCAAGAAACACAGGTCCCAGTAGGGGATGCCGTACTGATCGAGCCAGTCGATGGTTTGTTCCACCGCGGCTTTGTGAAAAAAGTGAATGAACAGCCGATGGGTAATGATCCGGATTCGGGCGCCGTCGTCGGAGAGCTGGCGCAGATATCTGCGCGCTCCCGGTATCATCGGCGCGGTCTTGAACAATTCGCGCTGGGTCACCGCGAAACGGTGCAGACTGTTGTACTGCTCGTGGTTTTTGATCCCCCACTCGCGAAGTCCATAGGATACTTCCGGCGTAAGATCATCGAGGTTTCGTTCCAGCCATTCGGCGGCGATCTCGCGCATACGGCCGAGGAAATCGGCGCAGACGCCGTCGAGGTCGACGCCGATGATGATATTTTTTAGCCGTATCTCTTCCATCACGAACCTCTCATTTAAAGAACGGTTCCACGGCGTTCCAATCGTTGCAGTGGTTTATTTTGCTTGGACTAAGCCGATTGTGAGGGTTTGTATCGCAGGCTCAACGGTTGGAACCACTGGAACGATTTGGAACGTTTGAAACGCGGCGGCGCTCAGGCCGCCGCTACATTTTACATCCCCGCGCCGGGTCGGCGAGGGCTTTGCGGGCCACGCCGACGATGCGATTCTCGCGGCCGACGACCTTGCGCAGATAAATATCCTGGATCGGGTTGTGCGCCTTCGACATTCTCCAGGCGCCGCGCGGACTGTCGATTTTGGCCCTGCCCATGGCTCCGATCCATTCCTTTTGCCTGCGAACGTCGCCCTTGGCCGCGTCGAGGCCAATGGCGAGGAGCAGTGCCGCATCGTAGCCCTGCACGGCGTAGACGTTGGGATCGCTGTTGTACGCCTTATTGTAGGCGCCGCGAAATTCCTGGTTGCGTCTGCTGTTGAGGCCGTCGGCATAGTGCAATGTGGTTTCAATCCCCTCGGCGGCGCCGCCGAGCGCGTCGAGCATGCCCTCGGTAAGTAAACCCGTGCCGAACAGCGGGGTGGATTTGGCAAGTCCGGTCGCAGCGTAGTCCTTGATAAATTTGACCGCGCCGCTGCCGGTAAGGGATGCGAACACCGCATCGGGCTTGATCGATGCGATTTCGGCGAGCGCCGTTTGAAACTCCGCATTGGGGAAAGGCTTCCAGAGGCCTCGCACCAGTTGGCCGCCGGCCTTGATAAACCCTTCGGTAAAGGCGGCCACGGCCTCTTCGCTGGGCCCATATTTCCACGCGAGGGAAACCACGTTGCGAATGCCGCGGTCGGCCAGGATCTTGCCCATCGGATAAGACGGCTGCCAATGGGAGGCGGACGCGCGAAAAATATTCGGCGCGCACAGCGCGCCCGTGGCGGCGTCCATTCCGGCGTGGGGAATGACTAGCAGGGTTTTCGTTTCTCTGACGAACTTGACCAGGCTCATCTGCACAGAGTGCTCCACTGTGCCGATCAGGATATCCACCTTGTCGATTTTTAACAATCTTTCGATGTTCTCCGGCGCCCTGGCGGCGTCGCCCCGGTCGTCCACCGCGAAGTATTCGAGCTCGCGGCCGCCGAGCTTGCCGCCGCGTTGGCTTACCCCTAGCTTAAAGCCGTTGGTAATCGCCGCACCGGTTTGCGCGTAGCCGCCCGTATAGGGAAGTATTAGGCCAACGCGGATCTTGTCCGATTCCGCGAAGGCCAGGGTCTTGGGCAGCAGGGCGGCGGCAGCGCTGAGCCCGAGAGCGGTGAGAAACTGTCTGCGGCTAGAC
>CAZILB010000085.1:0-16878 GCA_964539925.1 uncultured Syntrophobacter sp. | reverse complement strand
TTCAAAGTCTCCTCGGCGGCGCGCTGGCTGATGCCGCCGAAGCTGAGCGGCCACTCGCAGTAAAGCCTCCCCTGGCGGCAATAGGCGGTCGGCTGGCCGTCGGTGATGACGATCATCTGCTGGTTGGCGCTGGGCTTTTTGCCGAGCATTTCCGTCGCGAGATGCAAGCCGTCCTGCAAGTTGGTGAAGGGATCGCCCATGTTCCAGGTCGCCTGGGGCAGATCCTTCGCCTTGAGCTCAACGGCGCGGGTGAAGAACCCGACGATACCGAAGTAATCGCGCGGATGGAGCGAGCGCACCAGGCTCTCCATCGCCAGCGCGACTTTTTTCGCCGCGGCAAAGCGTCCCTCCCAGCTCATGGACCAGCTCATGTCGAGAAGCAATACCGTCGCCGCACGCGTATTGAACTCGGATTCGTAAACCGCGAAGTCCTTGGGGCCGATCCTGACCGGCACGCCGCCGCCGCCGAGCAGGGCGTTCTTCAAGGTTTGGGTCATGTTGATGTGAAACGGGTCGCCCTGTATGTAGGGGCGGCTGGTTTCGAGGACCATCTCGTGGCTGCCGCGATTGCGCGTCGCATGCTGACCCATGCCGTCGCGACGCAGTTGCTTGTAAATGTCTCGCAGCGCCAGTTGGCCGACGCGCCTGACGCCTTTGGCCGTAAGCTCGAAACGGTCGCCCGATTCCAAAACGTAGCCACCCTCTTCGAGCAGCGACTGCATGCGCATGATGCCTTCGAAGTCTTGCTTCGGGTCGCCGCCCAAAAGCCGTTCCAAAAGCTCCTTGTCCACGTCTTTGAGCTGCATGCTGGAGAGCTGCGATTCCAGTTTACGCAGATCCTCCATCCGTTCCATCAGCTCCTGGGACTGCTGGAACTGCATCGGCGTCTGGCCACGGAAGAGGCTCCCCTCCCGGCGCAGCCAGTTTTCCAGTTTGCGGATCTGCTCCAACTGCATGAGCAGCTGCTGGAATTCTTTTTCGGCGTCGGGATTTTCAAAACGGTAGGAAGTGAGCTTGTCGACCGCCTCGCTGGTCTTGCCGGGCAGGTCGTTCAAGAACCGCTTTTTTTCCTGCACATCCTGGCCGGCCTCATCCATTTGTTCGAGCGTCTGCTGCTCCTGATCGACCACCGAATCGAGCTGCTCCTGAACTTTGTCCATGGCCGACTGCAGGCGGTACTCGTCGTAGAGTTTGCGCATCTCGCGCGCCACTTGCGACAGCAAGTCCTCGAGCCCCTTGCTCTGCTTCTCGCCCTGCTTGATGCCCTTTTGCATCAGGCGGCGCATGGCCTGCTGCAGGTCGCCCGTATCGTTCATGAAGTCGTTCAACTGATCGAACACAGAGTCCGAGTCCAGTGACTCCCGCGAGCTATCATTCCAGCGGCTGTAGCGTACGTGAACCATGGAATACGTGTTTTCGAAGGGCGGCCGCGCCATCCCTACTTGCCGTAAGTGACGCGCCCCCCCTCCATTTCCTTGTTGAGTTTCTGGTGCAGATGGAGGCCTTCCAAGACGAACTCCGTAGCGGACGCCATCATGGTGGGGGAATCGGTCACGTTGAGGGACTTGATCGCTTCTTTTAAACCGGGGATAGCCTTGATTCCTTCCAGATAGTCCTGCGACGGCATCTGATCGGAGACCTCCACGCCCCAGCCGGAATTGAAATATTCCACCACCTTTTGCAGCGAGTTAAGACTGAAATATTGGTCGAAAACTTTGACGATGGAGCGGTTGAGCAGCTTCTCGACCAGCTCGTCTTCCTTCTTGTCCTCGCCGACGTACTCCATCTCGATCTTGCCGCTGGTCGAAGCCAGCACCGAATGCAGATCGCTGATCCGCGGAATGATCTCGTTCTCCTTACAACGCAGCGCCCGCTTTTCAGCGTTGCTGATGATGCTCTCGTAGTTATTGATGGTCACGCGCACGCTGACGCCTGAGGATTGGTTGATCTCGTTGGATTTGCGCGCTTCGAACGTCAGGTGGCCGAGGATCTCCTTCATAAAGCGCGGCACTTCGACCTTGCGGCTGCGCTTGTGGGTGTGCGCCGCCTCCTGCTCCATGATGTGGAGCTCGTCGTCCATGCTCTTCGGATAATGGGTGCGGATCTGCACGTCGAAACGGTCCTTAAGCGGCGTGATGATCCGACCGCGGCTGGTGTAATCTTCCGGGTTGGCGCTGGCAACAATCACGACATCGAGAGGCAGGCGAATTTTGTAGCCTTTGATTTGGACGTCTTTCTCTTCCATCAAATTGAACAAGCCGACTTGCACCTTTTCCGTCAAGTCCGGCAGTTCGTTGATGGCAAAGATACCGCGGTTGGTGCGCGGCACCAGGCCGTAGTGAATCGTCTCCTCGTCCGCCAGATAGCGTCCTTCGGCCACTTTGATGGGATCGATTTCACCGACCAGATCGGCGATGGACACGTCCGGGGTCGCCAATTTCTCGCCGTAGCGGCTGTCGCGGTCGATCCACTGCAACGGCAGTCCGTCACCCAGCTCCGCCGCCGCCTTGCGGCACGCGCGGCAAATGGGATGAAATGGATTATCGTTGATCTCACAGCCCTTGACGATGGGTATGCGCTCGTCGAGCAGGTTGATCAGGCCCCGAATGACACGGGATTTGCCCTGGCCGCGCTCGCCGAGAAACACCATATGATGGCCGGCGAGAATGGCGTTTTCGATTTCCGGGATGACCGTTTCGTCGTAACCGATGATGCCTGGCAGAATCCGCTCGCCGCGCTCGAGATGGCGGACGAGATTTTTGCGCATTTCGTCGCGCACCGACAAAACCTCAATACCGCTCTTTTTAAGATCTCCTAGTGTTTTTGCCTCGCTCACGTACTTTGGCCCCCCTTGGCGTTGTTATCGGTTGCCGTTGTCAGTCCTGTGCCGGGTTGTTGCTCTTGACATTAAAATAGCATGGATTGTTCAGCGGGTGAAATCAAATGTCCCTGAAGAACGGCTCGAGGCGGTCGTAGCTGTCCAGTAAATGTTGCGGCATCACCCGGGTCTCGGCCATCACCGGCATGAAGTTCGTGTCCCCTTCCCAGCGCGGCACGATATGCCAGTGCAAATGCTCTTCAATGCCGGCGCCGGCGAATTTGCCGAGGTTCATGCCCAGATTCATGCCGCCCGGACAGAGCGCACGGCGCATGATATCGATGGAACGCCGCAATGTTTCGTTGAGATCGATGAATTCTTGCCTGGGAAGATTTGCCGGATCGTTCTCATGGCGCTTGGGCGCGAGCAATAGATGCCCGTTGTTATACGGGTATTTGTTCATCATGATGATCGTATACTCGGTTTGGGCCAGAACCAGTGCCGCTCTGAGATCATCCTGCCGATACTGGGTACAAAAGATACACCCTTCCCCCCTGGCGCCCTCGTCGATATAGGCCATGCGCCAGGGGGCCCAAAGCTGCTTCACTCATCGTCTCCTATTTCGTTGGGATCGTAAGGCTTGCCGTCAACGCGCAGGCGCAGTTCTTTGCCGACTTTAAAAAACGGCACTCGCTTGGCGGCCACGGAAACCAGCGCGCCGCTCTTGGGATTGCGCCCTTGACGGGCACGGCGATGTTTGACAACGAAACTGCCGAAGCCGCGGATCTCGATCCGGTCCCCCTCAGCCAAAGCTTCCACCATGGAATCGAAGATCGCGTTGATGATGACTTCCGAATCCCGCCTCGATAAATGAGGAAACCGCTTGTTCACCTCATCGATCAAATCCCTTTTTGTCATGACATCTCCCTCGCATCACCCGAAGGTATTTAAATTTTTGTCCACAAGGACCGTACGGAATTTTCCGCGCAAAAACGGAGAGAAGCACGCCTCTATGCGGCACTCCAGGGTCGAACCCTCCACGAACCGCGGCTTCGCGGCAAAACTCCTTGAGCGTGTATCTGGAAGAATCCAGACTTTACGTCTCAACGACCGAACGAGCGCTACTGCAGCAGCAGAGGCGACCATTCGTAGCGCAGCCAGCCGCGGTCCTTGCCCGCCGTCCGCCAACCGAACAAAGCCATAAAGACCCGGTCCCACCAGCGCTCGCGCTCGGGACGGGAGAAATAAACCGCCGGCTCGCCGGCGATCCCGGCGCGCTTGGCCGCCAGCTCAACGGCGTCCCGCAAAGTGCCGAATTGGTCCACCAGCCCGAGTTCTTTGGCCTGCGCGCCCGAATAGACTCGCCCGTCGGCGAGCTTGCGCACCTGCGCCTCTTCCATGCCCCGTCCTCTGGCTACCGCCGTAACGAACTGACCATGCACATTATCCACGAGAGATTGAAGAATTTCCCGTCCCTCCGGGGAAAGGGGGACAAGCGGCGAGCCGATGTCTTTGTTGGGACCGCTCTTGACGTTGATTCCTCGGACGCCGATTTTCTTCATCAGCTCCTCGAGATTGGCGAGCTGCATGATCACGCCGATGGATCCGGTCAAGGTGCCTGGATTGGCGACGATCTGGTCGCAGGCGGCGGCGATATAATAGCCGCCCGAAGTCGCGGTCCCGCCCATGGATGCAATAAACGGCTTCTGATTCTTCGAGCGTTGAATCTCCTCAAAGATTTCCTGGGTGGGCGCCACGGCGCCTCCCGGCGAGTCGATGCGCACCACGATCGCCTTGACCCAAGGCATCGACTTTAGTCGTCGAAGCTCGTCGAGCACCGGACGGGAATCGTCTATGGCGCCGTCGATCTGCAACACGCCGACACCCTCCCCTGAAAACATCGACAGCACTTTGGCATCCCCGCCGGTCAGATAAGCGAAAAAAAATATGCCGGCGAACAGCGCCAAAATACCGCTGAAAAGAATGCCGAGACCGCGCAGAATGGTGTGTCTTTTTGCCATCGGAATTGGCCGCTTGAACTCCGGGTCGCGCTATCCGCGCCCTTTACGTCCCCCGCTTTGATTATCCTCGTCGCGGTCCAGGCGCAGCTCGTCGCCGAGCAGCGACTCGAACGAAAAGCGGCCGCCCTCCTTTTCGCGCTTGAGATAGTTTTCCATTTCTTGGCGCTCCTCGGTGCGACGCAACGCCCGCACGCTCAGACCGATTTTACGGTCCGCAAGGTCGATGCTCACGACCTCGGCCTCGATCTCGTCGCCGACTTTATAAAGGCTGGAAGGTTTTTCGACTCTTTCCGAGCTCAGTTGCGAGACATGGATCAAACCTTCAACCCCTTCCTCGATGCGCACGAAGACACCAAAATCAGGAACGCTGGTCACCTGTCCCTTGACCTTCGCACCCACGGGAAACCGTTCGGCCGCCACCTTCCACGGATCGGGCGCCAACTGTTTGACGCCGAGCGATAAGCGCTCATTCTCGACGTTGACCCCAAGGACTTTCGCCTCGACAACGTCGCCTTTTTTATACAGCTCAGAGGGATGTTTGACCTTTTTGGTCCAGTGAAGATCCGAGATATGCACCAAGCCGTCGATGCCTTCCTCGATGCCGACAAAAATCCCGAAATCCGTGATATTTCGCACCGGGCCTTTGATGATGGTGCCTACCGGATATTTTTCCTTCGCGGCTTCCCAGGGGTTGGCCATGATCTGCTTGAGGCCGAGGGAGATTCTGCGGTGTCCCGGATCGACATTCAACACCGCCACTTCCACCTGTTGGCCGATCTGAAGGATCTTGGAAGGATGGGCTACTTTTCGCGTCCAGGACATCTCGGAGATGTGAATCAGCCCCTCAATGCCGCTTTCCAATTCCACGAACGCGCCGTAGTCCATCAAGCTGATGACCTTCCCTTGGACGCGCGCGCCCACCGGAAATTTTTCCGCCACCGTGTGCCAGGGATCAGGCGTCAACTGCTTCATGCCGAGGGATATCCGCTCTTTTTCCGCGTCGAACTTGAGCACCACCACTTTGACCTTGTCGCCCACCTGGACGACCTCGGAAGGATGAGCGATGCGTCCCCACGACATGTCGCTAATATGGAGAATTCCGTCGATGCCGCCGAGATCGACAAAGGCGCCGTAGCCGGTGATGTTTTTCACCGCGCCTTCGAGAATCACGCCCTCCTCTAGAATCTTAAGTATCTCCTGCTTCAAGCCGTCGCGTTCTTTTTCCAGAAGGGCACGCCGCGACACGACAACGTTGCCGCGGGCGCGATTGAACTTCAGGATCGCGAATCGGTCTCGCACCCCGAGAAAACGGTCGAGATTGCGATTGGGACGGGTGTCGACATGGGAGCCGGGTAAGAACCCCGGCACACCGAGGTCAACTTTGAACCCGCCTTTCACCTTACCGACGATCACACCTTCGACGCCGCGCTCTTCGTTAAAGGCTTTTTCCAGTTCGTCCCAAACCTTGAGATTCTCGGCCCGCTGGCGCGACAGGATAATGCCGCCGCCCTCGCCCTCGGAGGAGTCGAAGTACACATCTATATCGTCGCCGACTTTGACCGAGACGTTACCCTGGCGGTCGGTGAACTCATGGATCGGAATTTGCCCCTCGGACTTATACCCGACGTCAATCAGCACATGGGTCGACGTAACCCCCACGACTCGGCCTTTGACCACACCTCCGGGTTTTACCGTACGCAGGCTTTCCTCGAATAGCGCTTCGAACTCGCTGGCGCCGCCTGCCGATGCGCCGGGTCTATCTTCTTCCTGTTGAGCCATGAAAACCAACTCCGATCTTTTTAAATTACTCTCTCTGCACTCCCGATCCTGGCCAGGACCATCGCCGCGACGGCGTCGGCATCTAGGTCCGATGAATCGATCACCATTGCGTCATCGGCCCGGCGCAACGGCGCCAAAGCTCTTTCGCTGTCCCGTCTGTCGCGTTCTTCCATTTCTTTGAGCGTGGCGTCGAAGTCGACCTCTCGGCCGGCCGCTTTAAGCTCTTGATAGCGGCGCCGGGCTCGCTCGCGCGCCGACGCATCCAGAAAAACCTTCACCTCGGCTTCGGGAAAAATCACGGTGCCGATATCGCGCCCTTCGGCGACCAGGCTGCCGCGCTGCCCCACGGCCTGCTGCAATTCCAACATGCGGGCGCGGACGCTCTTCGATGCAGATATTCGGGATGCCATCTGGCTCACCTCCGGCGTTCGGATCTCCCCGGCCACGTCGCGGCCGTCCAGAAGGACTTCGAGCCGGCCGGCGTTCTCCCTCAAATCAATGTCCGTGGAGCTCACGACCTCCGCCAGAAGTGCATCATCCGATAAATCGATACCTTCGCGCAAGACCTTCAGAGCCAAAGCCCGATACATGGCGCCGGTGTCCAAATAGATGAAGCCAAGTTGCTTGGCCAAACGCTTCGCCAGCGTGCTTTTGCCGGCGCCCGATGGCCCGTCAATTGCGATAATCAACCGGCTCTCCCCATACCGCGCCGACTATCCTCTGGATAATCCCCTAATGCAAACAAATTTTCTCCAATAATGCAAAAAACCCGGGGAAAGAAATATCGATACAAGCGGCATCGTCAATCTCGACCGCACCGTCGCTGACCAGGCCTGCGATAGCGAAAGACATGGCCACGCGGTGGTCGGCGCAACTGCGGATGGCACCGCCATGCAGGCCTCTCCCGCCCCGGATGCTCATGCCGTCTTCGCGTTCGTCGACTGCGGCGCCGAGGCGGCGCAGTCCGTCGGTCATGGCCGCAATGCGGTCCGATTCTTTATATCGCAGCTCCTTGACGCCGGAAAAGACCGTCTCGCCCTCGGCGATCGCCGCAGCGATGGACAGGATCGGGTACTCGTCAATGGTGCGCGCGGCCAATTCAGGCGGTACCGCGACCCCGTTCAATGGACCGCCTACGACACGGATATCAGCCACGCGCTCGCCGGCTTCGCTTCGCTCGTTAAACAACTCGATCGTAGCATTCATGGCGCGCAGCACGTCAACGACACCATCGCGAGTCGGATTGCAGCCGACATTGAGGATCGTGAGATCCGAGCCTGGAATCATCGCCGCTGCGGCGATAAAGAACGCAGCCGACGAAATATCACCCGGGATGCGCACCTCCCGGGCAACCAGCGACTGCCCTCCAGGAAGCGAAATCAGCAGGCCGTCGGTCCCAATCGTGCCGCCGAAACCACGGAGCATGACCTCAGTGTGATTACGCGAGGGCTGCGGCTCCTCCACTCGAGTGGTGCCTTGCGCCTGAAGGGCCGCGAGTAAAATCGCCGACTTGACCTGCGCGCTGGCGATGGGCATGCGGTACCGAATGGCACGCAGGCCGCCGCCATGGATTTCCAGAGGCGCTAGGCCGTCGCCGCCCTTGCTTTTGATATGCGCGCCCATGCGGGTCAACGGATCGATCACCCGCTGCATCGGCCGCTGGCTGAGTGATGCGTCACCCTGGAGTTGACTCGCAAACGGACGACCGGCGAGGAGCCCCGACAACAAGCGCATGGTCGTGCCCGAATTGCCGCAATCGATCGGCGCCGCGGGCGCGCGCAGTCCCTCCCAACCCTTGCCATCGACGCACAGCGCATCGCCCTCGCGGTATATCTCCACGCCCATCTGGCGAAATGCTTTCACCGTCCGCGAATTGTCGTCGCCGCCGGAGAGGTTGAATATTCGGGTCAGACCCGCCGCGACACTGCCAAAGATCACGGCGCGGTGGGCGATGGATTTGTCCCCCGGCACGCGGATTTGCCCACGAATCGGTCTCGGGATCGGTTCAATGCGTTTCATGAATGGATGGGCTACGGTATCTGCCCGCGAATCTCGCGGGCTTTGGCAAACTCCCGCTCCAGCAGCACGCCCTTGCCGTCATGAATCCAGCGGTTCAACTGTTCCAGATATTTAATATAGTCGCTGAGCGACCTGCCAAGCGCGCGGCGATTCATGAGGCAGATATCGCGCCAAAGCTCCGGCCGGCTCGATGCAATGCGGGTAAAATCCTTGAACCCGCCGGCGCAGTATTTTTTTAGATCGACGCCCATTTTCGGCTTTTGTTCCAACGCGTTGACCAAAGCGTAAACCAACACATGGGGCAGATGGCTGATCACGCCGAGCACATGGTCGTGCACATCAGGGGGCATCATCTCCACTTCGGCGCCGACCCGCCGCCACATCACCGCAACTTTTTTGAGCGCTTCGGCATCGGTATGTTTCGTCGGCGTCAGGACGCAGCGATGGCGGACAAACAGATCCCTTCGGGCGGCCTGCGCCCCCCACTGCTCGCTGCCGGCAATGGGATGGCCGGCGACGAAGAAAATATTTTTCGGCAGCAGCCGCTCCATGCCGCGAACGATATCCCCCTTGACGCTTCCCACATCGCTGATGACGCAGCCGGCGCGGAGTTTGGGCAGAAACGCTCGGGTCAGGGGGACGATGGTCTCGACCGGCGTGCCCATCATCAGGAAGTCCGCACCGGCGGGAAAATCCTCCTCACGGAGAAAATAGCTGTCGAGGATCCCCTTCCTCTTCGCCAGGCTCAGATTGGCCTCGCTGCGCCCGTAGCCGATAATCTCCTTGACCAGCTTTTTGCGCCGCAAGTCCAACGCCAGCGAGCCGCAGATCAGCCCGACTCCAGCCATCACCATCTTTTGAAACATCACCGCCATCAGTTCTTTTAACTCCGAACCGCGACATGGCCGCTAAGAAGATCGAATGACTTCCTGCAAGGCTTCGATGAATTTTCGATTTTCCGCCATCGTTCCGACCGTTACGCGCACGTGTTCGGGGAAACGGTATCCAGCCATCGGCCGCACGATCACCCCTTGGCGAAGCAGTTGCTGAAACACTTCCTGACCTTTGCCGACCCGCACGAGAACAAAATTTCCCTGGCTCGGCACAAATTCCAGGCCCAGCCTGGTAAATTCGCCCTGCAAATAACCGAGTCCGTCGCGGTTCGCTTCCAGACTTCGTCTTATATGCTCTGCGTCGTCGAGCGCGGCGAGCGCCGCCCATTGCGCCGGCGCATTGACGTTGAACGGCTGGCGCACCCGCTGCATCATGGCCACGATCTCCCTCGGACCGATACCGTAGCCGATGCGCAGTCCCGCCAGACCGTAGAGCTTGGAAAAGGTGCGCAGCGTCAAAATCGCGCGGTCCGGCTCATGATATTTGAGCGAATCGGGATAGGCGGAGTCTTCAACGTATTCGAAATAGGCCTCATCGACGATCAGCAAGACATCCTTTGACACCCGGCCAAGAAACCGCTCCCACTCCTCACGGCGAAAGATCGTCCCCGTCGGATTGTTCGGGTTGGCCAGGAACAACAAGCGCGTTTGCGGCGTGACGGCATCCGCAATCGCCGCCAGATCATGGGTGTAGTCGCGAAGTGGCACCGCCTTGCCCTTGCCGCCCAGCGCCTGAACGATCAAGCGGTAGACGACGAAAGCTTGCTCGGCCATCACCGCCTCGTCTCCGGGCCGCATAAATGTCCGCGCCGCCAACTCGATGATCTCGTTGGAACCGTTGCCGAAGATTAGAGTCTCCGGCGCCACACCGAGCTTTTGCGCCAGACCGCGCTTCAAATAAAAGCAATCGCCGTCCGGATAAAGATGAAGCTGAGCCACTTTCTCCCGGAGAGCCGCCACCGCCTTGGGCGACGGACCCAAAGGATTCTCGTTGGAAGCGAGCTTGACGGAATTCGCAATGCCATACTCCCGTTCGACTTCCTCAATGGGCATTCCCGGCTCGTACGGGATCAGCGTGCGAATATATTCCGGCAGTTGGTCAACAATCTTCATTGGCCGCTCGGATAAGATCCCATAATCTTCAAAAACACGCAGTTTTTTTTCAGACTTTCAATCGCTTTTTTGACCGGCGCCTCGTCGCGGTGGCCGCGCAGGTCGAGAAAAAACAGGTATTCCCAGGGTTTATTCTTGAGCGGCCGGGACTCGATCTTGCTCAGATTGATACGCCGTTGCGCAAACGGCTGGAGCATGCGATAGAGCACGCCGGGCTTGTCCTGCACGGAGAAAACCAGCGAGGTTTTGTCGTCCCCGCTGCGCGGTGTGGTCATTTTGCCGATGACCAGAAAACGCGTAATGTTATTCGTTTGATCCTCGATATTCTTGGCCACGGCTTTCAGACCGTAGACTTCCTTGGCCATGGCGCTCGAGATCGCCGCCAGCGAGCCGTCGTCCGCCGCCTTGAGGGCCGCATGCGCGGTGCTCGCCACCTCTTCGACCGGTACTCCGGGAAAATGGCGCCCGAGCCAGCCGCGGCACTGCGCCAAAGCTTGCGGATGGGAAATAATTTTCTGTACGTCCTCAGACCGGCCCGAGCGCGACAGCAGATTATGATGAATGTCTAAAAAAATCTCGGCGCAGATCTTGAGATCGGAATCCACCAGCGAGTCGAGCGTATGCGCCACCACCCCTTCGGTGGAATTTTCGATCGGCACGACACCAAAGGAGGCCCGTCCCTGGGTCACTTCCTGAAAGACTTCAGCGATACTTGCCGTCGGCCGCAAATACGCGGAGGAGCCGAATTGCTCCCGCGCCGCCAAGTGCGTGTAGGTGGCTTGGGCGCCGAAGAACGCGACTTCGAGCGGCGCTTCCAGCGAACGGCAAGCTGAAATGATTTCGCGAAAAACAGATCGAACGGCCTGTGGTGCGAGCGCGCCACGGCTCAAACCGCAGACCCGTTCGAGCACCTCTTTTTCGCGGTGCGGAACGTAAATCTCTTGATGGTTCAGACTTTTGGTACGGCCGATCCGCTGCGCCAATACCGCCCGATCATTTAGCAGCTTTACGATTTTCTCATCAATTTGATCGATTTTTTTTCTTAAAACATCGACCGGGTCGTTTCGACTCAATGAGGACCTCGCCGGGCGCAAACCAAACCAGGCTCTTGCCTTGGCGCCATTCGCGTAACTTATCTTAATCGCTAGTGAATTGCAAATAAGCCAAAGTTTACAGCTTGACTCGGAAGAGATTTTCCCGTTAGCTCGATTGCGAACCATGCAGGAAATCGTTTTGCCCCGCAGCCAGCTGGCCACAAAGCTTGAGAGTTTCCTAAAAAACCGGTTTCCGATCGGCTACGTCAGGAAAGTTTTCCGCAAAAACGGCGTGCGCGTCAACGGGCGCCGCGCCAAGCCGAACGATTGCCTCAATCCCGGCGACCGCGTCCAGCTTTACATTCCCTTCGAGGCCAACAGGGAGAATTTGGCGCCTGCTCCGTCCGCTTCGATGATCGATTGTCTCTATGAAGACGAGAGCGTGATGGTCATTGACAAGCCTGCCGGCCTCGCCGTCCATGAGAGCAAGAGCGACCCCAAGCGCGCCACGATTCTCGGTATCCTGGAAACCCGATTTCACGACGCGGGCGTGAGGCTGGTGCTCGTCCATCGCCTCGACAAAGATACCTCCGGCTTACTCTTAGTCGCCAAGAATCCAAAAACCGCCGCCGAACTGCAAAAAGCGTTCGAGACCGGCAAAATCGAAAAACAATACATCGCCCTCCTTGTCGGGCGGCTGCCGAACAACGAAGGCAAGATTGATTTTCCGCTGCCCGGCCGCGAAGGCCATCCGGTCCGCGCGTTGACGCGCTATCGGGTCGTAAAACGCTTCTCAGAAACGACGCTCGTACGGGTCGCCCTGGAAACCGGCCGGCTGCATCAGATCCGCCTTCACTTCGCCAAGCTCGGCTATCCCGTCGTCATGGACGACCAGCACGGCGATTTCGCTTTCAACAAACGGTTTCGAAAACAGTGCGGACTGAAGCGGCAGTTCCTCCACGCGGAACGATTGGCGCTTGCCTTTGCCGGTCAAGTGCATAAGTGGACGGCGCCGTTAGGCCGAGATTTAGACGAAACGTTGAAGAAACTGTCCGCTCACGTCTCCTGACGCGGAATCAAAAAATCGATTCGCTCAGAGTTTCCGCACTAACATGATCCCATCCCGGACCGGCAATAATACATTCTCCACGCGCGCGTCGTCGCGGATGCGTCGGTTCAGCGCGTCGATGACTTTTGTGCCGGCGTCGGCGGGATCGAGCACACGGCCACCGCGCAGCATGTTGTCGAGAACGATCAGCCCTTTCGGCCGCACGAGCTCCATGCAGCGATCGTAGTACGCGCCGTAGTTGTCCTTGTCGCCATCGATGAATGCGAGATCGAAAATGCCGTAAATCAGCTTGAGGGAGTCGAGCGCGGGGCCGAGCTTGATCTCGATCTTGTGTCCGTGCGGGCTCTCGGCAAAGTGGCGCTTGGCAATTTCGGTGGTTTGCGGGCTTACATCGCAGCTCACGACCCGGCCATCCTTCGGCAACGCCTCGGCGAAGGCCAGCGTGCTATAGCCGGTGAACATGCCGATCTCAAGAATCCGGCGCGCGCCCGTCAATACGGCGAGCATCTTCAAGAATTGCGCCTCTATGAGACCCACCATCATCCCCGCACTATGGGTTTTCGAATAGGTTTCCACCCAAAGTTTGTCGTGCAACGCCGATAGCGGCTTGGTGCACCGCTCCGCATAATCTTCGATTCCTATCGGTCTCACGTCGAGCATTTTCTCTTTCTCCGAATCCCCATCTCCGACCGCTCAATCACCCATCACTGACCACTAATCCCTGCTTCAAGTCTACGGTCCCGTCAGCCGCATGCCGCCGTCCACTGGTAGAATTGCCGCGGTCACCATGGATGCCTCGTCCGACGCCAGATACAACGCCGCATAGGCGACGTCTTCCGGCTCGCCGATGCGCCCGATCGGCACCCGTGTTTTGTAACGCGCCAATTTTTCCGCCGTGGAGGTGTCGACCATCGGCGTCCGGGTTGGACCCGGACAAATGCAGTTGACCCGGATCTTATCCGGCGCATGATCCATAGCCATCGCTTCGGTCAATCGAACCATGCCGCCTTTAGAGGCGCAGTAGGCCGCGCGCCCCGATTGGCCGAGCATCCCGGATCGGGCGGCGATGTGAAGAATCACCCCGCCCCCCCGCTTTTTCATTTCAGGAATCGCCAAGCGCGATACGATGAAAGCACCCTTGAGGTTGACATCCAGAGTACGATCCCAATCCTCTTCAGTGATTTCCGTGACGCTGCCGTTGGTGCGCACGCCGCCGCTGTTGACCACGATGTCGATGCCGCCAAATTGGCGGGCGGTTTCATCGATCAGCGTCTTCATCTGCGCCGAGCTCGAAACATCGCCCGGCCAATAGAGCGCCTTGCCGCCGATATTTTCCACGAGGGCCGCAGTCTCGCGGCCCTTGGATTCGGTGGGGGAGGTCCCCGCCACTGCGGCCCCTTCCTTGGCAAACATCACCGCGATGGCCCGTCCCAGTCCCGAGCCAAAACCGGTAATAAATGCAATCTTACCTTTGAGTTTCATGACCAAACCCTCCGCAAGCCGATAAGATATACAATCGCTTCCCGGTTGACTCAACCGCGGCGCGTTGTTATTTTTTCAAACATACTGGGAATTCATCCCCTGGTAGACATACAGGCACGAAGAGGCGTGTCGTGGAAAGCGCCGGTATCAGGACTCAAGGCACGCTATCGCACTCGCCCTTGGAAATCAGTACCGGAACAGCGGGCGGGGCGGCGGCCGATGGGGCACAGACGCATGGTCCGGGCTTGGAGCGACTCCTCATTCCGTGAGTCACGAACCCCGGTCGTCGAGACCCTTATGAACTCCTCAACAGCTGCGAAGGAATCCTACTGAAATGGCTGAGACCAACGATCAAAGAGTTCCCGTCACCGTTCTCACAGGTTTTCTTGGAGCCGGAAAAACGACCCTGCTCAACCGCATACTGACCGCCGACCACGGCCGCCGGGTTGCGGTGATCGTCAACGAGTTCGGCGAAGTGGGCATTGACCACCATCTCTTGATCTCCTCGGACCAGGAAGTGGTCGAGATGAGCAACGGCTGCATCTGCTGCACCGTACGCGGCGATCTCCTGCGCAGCCTGTTTCAGCTCCTCGAACTACGCGACAAATTCGACACCTTGATGATCGAAACCACCGGCCTCGCCGACCCTGCGCCGGTCGTACAAAGTTTCTTTCTCGACGAGCGTATCAAAAGCGAATATCAATTGAACGGCGTGGTCACCGTCGTCGACGCCAAGCATATCTTGCAACAGCTGAAACATTCGCCCGAAGCCAAGGAGCAAATTGCCTTTGCCGACATGGTGCTGCTCAATAAGATCGATCTCATCAATCCCGAGGACCTGCCGGAGCTGGAGTATAAACTGCGCAACCTAAACGGCGCGGCGCGCGTCTGCCAGACGCGCAATTCGGACGCCGACATCGGCATGGTTCTGGACCTGCGCGGCCTCGATCTTGAAATCAAAGCGGAAAAACATGATCACCGCCACGGCCACACCGAAGACATCGAAACCGTCGCCATCTCCACCGCCGGCGATCTCGATGGTTTGAAAATAAGCCAGTGGTTTCGCGAGCTGCTCGCCGAGTCCGGGGAAAGAATCATGCGCATGAAGGGGATCCTCAACCTGCGCAAGGATCCGGACCAGTTTGTATTCCAAGGGGTCCACCTGCTGTTCGAGGGGCGGCCGGGACGGTCGTGGGCCGAGGGCGAGGAGCGGCTCAATCGGCTGGTCTTCATCGGCCGGGACCTCGACAAGGAAAAAATCACTCAGGGGTTCATGAACTGCATCTCGACGGCAAACGGCGCGGCGTCGTCGTCGGATGAAATCGACCCGTTCGGCCGCAAACAGGATGTCTCGAAGTTCACTCTGGATCAAATTCGTTACTGGGTGCAGACGATCCTTTCCTTTCCGCCCGATGCGCCCATCGTGATCAAGGAAGTCCCCTGCGTCAAAGCCGGTTGCCCGCCGGTGGAAACTGCGATTATGGTATTTCTCAGGAACGAGCCGCCGCGAACTTTCAAAATCCTCGCGCGAATTAACGAAGTCACCTTCGATCACGTCTATAACCTGATCGAGAACCCGCTGCCGTGTTGTTGAAGCCTGCGGGCACCCCCGTTTTGTCTCGGTCCGTCCGGAGTCTGCAAGCCCGAGTGCGACCCGCCACAGTGCCATGGAAAATGCCGATCAGGATCCAAGCCAACGATGTTTTTCTCGTTCGAATCACCGGCGACCCCAAACTTCGATGACACGCGACCCGCTACTCAAAAGACTTTTCCGCAGTTTGAAAAATTTCCAGCTTCTGCCGCTCAGGATGAAGCCATAGGATCGCATCGTCGCGGCGAAACCAGGTAAGCTGGCGCTTGGCCAAATGGCGCGTCTCCTGTTTCATTTCCTTCAAGGCCTCCGCCAGATTCATTTTTCCTGTGAGCACCGCGCCCATTTGACGATAACCGACGCTCTTGAGCGGCCTGAGATCGAGGCTATAACCTTTGCCCACCAGGGCGCACACCTCTTCCAATAAACCGCTACGGACCATGACTTCGCAGCGCCGATTGATCAAATCGTAGAGCTCGGACCGTTCCCGGTTCAAGCCGATTTTTAGCTCCCTGAACGGGTCCTCGTGAAAAGCGTGCTGGTGCTGCCATGCGCTCAGGGGTTTGCCGGTGAGTTGATACACTTCCAGGGCCCGGATAATGCGCTGGCGGTCGTTCGGGTGAATGGCCGATGTCGCGGCGGGATCGATTTGCGCCAGACGCGTATAAAGAAAGCGCAACCCATGACCCGCAATTTCCTTCTCTAAATCTTCGCGGATCGCGCGATCCTGCCCCGGGCCTTCGAAAAGCCCTTGGGTCAGCGCTTTTAAATACAATCCGGTACCACCGCAGATAAACGCTTTGCGCCCTCGCGAGTGAATTTCGTCGATGGCCGCCATGGACAGGCGGCGAAAAAGCGCGACATTAAAATCCTCGTCCGGATCGACGATATCGATCAAATGATGCGGCACGCGCTCGCGCGCGGCCATGGACGCCTTGCCAGTGCCGATATTCATGTGGCGGTACACCTGCTGGGAATCGGCATTGACGATCTCGCCGTTGAATCTTTCCGCCAGCGCCAGCGCGATGTCGCTTTTACCGACCGCCGTGGGACCGAGGA
>CAZILB010000084.1:7496-17033 GCA_964539925.1 uncultured Syntrophobacter sp. | reverse complement strand
GTGCTGCCATGAAGAGGCCAACGGACAACTTCTCATGAAAACAGCAGTGAAAAGGTCAAACAGGGTGCCGAACTGCGATAGCCATCTGAAACGTTGGCGCTGGTGCCTTCGCTCCTCCAGGGTCGCGCCTCGAACTACAGAGTGTCGCGAGTTTTCCTCGAGCCGTGAATAATGCGGGTTAACTCTATGGCAACATTCAGTCATCTGGACGAACAGGGCCGCGCGCGTATGGTCGATGTGAGCGAGAAAGAAGTCACCAGCAGAATCGCCGTCGCCCGCGGCACCATTCACATGCGGACGGAAACCCTGGCGCTGATTCTGGAAGACAAGATTGAAAAAGGCGATGTCTTTTCAGTGGCGCGGGTGGCGGGCATAATGGCGGCCAAGAAAACATCGGAATTGATCCCGATGTGCCACCCGCTCAACATCACCTCGGTAAAAATCGATCTCATGCCTCGAGAAAACCCCGCCCGCGTGGACATCGAAGCCTCGGTGCGCGTGAGCGGCAAGACCGGCGTCGAAATGGAAGCGATGACGGCCGTTGCCGTCGCCGGGCTCACCGTCTACGACATGTGCAAAGCTGTCGATCGCGAGATGTCTATCGGCGAAATCCGCCTGGTCGAAAAGAGCGGCGGCAAGAGCGGCAGCTTTCTCAGGAAAGAATAGGCGAGAGGCAAAGCGCAGAGAGGCGGCCTCACGCGAAAGTGATTCTCGACCCCTTGAACGATTTGAACGGCTTGAACGTTTTGAACGACGCGATTTAGCAAGTCCAATCCTTTTGTCCGTCCAGCGCATCTCGCAACTATCAAGTTAGCCGTCATGCAACGGATCTACTTGAAGCAAGGCCGGGAACGCCCGGTCCTTAACGGCCATCCGTGGGTATTTTCCGGCGCCATCGAAAAACTCGAGGGATCGGCGGAGGATATCGGCCTGGCCGAGGTCTTCGATTGCAAAAATAACTGGCTTGCGCGGGGGCTTTTTAACGCCAATTCGCAAATCCGCGTGCGCCTGCTCACCTGGAAAAATGAAGAAATCGACGGCGATTTTTTTGCGCGGCGTCTGTCTCGGGCCTTTGCGTTTAGAGAACGCCACCTGGCGGCCTCGACCAATGCCTACCGCGTCGTTAATGGCGAAGGCGACTTTTTGCCCGGACTGATAGTCGATCGGTACGGCAGTTTCCTCGTCTGCCAGTTTTTTGCGGCCGCCATGGCCCTTTTCAGGGACGACGTCGTCGAAGCCTTAAGCGCGATCGCATCGATCGACGGGATCTTCGAACGCAGCGAGGGACGCGTCGGCGCGGAAGACGGGATCCAAGCTTCGGTCGGCGTGATTCACGGCGCCCCCCCGCCGGAAAAGGTCCAAATCGAGGAAAACGGCTTTAAATTCCTGGTCGATATCCGGCGCGGCCAAAAAACCGGCTTTTTCCTCGATCAGCGCGACAACCGCGCCTTTGCTTCGACGCTGGCGCACAACCGAACGGTGCTTAATTGTTTTTCGTTCAGCGGCGCGTTTTCGGTATACGCCTTCGGCGGCGGCGCCAAAGATGTGGTGACCCTCGATTCCTCGATGCCGGCTTTGGAATTGGCCGAACGCCATCTTGAACTAAACGGCCTGGCCTCGCGCCCCGGAGAGATCCTCAAAGGAGACGCCTTCGCTTACCTGAAGGAGATCGACAAAACCTTCGACATGATTATCTTGGATCCGCCGTCCCTGGCGCACAAACGAAGCGACGTGGAGGCCGCCGGCGGCGGATATAAATTTTTGAATCTCCACGCCCTCAAACATCTCAATCCCGGCGGCTTGCTTCTCACCTTTTCCTGCTCGCAGCACCTGTCCGTCGATCTCTTTCAAAAGATCGTATTCGGCGCCGCCGTCGACGCCGGCCGCAAGGTCGCCGTCGTCAAACGTCTCGGGCAGCCCATCGATCACCCCGTAAGCCTGCACCACCCCGAAGGCGAGTATCTAAAAGGCCTCGCGCTTTGGGCATTGGACTAAGGCTCGCCGCCTGTGGTAGACAGTCGCCCGAGCTGGGTCCGTGGTTTTCAGGCTGCGCGTCAAGCGGGGCGAGGTGCCAATGGCTTCCTACCAGACCATCAAGGATTGGCCCGAAGACGATCGTCCGCGGGAAAAACTCCTCTCCCGCGGCGCGCAGGCGTTGAGTGAGACCGAGCTTCTGGCGGTCATCCTGAGAAACGGCAATGCCAGTACCGGCGAGAGCGCCGTCGATCATGCGCGCCTGCTTCTCAATCGGTTCGGCGGTCTAAAGGGCATCGACGAAGCCTCCCCGGGAGAGCTCGGTAAATTCAAAGGCATCGGCCCGGCGAAGATCGCTCAGGTCAAGGCCTGTTTCGAAATCGCCAGGCGCGTGAGCAGCCAGAAGTGGGAGACCGGCCAGCCGCTGCGCTCCTCCGAAGACGTTTATCGTCACTTTCGTGAAAACCTCGGAAAAGAGAAACGCGAGCTTTTTTACGTGGTTCTGCTAAACAACAAGAACCGCAAAATCCGCGAAGTGAAAATCTCCGAAGGCTCGCTTACCGCCTCTCTCGTCCACCCGCGCGAAGTCTACAATCCGGTAATCCGCGAGTCCGCCGCCGCGGTGATCTTCGTGCACAATCACCCGAGCGGCGATCCCGCGCCGAGCCCCGAAGACATCGACATCACCCGGCGGCTGAAAGAAGTCGGCGAGGTGGTCGGCGTGCGCGTGCTCGACCACGTCGTGATCGGCTACGACCGCTACTTCAGCTTCAGCGACAAGGGCATGCTTTGATCGCCAAGCCACATCCCGCCATCTCGTGTGACGAGGTATGATCCGGTCTCGGACCCCGCCGGAGCTCGCGATTCTCCGCGCTTTTTATTGACTTCGTTCTCCCCGGCGTTTATCTTGAACGCCAGGTACTCCCGCAGTGGTTTCGACGGCTCAAGCCAAATCATGAGCACTCTTTATTCCAACAGGAGCCGCGGGCGTCTGACTCCCGGCCCCGGTTTATTGTACTCTCTGCTCGCCATCGCATTGGCGGCGGGCATCTATTGGGCCGCGCCGCGCTTCGAGTGGCACAAGCCGGAGATCACCATCAACCCCGACACCGGCATGATCGGCCTGGCACCGCTGGAGATCGATGTCACGGAACGGGGCCGCGGACTGCAGTCATTCTCCGCAGTGTTGAGCTCCGGCGGCACGGAATATCCGCTCGCGACGCAGCGGTTTGATCAGCCCGTGATGGAGCAAAAATTCACCGTGGCCCTTTCTTCAAAGCTGGCGGGCTTGAAAGAAGGACCCGCAGTGCTGCGCGTCAGCGCCCGCGACCGTTCCTTGTGGAATTTTTTTCGCGGCAACGAAACCCGGATCGAACGAGCCGTAACCATCGATATCACGCCGCCGACCCTCAATCTCATCGCCGACGACCGCTACATCAATTTCGGCGGCGCGGGCATGATTGTTTACACGGCGTCGCCCGACACGGTCGCGACCGGCATCAAGATCGGCGACTATTTTTTCCCGGGTTACCAGGGTCAGATCAAGGCACACCCGGACCGGTTTATCGCTTTCTTCGCCCATCCGTACAACGTCCCCCGGAACGAAAGACCGACGCTCTTTGCCACCGACAAGGCGGGAAACACGAGGGAGATGAGGCTGGCGTATCAACTGATGAACGTAAACTACCGAAAGAGCACCATCGTGATATCCGATGAGTTCGTCGACACGAAAGTGGCGCCGCTGCTCGACGACGTCGGCGCCCGCCAGGGAAGACTCCAAGAAGTTTTTATCCGCGTCAATCAACGGCTGAGAAAAGAAAACGACGACAAGATCACGGCCATCACGCAAAAATCGACTCCCGAAATTCTCTGGCGAGGCGCCTTCCGCCAGCTCAGCAACTCGAAAGTCGAGGCCAATTTTGCCGACGCCAGGACTTACGTTTACGGCGATGGAGTCATCGACCACGCCTATCACTTGGGCTACGATCTCTCGGTCACGAGACACTATCCGGTGGAAGCCGCCAATAGCGGCAAAGTCGCCTTCGTCGGCCATCTGGGCATCTACGGCAACACCGTCATCATGGATCACGGATTGGGGCTTTTCACGCTCTACTCCCACCTGAGTTCCATCGATGTCAAAGACGGCGACACTATCAAGCAGTCGCAAATTATCGGCAGAACCGGCGAAACCGGTCTGGCCGTGGGCGACCACCTGCACTACGGTGTCTATTTGCACGGCGTGCCGGTCTTGCCGCTCGAGTGGTGGGATCAAAAGTGGATCGATGACAACATCCAGTCCAAACTGGACGGTTCGACCGCCGCAGACATCGTCGATACGAAGAGCACGAAAACATCGGCGAAGACCGCTCGCCAGCGGCGCCGTTAATCCCCGCAGCAAATTTCGAAGGAGCCGTTCGGTGTGCAAACCGACGCGGCGCCAGCCTTGAGCTGGCCTCCGGCGCACCCGGAATCGAACCGCCGCGGCTGGCGACGACCCGAGTCAGTCCATAGGGTCGGACCGCGACCTCACCAGAACACAAGCGATAACTGCGGCTAATAACGGAAAAACCGCAATGGCGGTCAGCGCCGTCGGCAAGCCGTACCGATCCGCCACGATCCCGGCCAGGATCGGCGCCAGAAAAGATACCCCCATATTGGCGCCGTAGATGAATGCCACAATGCTGCCGGAAAGATGCTGAGGGGCGGAGGACATGGCAGCGGAAACAATCACGGGACGAAGGGCCCAGAGCAAAGCCCCGAGCGCGGCCATCCCGACGCCGAGCGCGGGGCCGGAGCCCAAATACGGTATGGCCGCGACGACAACGACGCTCAACATGGAAAAGACCACTATCAGCCGCTTGTGGCCGAAGCGATCGGAAACCCAACCGACCACCGCAGGCGCCATACCGGCAAAGAGAAATAGCACCGACATGTATGCGCCCGTAGCGGCGGCCGAGAGCTGCAAGTGAAGCGACAGATAAAGCGGCAAAAACACGGCCAGGGCGGTTTGCCCCATGGCACGCAGCGTCGATACGGCGACCAGAGCGAAAACGGTTCTGTTCTTAAGAACGTCCTCCCAGACCGCCTTGCGATAATCGCGGGCGCGCGGCACGGCGAGGCCGCCCTCGGTCCCGAATAGCATGTAGAGCAACCCGATCACGATCCCCGGAAGCGCCCAGATTTGCAGCGCGGTGCGCCAATCGAAAAAACCGAGGAGCAGCGCGATCCCGAGAGGCCCGATCACTTCGCCAAGATTGGCGCTGCTGTCATGGACGCCGAGGGCAAAGGCCTTCTGATCGCGATATTTCGCCGATAGTATGGCTAGCGACTGCGGGTGGAACCAACCTCCGCCGAAACCCGCCAGCGCCATGAACAGGGCCAAGGCTGGAAAGGTGTAGGAGGCGCTCAGGCCGAGGGTGGCGAGGCCGATCATGCCGATACAAAGCCCCAGCAAAACGCTGCGGCGGCTCGCGAGATCGGCGAAGAACCCGGAAGGAAAGCTCGCGACGCCGGCCATGAAAGTCCGCGCCGACGCGAGCGCCCCTGCCTGGGAAAGACTCAACCCCAGCGACGCCGTGATCAGCGGTAATATCACCGCGATCACGCCGTTAAACAGATGCTCGGTCATATGAGCGGCCGAATTTGCCGCCAAGCGGCCCCAGCTGGCCAACGGCGTGCTCAATGCTGCTGTGGTTTCAACTCTAGACAAGACCCAACCCCATTATAAAGACATGCCATATACCGCGATTAAAGCCGATCACTACCTCAAATCGGCGCAAGCGGCAAGTCGAAACCGGCCGCGGGCGCGCAGGAGTTATCATGCGGTACGAGCAAAAATACGCTGGCTGTTCACCGTGTCCGTGCGAATCGGCGGGTAATGAACTGGCAAATTGCTTAACCGTCGACTTCAACGAGTTTCCGGCGTGATGACCGGCCCCGAAGAATCCTAATCGACGACTTGGGGAGCTTAAAATATTCCGCGAGGAGGTCGATCAGCGCCAGGTTCGCTTTGCCGTCGCGCGCCGGCGCCGTGATCGCCGCGCGAAATTCGCCGTCGGCGATTTCCGTTATTTCGCGCTTTCTCGCCTGAGGTTGAACCGTAACCCGGATCCTTCGCGCCATACCCAAAGGTAGCGCAGCTTATGGCGGGCGCAATACCGGGCGCGATTTCCCGGAGCTTACGGTGCACAGGAGCATGGATTCACGGTCACTGTACCACACCCACACCCTGTGCTATTAAAATTCAAGAACCGCAATAACGGAGGCCCCTGGATGACCCTAATTCTTAGTAACGACGACGTGGAGAAAGCGCTTACGGTCAAAGAATGCTTGAATTTAATGGAGGAATCTTATCGTGAGCAGGCGGCCAGCCGGGCTGTCAATCGGCCTACCTGCCATTCCTACTTGCCGCACTCGCTGCCGAACGCAACCTACAGTTTTAAGTCCGTAGACGGCGGCGTTGGCAAGTACGGCGTCCTGGCGCTGCGCGTCACCTCCGACATAGTTCAAGAGCAACTGGTGCATGGATCGATGCGTTTGGAGAAACTGCCGCTGGCGGGCAAAGGGCTATTCGTCGGCCTGGTTCAACTTTTTAGCGCCGAGACCGGCGAGCTTCTGGCGATCATGCCGGACGGGCTGATTCAGCAAACCCGGGTGGGTGTCACGAGCGCCCTCGGAATGAAATTCATGGCGCGCAGAGATTCCCAAGTCCTCGGCCTCATCGGCTCCGGTGGGCAAGCCCGGGCTCATTACCGCTATATGACTGCCGTCCTGCCGATTAAGAAAGTTAAAGTTTTCAGCCCTAACCCGGAACATCGCAAGGCGTTCGTCGAAGAAATGGCGGCGGCAACCGGCGTCCCCGGCGAACCGGTACAGAGTGCCGAAGACGCGGCAAAAGATTGCGACGTGATTTGCAGCGCGACCAATTCGTCGCGCCCGGTGATCGAGCTTGCCTGGCTAAAGCCGGGAATGCACTACAATTCCATCCGCGAATTCGAGACCGATTTGGCCGTGTTGGATAAATGCGACGTTGTCGCCATTCATACGAATTTTGGCGGTATCCAGCACTACCAGCCGCCCGGGATCATCGACGACATGCCCGGCGTGCGCCGCGAAAAACCGCGTGACTGGGGCAGGTATCCGGAAATTTGCGAGTTGATCGCCGGCAAGCGGCCCGGCCGCACCAGCGACAAACAGATTACTTTTTTCTTGAACAACGTCGGCACCGGGGTTCAGTTCGCCGCCATGGGCTACTGCGCCTACAAAGCGGCGAAAGAAATGGGCATAGGCCACGAAATTCCGAGCGAGTGGTTTATGCAGGATGTCAAACCCTAGATTCTACCGCGCGCACGGTCCGGTATGGTCACCGAGCCGGTGGTCACCATGTCTGCGCTCTGCCACCCTGAACCCACCAGTTCAGGCGCGGCTCGATTTTCAGCTCGTAACCCTTGCCATTTTCGCGGGCGAGTTCGTAACACTTCTTTGCCAGCGCAATATCGACGATCCCCTGCCCGCCCTGATTTTTGTAGAGAATGATCTGCCTCTCGTCCGTCCTCCCGGGGACGGTACCGGCCAGCACATCGGCGATTTCGACGACCTTTTCCCAAGGGATCACCCCCTCCTGCACAGGCCAATAAATATCGCCTTGCTGCGAGTCGATGGCCTGCGTCTTGGACAGCGCGACAATAAAATCACATCGCCGCAGAGTTTCATTGTCGATTTCCCGCCTTGGCGCGGCAATGTTGCCGCTTTTTACCAGTTCAATGTTGCTGCCGATCACCGAAACGATATATTGCCCTTCTTCGAGCCATGCGCCGTCGATGACGGGCACATTCGTGTTGGTCATGCAAAGAATGATATCGACGTCTTTCGCAGCGAGCTCGGGCGATTCCACGGGTCTTACGGTCACGCCGGTTCTTGAGCTGATCTTTTTTGCGAATCCCTCGCGATGATTGGGTGTCGGGCTGAACACTTTGGCGCTTTCGATCTTGCGAAGCTCGCAGAGTCCGGCGAAGGTCGCCCAGGCTTGCTGTCCGGATCCGTAGATGCCGACGCGGCGCGCGTCCCTGCGCGCGAAAAGATCCAGGCCCGCCAGGCTCGTCGCCGGCGTGCGCAGGTCGGCAACCCCGGTGAAATCGCGGGGACGATGTGCCATCAGCCCGAGCAACGAGCCGCTGTCCGTATCGTAAATCAAGGCCAATTCGGTCTGATCCGGGTTAAACGGCGGCCGTTTCTGGGTATGGCCCGCGATCGCCTTTCGGTGTAAAGCCACCTGCGCGCCGATGGCGCCGTAGGAAGCCGATCCGCCGGCGTAGACATTGAGCACGGTATCAAAGCGGCCTTCGCCGATATTGCGGTGCAGGTTAAGCCGCTTGCGCGGCGCATTGACGCCCTGCGGCGAGACCAGGTCGCGCAGGGCGTTTTCCGTGATCTGCACGGCTTCCTTGAACGGTATCAGCTGATCGACGTCATCGGAATGAAAAAACAGGGCCATGATCGCATCTCCCCGCGAAACTGAGAATTTTTACTCGGCGAAATTGGACTCCCAGAGTTTTTTGAGATTGGCGATTTGCTCCTCGGACAAAGGCGGCGCACCCGAGCAGGCGACGGCCTCATCGACATGGGTCACGCTGGAAAAACCGACCAGGACAACCGACACCGTTGCCTGCGTGAGAGCGAATCGAATGGCGGCCTGGGCGATCTCCTTGTCACCGACCCCTAGGGCTAATTTTACTTTCTCGGCGCGCCGCAAATCCGCGGGATAATCGGAGCCCGGCGACAGGGTTTGGCCGCTGCCGCCGCCCCCGCGGCCGGGATCGGAAGTAAGCGCCCCGGCTGCCAGAACACGGATCACGAACGCTCCCATGCCTTTCGCCGCCGCGCGATCCAGGATCCGGCCGTAGTTCAATGGCGTAAATCCCGGCGGTACTGCATACCCGGCGCTTGGGTTGAGCAGATTATAGTAACATTGAAAGCCGTGAAATTCCCCGCTGTCGACCAACTCGTGCAGAGCCGCGGGATCGCCCAAGCCGCTGAAACCGAAATAGCCGACCTTGCCTCGATCGCGCATTGTCTTGAAACCTTCAATGACGCCGTTCGGACCGAGGACATCTTTTGGGGTTAGGCTGAAGCGCTTGTCCAGACCGCGCTCCAGAGTGACCCTGGTATGCAGCTGGATAAAATCGACCCGCTCCCGGCTGAGCCTTGCCAGGCCGGCCTCCACCGCCCGAACGGTCGCCCCTCTGAGGTTGCCGACGGAGTCCGCTTCAAGACGAATTTTCGTGGAAATAACCGGAGTTGCGTCGAGGTCATTGAGAATCCGTCCCAAGTTCTCTTCCGATTTGCCCAGACCATAGGCAAACGCCGTATCAAAGAAATTAATTCCCGCGTCCAGCGCGCGGCGCACCACTTTGACTTGTTCCTCATAGGGCGCCTTGACCATGAGAACGGCGTTGTTGCCGCAGCCAAAGCCGATTTCCGATGCGCGCAAACCGGTGTTGCCGATCGTTCGATACTGCATGATGTCCCTCCCCCTAGAGTTCTAAAAGCATAGCAACGACGGAC
>CAZILB010000084.1:0-7396 GCA_964539925.1 uncultured Syntrophobacter sp. | reverse complement strand
ATCGCGTCGTTAAAGGGCAAATGGCCGTTTTCCGTGCGCGTCAACGTGCCGTCGATATCGAACGGTAGCAGTCGCTTCATTCGGTAGGCGGATCTTCGCACAGTCTGAGCGGTGGAAGCAACGTCCCTCTAGGCAACTTTCCCCCCGAATCATACATTGACAATCTCGCGCCGACGGGATAGAAATCCTTCGTAAGTTTTGCGCGACTGGCGAACGTGGAATTGACCACGAGGGAGTGCAAAGCGCTAAGACGGCCGAACGCCTGGGTCTCTTAACTAGAGAGGTCCAGGCTTTTTTGTGGACGCTGCGCCGTAGGAACGGCCCGGGCGCGGTTCTCTCCACTTTTTGTCCCGCCTCGCTTTACCATTCGGTTGCCAGTTGCAAAAGAGGAATGCGAGCCATGATCAAGCACTATCTCCTTTCGCCCGGCCCCACACCGATCCCGAATGAAGTCGCCCTGGCGATGTCGGAAACGATGATCCACCACCGCACGCCGCAATTCAATCAAGTCTTCCTGGAAGCACGCGAAGGTTTGAGAAAGCTTTTCGGCACTAAAAACGACGTTCTCATGCTGGCGTCCTCCGGCACCGGCGCCATGGAAGCCGCGGTCGCCAACCTGTTCTCTCCCGCCGACAAAGTGCTGGTCGTCAATGGCGGCAAGTTCGGCGAGCGCTGGCTCAATATCGCCAACGCGTACGGACTCAATCCCCTTGTGTTGAACGTCGCATGGGGCCAAGCGGTCAAAGTCGCCGAAGTGGAGAACCTGCTCCAAGCCAACCCCGACCTCAAGGGCGTGATGATTCAAGCGAGCGAAACTTCAACTACCGTACTTCATCCGATAAAAGAAATCGCCAAGCTGACGCGAAACGGCCCGCTTTTTCTCGTCGACGGCGTCACCGCGGTCGGCGTGGTCCCGGTGCCGATGGACGAATGGGGGATCGACGTATTGGTCACGGGCTCCCAGAAAGCTCTTATGCTGCCTCCCGGTCTGGGGTTCATTGCGCTCGGCGACCGCGCCTGGGCAAAGACCAAAACCGCCAAACTACCGCGTTTTTATTTCGATCTGAATTTGGAGCGTAAGAATCAACAAAAGGGGTCCGGCGCGTTCACGCCGGCCGTCTCGCTCATCTTTGGCGTGCGCGCCTCTTTGCAGATGATCGAGCGCGAAGGACTGGAGCGCGTCTACGCGCGCCACGCGCGTCTGTGCCGCGCCACCCGCGCCGCGGCCACGGCTTTGGGGCTAAAGCTATTGGCCCCCGACAGCCCGAGTCCCGCGGCTACCGGCGTGTACCTGCCGGAGGGCATCGATGCCGATAAGGTCCTGGACTATCTCCGCGACAAAATGAACATTACCCTGGCCGAGGGCCAGGACCAACTCAAGGGCAAAGTGATCCGCATTGCTCATATCGGCTACATGGGCGCCTTTGATGTCATCACCGCCATCGCCGCGCTGGAGATGGCGTTGCGCAAATTCGGCGCGGAGATTCCGTTCGGCCGCGGGGTCGCGGCGGCGCAGGAAGTTCTGATGGAGGCTCTGGGCTAAATGCCGGGGATGGACGATGGGGGATTGAGGATGGCGCGCTCTTCCATTGTCGACCTTCAATTTTCGACCCAATGAACAGCAACTAAACCGTGGAAGAGAGGATGAAGATTCTAGTCACCGATTCGCTGGCACCCGAAGGCTTGGCGGTTTTCAAGAACGCCGAAGGTTTTGAGGTTGACGTCAAACTCGGGCTCAAGCATGAGGAGATCAAGAAGATCTGCGGCGAATACGACGGCTGGGTAATTCGCAGCGGCACAAGAATCACCGCGGAGTTGATCGAAGCGGCGAAAAACTTGAAGGTCATCGGCCGGGCGGGCGTCGGCTATGAAAATATCGACGCCGATGCGGCGACCCAGAGGGGTATCGTCGTCATGAACACCCCGGGCGGCAATAACGTGACCACCGCCGAGCACACGGTGGCGCTCATGATGGCGCTCGCCCGCCATATCCCCCAGGCGGTCTCCTCTCTCAAAAGCGGCAACTGGGAGCGAAACAAATTCGTCGGCGTGGAGCTTTGCAACAAGACCCTGGGCGTCATCGGCCTCGGCAACGTCGGGCGCATCGTCGCCGAACGGGCTGCGGGACTGCGAATGAAAGTGATCGGCTACGATCCGTTCATCGCCGCCGAGAACATCGCCCGCATGGGGGTCGAACCGGGGACTCTGGAGGATATTTTCGTCAGGTCCGATTTCATTACCGTCCACGTGCCGCTCACCCCCGAGACCCAGGGTCTCATCAACAAAGAGGCGTTGGCCAAGATGAAAAAAGGCGTGCGCATTATTAACTGCGCGCGCGGCGGCATCATCGACGAGCAGGACTTGGCCGAAGCGATCAAGGCCGGCAAAGTCGCCGGGGCGGCGCTCGACGTTTACGTCGACGAGCCGCCTTCGGCCGATCATCCGCTGGTCAAGCTCGATCAAGTCATTACAACCCCGCACCTCGGCGCCTCCACCGACGAAGCCCAGTTGAACGTGGCCATCGCAGTGGCCGAGCAAATGATCGACTTTCTCACCAGGGGGGTGGTCCGCTACGCGGTCAACGTGCCGTCGGTGAGCCCCGAGCTGCTCGATGTATTGCGTCCTTATCTGACCTTGGGCGAAAAGCTCGGGAGCCTTCATACCCAGATGGCCGGAGCGCTCCCGGACGAGGTTCAGGTCGAATACCGCGGCGACGTGGCGCAGTACAACGTCGCGCCGCTCACCCTGGCTCTGCTCAAAGGGCTTTTATCGCCGGTGATGGAATCCGCGGTCAACTATGTCAACGCGCCGGTGATCGCCAAAGAACGCGGCCTTCAGATCGTGGAATCCAAAAGCGAGCGCGCCGGCGACTTTTCGAGCTCGATCACGGTCAAAGCCGTCAACGGCAAACAATCCTTGGAAGTCGAGGGCGCCATCTTTGGCAGCAAACATCCGCGCATCGTGCGCGTGAATGATTTTTATCTCGAAGCGGTCCCCGAAGGGTACATTCTTGTCTTGCAGAATAAAGACGTGCCCGGGGTGGTCGGCACCATCGGGACTATTTTGGGCAAGAACGGCATCAACATTGCCGGCATGGAGCTGGGCCGCACCGAAAAGGGCGGCAACGCGATCTCGTTCACCCACGTGGACGATGCCGTCGGCAAAAAAGCGCTCGACGAGCTGCGGGCCCTGCCGCAGGTCGTCTCGGCAACTTTGGTCAAACTGTGACTCGATTTTGGATTTTAGATTTTGGATTTTAGATTCCAATCCAAAATCCGCAATCCAAAATCCAAAATGGAAATATGGCAAACGTAGCGATCATCGGCGCCCAGTGGGGCGACGAAGGAAAAGGGAAGATTGTCGACCTCTTCACCGAGGATGCCGACATCGTCGTGCGCTATCAAGGCGGCAATAACGCCGGCCACACCCTGGTCGTCGACGGTGAAAAGACCGTGCTCCACCTGGTTCCTTCCGGGGCGCTTCATCCGAACAAACTCTGTGTGATCGGCAACGGCGTCGTCGTCGATCCGGAGATTCTCATCGAAGAAATCCGCGAGCTCAAGGCCCATGGCCATCTTCAAAGCGACGAGCAACTGCGCATCAGCGAGCAGGCCCACGTGATCATGCCTTACCATAAGGCCATCGATCTCGCCCGCGAGCGCTTGCGCGGCAAAGGCAAGATCGGCACCACGGGTCGGGGAATCGGCCCGGCTTATGAAGACAAGGTGGCGCGGGTCGGAATTCGCTTCATCGATCTCTTGGAAGAAGACACGTTGCGCGACAAGCTCGAGCGAAACATCGAAGAGAAGAATTTTTACCTCAAAGCCATCCTCAACGAGAAAGCTCTCGACTTCGCTGCCATTCACCAGAGCTACTCCGATTATCGCGAGAAACTGAAAGCCTTCGTCACCAACACCGGCGTCTTGCTCGACCGTGAGATAAGGGCCGGCAAGCGCGTGCTTTTTGAAGGGGCCCAGGGGACGCTGCTTGATGTCGATCACGGCACATATCCCTACGTTACCTCCTCGAGCACCATTGCCGGCGGGGCGTGCTCGGGCTCGGGCGTCGGGCCGCAACATATTCAGCAGGTGATCGGCATCTCGAAGGCGTACACGACTCGGGTCGGAAGCGGTCCCTTCCCCACTGAACTCGACGGGCCTGAGGGAGACACCCTGAGGCGCGAAGGCGCTGAGTTCGGCGCGACAACGGGCCGATCTCGGCGCTGCGGCTGGTTCGATGCCGTGGGCATACGCCATGCCGTGCGCATGAACGGTATGACTGGCATCGCGCTCACCAAGTTGGACGTGCTGACCGGCTTTAAAAAAATCCCGATCTGTACCGCCTATCGCTATCAAGGTCAGCGAATCGACGAGTTTCCCGCCAGCGCCAAAGTGATGCAACACGCCGTCCCGGTTTACGAGGAGATGGACGGCTGGGACGAACCCCTCGATCACGTCCGCAATTTTACTGATTTACCGCCCAGCGCGCAGAGATACGTACGCCGGATCGAGAGCATTGTCGGCACGGAAATCATCCTGGTCTCGGTAGGTCCCGGTCGGGAACAGACCATACTGCTCAAAAACCCTTTCGACCAATAGCAACCGGGCGAAAGGCGATGGCAGGATGCCCCCCGGCCCGTGGCTCGCCGGGCCGGCGCTCATAAGCAGCCCCGTACGGGGGTCCTTGGCCCCTCGCAGAGAGGCATGTGCCCTGTAGCAGGCCCGAAATAAATCGCCGGGAATCGGGATCGCAACCTTGAATAGCCGCCCGGGGGTGTTTATCATGCTCACAGTAGGCAACCAACCCAATGGGAGGAGACTATGGACGCTGAGACCACCAATAAGGAAAAACTCGTGAGCGACTTGAAAGTGTTGGCCGCCGACGCGGAGGAACTGCTTAAAGCCACGGCCAACCAGGCGGGTGAGAAGATCGCACAGGCCCGCCAGAAGATTGAGCAGAGCCTGGTTGAAGGAAAAAAAGCGCTTGCCGACGCCGAAAAAAACCTGCTCAAGAAGTCCAAGGAATGCGCCGAAATCGCCGATGATTATGTGCGCGAAAATCCCTGGAGCGCCGTCGGCATCGCCGCCAGCGCAGGCTTGGTGATCGGACTCCTCATTCGCAACCGATAGACTGCCGCAGATGTCGGAGCACCGCGGGCGCCCGGGCGGCGGAGAATCGTCAAGCGTTGTAGAGTTGTTCAAGCGCACCCTGGCGGTTCTGAGCGCGATTCTGCATACGCGTCTCGAACTCTTCGTCACCGAACTCGAAGAACAACGCGAGCGGCTGAAACAAGCGCTGATACTCACCCTGCTCGCGTTTTTTGGCCTCAGCCTCGGCTTTATCCTGCTGACCATCTTTCTTGTCGTGCTTTTCTGGGAAAGGGGCTGGCTCGCCGCCCTGGGCGGGTTGGCGGCGCTCTATCTCGGCGTCGGCATCGCCGCCGCGCTCATGTTGCGGCGAAAGATTCTCGCCCGCACCGGCTTGTTTTCAGCCAGCCTCGAAGAACTGGCCAAGGACCGCGACCACTTGCGGGGATCCTATCATGAGTAAACGCTTGGAGGAAGTCGCACGGCGCAAGCAAATCTTGGTCGAGCGTGCCGCCCATCAGCGCGCCGAGCTATCGGAGATTTCTAGCAGAATCCGTTCGCCTTTCGAGGTCGGCCACACCCTGATCGGCATTAGCCGCGCGCTCAAAGCTCACCCCCTCATCGCTGCCGCCGCTTCCAGTATTATTGTCAGCGGCTATGCCACCCGGCTGGTCAAATCGACCGCCGAACTGCTAAGACTCTGGTGGCTGTTAATTCCTGTCTGGGCCTGGTGGCGCAGCCACCGCAAGACTTCTTAGCGTCCTTCTCTTAACGGCTTGAACTATTTGAACGACTGGAAAGTCTTGAACGAGTTCCATCCATGAAGTTCATTCCGTCCGAGCCCGTTCGACTTTTCTCGGGTCGGCTGCGCCGGCCGGACTTCCGCCTTGCCAAGCAATCGCCTGCACAACCCCTAAAGCCGTTTGTTCCCGGATCAGGTGACCGCGCAGCTCCAGAAGTTTTCTTGACTCCGCGCCCAGCTTCGCCTCTGAATACAGCCGGTCCGGCAGCCACTGATGGTGGATGCGCGGCGCCGCGACCGCGGCCTTCACAGGCATACGAAAATCCAGCACGTTTAAAATCGTCTGCAGGGTCGCGCTGATGATGCGTGGGCCGCCTGCACCGCCAACCACCAACTCGGGACGGCCACCGCGCAATAGGATCGTCGGGGACATGCTGCTCAAAGGCCGTTTGCCGGGCTCCAGCGCATTGGCTTTGTTGCCGACGAGTCCGTAAATGTTGGCCGCGTCGCTGTGAATGGCAAAATCATCCATCTCGTTGTTGAGCACGACGCCCGTTCGCCGATCGAGCAACTTGGAACCGAAGCGGGTATTAACTGTCTGGGTTAAGGACACGGCATTGCCGAAACGGTCGATGACGCTAAAATGCGTCGTGCCGCCCTTTTCGGCGTGGTAGTGATAGTAGCCATAAAATTTCGTCGGACGGGTTTTGTCTGCCCGGATGCGGCCGCGAATCCAAGCGGCGTAATCCTTCGACGTCAATTTGCGCACCGGCACATGAACAAAATCGGGGTCGCCGAGAAACTCGGCGCGGTCGGCAAAAGCATGTTTCATACTCTCGGCAACGAGGTGCAAATAGTCGGCCGAGTTATGTTCCAGCGGCTCGAGCCCGTGGCCTTCGAGAATATTAAGCATCGTCAGCAGTGCGACGCCGCCCGAGCTTGGCGGCGGCATGGCGACGACGGTGCGGCCTCGATAAGAACCCATGAGCGGTTCGCGCCAGACCGCGCGATAATTGTTGAGATCGTCAAGGGTCATCACGCCGCCTGCTCGCTGGATGGTCTCGATGATCGCCCGGCCGACCCAGCCCTGGTAAAAAACCGCCGGGCCTTCCTGCGCGATGGCCTTGAGAGTCGAAGCCAGCTCGACTTGACGAATGATTGCGCCTTCTTTCGGCACCTCCCCTCCCGGCAAATAAATTCGTGCTAACTCGGGGAAATGTCGCATGTTGTTCCGCTGGCGCTCAATGGCCGCGCGCAACGTCGCGTCCAGCGGAAATCCTGCCGCGGCGAGCTTGATCGCCGGCGCCATAAGAGCCGCCAAGGGCAGCGTGCCAAAGCGTCTGTGAGCCTCGGCCAGGCCTGCCACCTCTCCCGGCACGGCGACGGCGAGCGCGCCGGTCAAACTCAGCGACGGCACAGGCTTGCCATCTTGCCGGTAGAGCACCCGCGCCGCCGCTTGCGGCGCCGTTTCGCGGAAATCCAATGCAAACGCCTTTCGGTCCTTGGCGAGGTAATAGAGCAGGAAGCCGCCGCCGCCCAGGCCGGACGATGCCTGATCGACCACCGA
>CAZILB010000083.1:10173-17246 GCA_964539925.1 uncultured Syntrophobacter sp. | reverse complement strand
TCTCGCCAGACTGGCGAGAAAATTCGAAATCTCCCTACCCGGCGAATTGAACTTGGAAGAAGAACGCTCACCGGGGTAGCCGCGGGTTGGAAGAAAACAGAGGAAAAGCACGGTTAGAGAAATTTTTCTAGAAACTGACCGGATGCGGCGATAGGCTGCGCCGGAGCGGGGTTCGTAGGCGAGAAGCGGGGACGGCCTATCGGGCTACTATTCCAATGAACGTCCGTCGGCGCGTAGATTAGATGCGGTTCGTGCCGAGAATTCCAACCAGGACTTAAGTTCGTTCTGATCGTGCAAATCTTTCAACCGCCGCCCTCCGTTCAAGAGGTTCAACCCAATAGGCAATAGCCACAGACAAGATCGCCGAGCGTTCAAATCGTTCAAGACGTTCGATCGTTTCACTCCGTTCAAGACGTTTCAGGCTGAAGCCGGTTCAAAACGTTAACCGATCAAAGCTCGGGGCCAGCGCAAGGCTGTCGCGTTGAAACACCTGACCGCGCTCCCGACCCGGCGTGAAATATTTTTCACCAGGACAAAAAAGTAGTCGTGATCAAATTTCCCATACAAAAAGCACGATGCAGCGAAAAAATTATCCACACTTGTGGATAAGTCCAGATTTCGAGAAACTCCGTGTTCTTATCGACAATATCCACAGGACTATAAACAGATGCGAAGGACTCATCATGAAAAAGTTTTTCTTCCGGGCGATTTTTTTGTTGACAAAACTGAATTGAAAATTTATGTGATGCTCCTCGTACATCTTCGGCAAGGTAAGCTGTTTTGGTTGGGCAGCAAGTTTCAATCGTGTTCCCGGTCGTCGGCCACGGAAGCGGAAGGCTTTGCCACAATCCGGTCCGGCGTGGACGGCCTGCTCATGGAGGGTAAGTCAATGGACGAAGTTTCCACCGCGCAAGGGCGCAAAACCATGCTTGAGAGTCATTTCGGGTTTCGAGAAACGCCCTTTGGCGTAACCCCCGACCCGCGATTTTTCTACGGCCATCCTCTCTATCTCGAAGGTTTAGCGGCGCTAGTTCTCGGAATTGAAGCCAAGAAGGGTTTCATGCTCGTCACTGGAGAGGTGGGAACAGGTAAGACGATCTTGTTGCGTAAGCTCATGCGTCAGCTCGAAGCGCCCGTGCAATTTGTTTTTGTTTCCAATAGTCATCTCACCTCCTATGGTTTGGTCGAGTTGATGGTCCAGAATCTGGGGTTAAACAACAAGGAAAAAAGCCGATTGGAAATGATTCAGGAGCTGAATAATTTTCTCATTCGACAGCTTAGCGCAGGCCGCACTGTGGCCTTGCTGATCGATGAAGCCCAAAAGCTCAGTGATGAGGCTCTGGAAGGACTGTGCGATTTGTCAAATCTGGAGACGGATGAGGAAAAACTGCTCCAGATTGTGCTCGTGGGGCAACCGGAATTAGTCGCTAAGTTGAACAAGCCCTCTCTACGCCGAATCAAGCAAAGAATCGCAATCCATCACCGTCTGTACTCTTTGCAGACAACCAGTGAAATCGACCATTATATTCGTCACCGTCTCCAAATCGTAGGTTATGACGGTCCAGAGATTTTCACCAAAGAAGCAATCGAGGCCGTCTGGCATTATTCGGGAGGAACGCCACGATCGATTAATATCCTTTGCGATACCGCACTCGCAATGGCCTGTGTCGCTGGCAAAAAGAAAATCTCTCCTTATATGCTCATGAGGGCAGCCGGGGGTCTCCTGCTGGAGCAAGGAACCGAAGCGGCAAAGATCGGAGCCTCGGAGCCTGGATTGCTCAGGACGAAATCTCTACCAGCAAGGTTGAACCCAAAGCGCGCCGAAACTCACGGTGTGGAAGCGAACGCGAGCGATCGGACTGAAGCCGCAGGCATCCCAATTCGCGAGGCCGACCGCGTATTGCTTTCCCGGATGGCCACGAATGGACCTGCTGTCGCACCGCAGTTTTTTGATCGTATGATCCATGTCGCCACGCAGGCGATGGGGCCGATGGCCAATCGAGTCCTGGGTGATCAAATTTCTGCGCTCGGCGAATCCCGCCATGCATTTCCACAGAGAAAGCTTGCAGAATTAATAATTCGGGTTAGCGGGGAAATCCTGAATGAAACAATGCGAGCCCGTTTCCAGAAAACCATGTTAAGCGAAATTACCAATCTCAAAACGATGTGAGTCCTTCATCAAGGAGTGAAACATGGATCAGGAATCGCGACGTGTCAGCCTAAGATGGAAGATCGGCGGAATTTATACCGGGGTGATGTTGGCCTTGGGTGTTGTTGTCATTGCCGCAGTGTATCAGCTCACCCAAAGCACACTGCGAGATCAACTCGATAAGCGCGCCCTTGCCATAGCCACCAACTTCAGTGATGCAGCCGCGGCCCACATCGCCGGCAGAAATGTTCTGGCGCTTCACGCCCTGGCGACAAAGTACACACTTCTCGATGGCGTGGCTTACGCTTTCGTCGAGGATGGTCACGGAGAGATCATCGCTCAGACGGTCGGAAATTTTCCTCCAGACCTCCGGCAAGCACGTCCGGCCGGCGCAAAGCGCCAAGCGGACCGGCGAGTATTACGGTTCGCAGAGTCGAGCGTGTACGAAACTTCCGTGCCAGTTCTCGACGGACAAATGGGCAGGGTTCATGTGGGTTTTTGGGCTGATGCCGTACAAACAGAGATTCGACGGGCGCTGGTTCCGATTATCGGGATGATTGCGATCGTTCCCTTCGTCGGCGCGCTGCTTTCATTTCTGTTAGCTCACCGGATTGTTCGACCCATCGTTGGCCTAACGGAAATCGCCGATAAGGTCACCATGGGTGACCTGGAATCCTCCGTCGGTGGAGACTGTGTAGCCTCGCGCGACGAGATTGGCGACTTGGCCCGTTCTCTGGAGCGCATGCGTTCGAGTCTCAAAGCGGCGATGTTACGTTTAGGTCGAGAAACGGCGTGACTGCCGTATTCGAAGGAGAAAACAATGTACACCCGTATTTGGTTACTGAGTGTGCTTTTTGTCTTTACGGCGCGGTTTCCTAATATTGCTGGCGCGGCGGAGAGTGCAGCGGAGCGTCCGCTGGAGAGGGTCACCATCGCCTACAGCTCTCTTTCAGGCAACATGGCGCCGTTATGGATCACCCATGACCGGGGATTCTTCCGTAAACACGGCCTGGATGCGCAGCTCGTTTTTATCGAAAGTGGAACCACAACCGTGCAAAGCCTGGTTTCTAAAAACGTCGCCTTCGCGCAGATGGCCGGCGCGGGTGTGGTTCAAAGTCGTCTGCGGGGGTCGGATGTCGTAATGATCGCGGGAGTGATTAACACACTGACCTTTAAATTTTACGTTGACAAGAACGTCAAACAACCAGACCAGCTAAAAGGAAAAACCGTAGCCGTTACCCGGTTTGGTTCCTCGACCGACTTTGCCTTGCGTTATGCCCTTGAGAGATATGGTCTTGCGCCCGAAAAGGACGTCACGATCCTGGAGGCTGGTAACATGCCGGCGATCATCGCATCGCTCGAAGCCGGCAAGATCCAGGGGGCAATGCTGTCGGCGCCGTTTACTCTAAGAGCAAAAAATATGGGCTTCCCACTGATGGCCGATCTGCAAATGCTTGGACTGGAGTATCAGCACACGGGTTTGGCGACGAGTCAGGCGTTGATCAAATCCCGGCCTGACCTGGTTCGAAGCGTAATGAAAGCCTATGTGGAAGGAATTCATTACTATAAAACCCATCGTGCCGAGTCTTTGGCCGTTCTTGCCAAGTATCTGAAGACCTCTGATGCCGACATTTTGACGGAAGTTTATGAGGACGTCGGGCTTAAGCTGACGGCCGAGAAACCGTATCCCACGCTACGCGGAATCGGAATTATGCTCCGGGAAGTAGCGGCAACAAATCCCAAGATCACGGTGCCACGGCCCGAGGAGTTCGTCGACCTCAGCTTTATCAAGGAGCTGGATAGCTCGGGATTTATTGACCGCCTCTATAAAGCGACGCCGCTCCTGGCGAGCCGCGAACAACAGCGCTCCGCAACAGCTCCGGCTAGTATTATAAACAAAGCCGCGCCAGCGGTTGAAACAACCAAACCACTCGCGGCAGCGCCAAAATCACTTGTGACCGTCGCACCTACGGTTAGCGCACGGGAGTATACGGTAGAGTCCGGCGATACGTTAAGCCGTCTCGCGCGTCGATACTATGGAGATCATTTCCAATGGGATAAGATCTACCAAGCGAATAAGCCGAGGATGAAAAACCCGGACTTCATCTACGTTGGACAGAAAATCATCATACCCTGGTGATCAAGGGGCTCTCCTGTGCTTAAGGACTACGGCGTCAGAATTTTGGAGAAGTTCATTTACAAACGGCGCTCGATGACGGGTTAATTTTATCAAATTGAATTAAGTACCGGAAAGGATAAATTGCAATGTCGAAGGACTTCAAAAAGCCAGAACAGCCATTCGAGCATCTTGTGCGCGCTCTTCAAGAGGGCGAAGCTCGTCAAATCATTCAATGCGTGGAAGAGATCGATCGCAGGTTGTTGAATTGTCATAAGTCGTTAGAAGAGTATAGGCGTCTGCGCTCAAGTCTTCGCCAGATCAATAATCAGCTTTCCCGGCTAGGTGCCGAACCATTGACCGTCGGTGATGAGTTGCCTGCCCAAGATTTGAGCGAAATCATCAGGAACCGCATCGGTCACTTCAAATCTAAGGGTGAGATCTAGCCGGCGTCCAACATTTACGGGCGCTGGAATCGGTTAGGACCAGTAGAAGATCTCATCATTCGTTCCCTTGGCTGCAAGCCGTGCGAGGCAAGCGGGGAGGGTCACTCATGAAAAGTTTGCCAACAGCGGCCTATTCCAAGAACGCGGCCATCGAGATCGACGCTGAGATCCGGCGCATTTTCCAGGACCGCGACCGTCGCGCTAGGGACCTATGAACGACAAATCTCTGTCTGCTCCATCAAGCGGCCGCGGTACCAAGGGTGCGGAGCCAGGCGCGTCATGATCCTTGCCTCTGAGCCGTGTATTCCGTTCGCGATAAAACTGCTGTACTCCGCTTTCGTGGTCATCCTCGTGCCGCTCTATTGGGCGACTTACGGTCCGTGGAACTTTCTTTACTTCTGCGACGTCGCGTTGCTGGTCACCGCTGTGGCGATCTGGATCGAAAGCCCGCTGCTTGTCAGCACGCAGGCCGTTGCGATCTTGGTCCCGCAAATGTTCTGGGTGGTCGATCTACTTTGCCGCGTCGTCGGGGTCGAGATCACCGGTGTCACCGCCTATATGCTGGACGCGAGTATCCCGCTCTACCTTCGCGGACTCTCACTGTTTCACGGCTGGCTGCCGTTCTTGCTGCTGTGGCTGGTCATAAGATTGGGGTACGATCGTCGAGCGCTGCTCGTGCAATCTTTGGCCGCGATCGTGATCTTGCTGGTATCCTATTTTTTGGCTCCGCCGCCGCCACCGGCAGCCGATGATCCCACGCGGGCGGTGAATATCAACTACGTGCACGGGCTCACGGACCGAGAGCCGCAGTCTTTCATGGCGCCTTGGCTCTGGTTGATATCACTGATGGCGGTCAATATCGTCGGCTTCTATCTGCCGACACATTTCGCGTTGCGTCGAATCGCCGCAGCCGCGGCGGACACCGATCGACACAAGCTTTCTAGTTAGACGAGACCCTTTCGAGACGTTCAACCCCGTAGGCATGAGCAAGATCGCCGAGCTTCAAATCGTTCATTACGTTCAATCGTTTCACTTCGTTCAAGACGTTTCCGGCTGAAGGCGGTTCAAAACGTTAACCGACCAAGCCCCATGTGAAAACGGGCGTGCCGGGGCAAAGGAAGCCTTTACAGGTTACTACTGTCGCGGCGGCATGGGGTCGGCGCCGGAAAGTTTGTTGAATAATTCGATAATTTCTCGCTCCCGGGGCATTTCGCGAACCGCCTTTTCATACTCCTCGGGCATCAACGGCGTCGGCTCCTCGCCGACCAGCTTTTTAAATTCCGCATAAAACTCCGGATCGTTGAAGGTCTTGCGCATGGCGTTGCGGAGGATCTGGACCTTGTCCTGGGGTGTCCCCGGAGGAAAGATGAAGGGGGTGCCCGCCGAGACAAAGGCGCGATGCATGGCGAGAAGTTTTCGCTCCTTCTCCGATGCCGTAAACTGTTCCAGATCGGGCAGTTTGGCGAACACGGGATGCGGATGTCGCCGCCCTTTGGGAACCTCGATGACGACATGGAAATCCATTAAATTTTTTGCGATCCAATCAGGCGCTTCTCGCGCCAGGGTCGCCTGTATGGTCCACCTGGCATCGAGCTCGCCCTGCATCAGCGCCAGGTTGACTTCGCCGCCCTGGGCGAATCCGGTAACAAACTTCGGATCTTTCATGTCGAGCAGCATCGCGAGAATTCGACTGATGTTGTAAAGATTGTGGCCCACGGACTGGGAGCCTATGCGCACGCCCGGGGTGCTGCGCAGCCTTTCGATGCTGCCCAGGCGCGCCTCCTTGCGGCTTAGGAAAATGTAAGGCTCGCCGCTGGTGGGAGAGCCAAGATAAATCAGCTTATCGAGGTCGTAGAGCACTCCTGGCAAGCCAAGCACTGCCGCCGGAACAAAGCTCGATAGCATAACGCCCATGGTCAAGCCGTCCGGACGGGCTCTGTAAAGGTGGTTTCCGGCCTTTCGGGAGCCGCCGCCCGGCATGTACTCGATGGCCAGGGTAGGCTTTCCGGGTATGTGTTTCTGCAGAACAGCGGCGGTGGCCCTAAAGCGCAAATCTACGGTGCCGCCGGGCCCGCCGCCATAGACGACATTGATTGTCTTGCCTTCGTAAAACGGAGTCTGGGTGAAGCCGTGCCCCGGCAGTCCGAAACCCAACGGCACGGCCAACCAGATCGCGAGGGAGAGTCTTCTCACGGCAAGCCTCCTTTGCGGTTTTAGGGAGGGTAACGACGCAATCGACTTGATTTATCTCCCAAGGGGCGTTTTGCTCGCGGCTGAACGCAACCGCGATGATACTTTGATCAATGGCTCAAAGCGTCTTCGGTTCGTGATCCAATGCTCATCGGCGTTGACTCCTCGGTCT
>CAZILB010000083.1:0-10073 GCA_964539925.1 uncultured Syntrophobacter sp. | reverse complement strand
TCTTCTTCCAATTCCGGATAATGGCGAAAAATTCCCGACTCGTTGAACGGCAGGCGGCGCGGCGATGACAGGTAAGCGGCGATGCGCGGGCGCGCGATGACGCGATCGTGCAAGTCGATAAGCCGCGGGCTATGCGGTTCGAGCTTCGCCATGGTAAGCGGGAACGCGTAGCGCAGACCTTCGATCATCTGAAACAGCGAGAGATCGACGTAACTCAGTTTTTTCCCGAAAATGAACGGGTCGTGGTTCGTGTTGTGACTCAAAACCCGCTCGAAATAGCCGAGAAACTTGGGTATGCGGTTGGCTCTGAAATGGCCGGCGCGCTTTTTGGCCTCGGCGGTCTGTTCCTCGTAGTAGAGAACGTTGGCGATTGGATGGTGCGTCTGGCCCGTTTCATAGAGCCAATCGGCGATGGTCAGTTGCAGCTGATGGGCCCAGAGGCGGCTTGCCTCCGCTTTAGCCACCAGACCCAGACGCGGCGCGAGAAACTGAAGAATGTTCGCGGTCTGGGAGATCAAGATTTTACCGGCCTTTAGAAACGGCGGCGCAAACGGCGGACGCTCGAGCGACGGGTCCTCGAGGAATTTCATTATGCCGGGGCGGCCGAAATTGGGATCGCGCGCCACGTCGATATAGACCGCGCCGGCATCCTCCAGGGCCAGTCGGATAAACTCGCCGCGGCCTTGAATGGATGGTTGATAGTAGAGTTCGTAGCGCATAGGAGTCCTCCCGAGTTCGATAGGGGTCGTCGCCAGGTTTATATAGCCGATGACGCGGCGCAAAAAAACCGCTTTGTGGGATCCCGGCCGGCTCACCGCGCCGTGCGCGGAATGGATAGGAACAAAGCGGTTCCGTGTTGTTGAGACGAAGCTCGGTATGGTTTACTGTAAATCAGGACAAGTGGCAGGGGCGGCAAATTTCTGCCGGCTGGGAGGATATGCAATGAAGGCGAAAAGATTTGCGATTTTTGTCGGTATACTGGCGCTATTCTTTACCGTTGCGCTTTCGGCCGCGAGCGCGAACATGCAGGAGGATGTCGAGCGCGCTGCGGCGATCATCGAACGTTTCGAAGAGATACCCGAGAACGCGATCCCGCCTTGGGTCATGCGCGATGCGAAAGGTCTGGCCATCCTAACCGTGACCAAAGTCGGATTTATTATCAGTGGCAGAGGCGGATCCGGAGTCGTCGTCGCGCGGACGGAAACCGGTTGGAGCGGGCCGTTGGCGATCGGTACCGGCGGTCTCGGCGTCGGCTTCCAGGCCGGCGTGCAGGTTACTGAGCACGTGATCGTTCTGAACACCCAAGAGGCGGTGAAGGCTTTCTCCCAGGGCGGCAATGTGACCTTGGGCGCCAACCTGAGCGTCGCGGTGGGCCCGGTCGGGCGTACCGCGGAAGCGGGCGTCGCGCCGCAAGCGGCGGTGTATACCTACAGCCGGAGCCAAGGCGTTTTTGCCGGCATTTCCTTGGAAGGCACGATCATCGGCACCCGCTACCGAAAGAACGAAGAGTATTACAACAAACCGGTTTACCCGAGCGAAATCCTCGAGGGTAAAGTGGCGCCGCCGCCGGGCGCGCAGAAGTTACTGAACATATTAGCCAAATACTAAGCGCTGCGCTTCCGGTCTTGCAACATAGCGGGATCTTCCTCTTGCCTTCAGCGACGAGGCGTCGGAGGTTTGGATCTCTGCCATCGCGCCGCGGCGCCTGTCCTCGTATTTACTTAATAAACCCGTTATTCTTTGAAGTCCAAGTCCGACCGTTGCGCAATCTTTGCAAGTCAATTCGCGGTGCGGTTTAGGACCGGAGCCAACGCATAGGAGCGAGTGTTCGATGGCCAAGGAAATTTCCCCGCACTTTATCCGCAGGACTTTTTTGACCGGCCTGCTCATATTGTTGCCGTTATTCATCACCTACCTTTTGATCGCGTTTTTGTTCAATATCTTCACCGGCGTCGGGGCGCCGGTCGTGACCGGTCTGTTTCGACTATTGGGCCTCAACGCGGTGATGTATCCGTTGATCCCGGTCGTCAATCTGCTGCTTTCTCTCGCGGTGATTTTTTCGCTGGGACTGGTCGGAACCAACATACTGGGGCGTCAGATCCTGGCGCAGTTCGAAAACCTGCTGCTCAGGCTGCCCCTGGTACGTTCGATTTACAGCAGCGTGAAGCAGGTCGTGGAAACCTTCCAGGGTCCGGGCCGAAGCTTTCAACGGGTGGTGCTGATCGAGTATCCCAGAAAGGGGGTCTGGGCGCTCGGTCTGGTGGCCACGGAGCGTCACGATTCCCTCAGTCTGTTTCCGAGCGAAAACGTCCTTACGGTTTTTATCCCGACAACCCCCAACCCCACGTCGGGATACCTTGTCATCGCCTCGCCGGAAGACTGCAAAGAGCTCGATTTCACCGTCGAGGAAGCCTTCAAGTTTATCGTTTCCGGCGGCATCGTCGGCCGGGGTCTCTCCGAGCTGCAAACGGGGCAGATGCGGAGCCGCGCGGAGCCGCCGGAGACCCCGGCCGCGAGCTTGTCCGCAGCCGAAGCGCGGCAGGCTACCTCGTGGCGGAGACGCCTGGAGGAGTTCTTTCGTCCGTACCGTCGTTCTTGACGACGACGTGAAGCGGCATAGGTCGATCCACTTTAGGGTCGCCGAAGTAAAGCGTGCGGTGCGGAAAGGGAATCTCGATCCCGCGGGCATCGAAGGTTTTCTTCAGGCGACGGTTAAATTCACGGCCGACCCGCCACTGTTTGATCGGCTTGGTGGTGATCCGGCAGCGGATGACTACGGCCGAATCTTCGAAGCGATCCAAGCCGAGAATCTCCAGCGGCTCGAGGATGTCCGCAGCATACTCGGGATCTTTTTGAATTTGGTCTCCCAGCTCCTTCAGGATGGCCATCACCTCGTCGGGGTCCTCGCGGTAGGAAACTCCCACGTCGAAAACATAGCGGGAATAATCCCGCGTCATGTTGATCACCCGTTCGACGCCGCCGTTGGGGATGATATGTACGCTGCCGCTCAAGTCCCGGAGCGTCAAAGTTCGAAACCCCATGGATTCCACCAGGCCGGCGTTGCCGCCGACATTGACCACGTCGCCGATGCGGACCTGGTTTTCGATCAAAAGAAAGAAGCCGGAGATCAAGTCTTTGATCAAGCTCTGGGCGCCGAAACCGATGGCGAGGCCGCCGATCCCAGCGGCCGCCAGGAGCGGCGCCAGATTGACGCCGATCTCCGAAAGGAGCTGCATCACGACGACGATCGATATGACCGCGACGACGATGCTTTGGATCACGCGCACGCCGGTTTCAATGCGTTTGGCCTGTTCCGTGCCCTCGATTTCGCCCGATAGCAGATAGCTTCGCAGGCGTCCGAGTAAAAAATGATTGGCCCACAAACCTGCGGCGGCTAACGCCATCAGCATGCCCAGGCGGGACAAGCTCTGAATCACTTGCCACGACAATTCCGGTAACGCACTCATTCGATCACCTCCAGGTAGACTAGGTATTCCGTTTGTAAACTCCGATTCCCTTTAGGCGGGGGCGCATGCGCTTATGGAGCTTACGCTCCGAATCGTAGAAACAAAAAATTTTTCTCGCGCGCCGTTCGTTCTACGGATTCGAGACCGCCCGTAGCCGCACGCGCACACCCGCCTTGAGGTTTCGGTCCGGATGAACCACCACGAGTTCGCCGGGATCGAGTCCGCTGAGCACTTCGGTCAGACGCGCACCGCGTCGGCCCGCTTCCACCGGCCGGAGCCGGGCGCGACCGCGCTCCAGCACGAACACCGCCCAACCGCCGTCGCTGCGAAACAGCGCGCTCGTGGGCACCCGCTGAACTTCATCGCTCTCCCAGAGGAAAAAACGGCCGTTCACTCGATAGCCGTCGCCGAGACGCGACCACTGTTCGGGCGGCGATGTGATGTCGGCAATCACCAAAACCCGCTGTTCTTCGACGCCGAGAGCTGAGATCTTGGTGAAAGCCACGGGTTCCACCCGGCGCACCCTGCCCTCCAGCGGCTCCGGCGCGCCCCAGCGCTCGAAGCGCACGCGCATCCCCGGATGGACCTGCACCGCATCGGCCGAAAGCAAGTCAATTTCGACTTCCAGCGCCGAGGAATTGCCGATCTCCAGGATCGGCTCTCCCATCTGCACGGCGCGCGCGCTCTCGAAGTAGCGCTTCAGGACCTGGCCCTCCACCGGCGAACGAATCTGGAATAGCTCGGGAAATTTTGCGTCCTGTTTGCCCGCGTAGGCGAGGACGGTGCGCGCAGCTTCAAGTTCGAAGACGGCGGTCCGCACCCGAAACTCGGCTGAGCGCTGCAAAGCTTCGGCTCGGTGAGTTTCGCTTTCTGCGCGCTCGACATCGTTTCGCGCTACGAGCGCTTGGTCGCCGAGGCGGCGTATGCGCTCGTACTCTTGACGCGCAAAACGCGCGCTCGCGGCGGCGGCCTGGGCGTCCTGGCGCGCGACCGCCAGTGCGGCTTCTGCAGCCGATGCTCTTGCGCGCGCCTCGGCGGCGGTGCGGATGTCGAGCGCGGGCGCCGCCACCGGTTCGAGCACGGCAATGATCTGGCCTGCCCGCACTTCGTCGCCGACATCCAAGCCGATGCGGCGCGCGTGGGCTGCGATGGGGGCTGAAACCACATAGCGGTCGATCACCCGGGTGCGGCCTTCTTCTTCGACGGTGACGGCAAGCGGGCCGCGGGTAACGGGTTCGGCATCCACCAGTACCGGGTCCGGCCAGAAGCCCCATAGGAGGAGAAGCGCCACCACGATGGCGATAAAGTACGGCGTGAACCGCCGCAATTGCATGCGTCGCTCCTGGTTCATTCTCGGGTCTTCAGCACGGCGATCAAGTCAAGATGGGCCAGCCGCCGGGCGACCAGCAAACCCGAGAGCACCGAAGCGGCTACGACCGCAGCAGCGGCGAAGGCGTAAACGTTGCGTTCGATCAGCAGCGGTATCCGGTAAAGATCGGAGTCCGTTCCCGCCACAATGTACGCCACTAGAAAGCGGCCGATGACGAAACCAAGCGGAATGGCGGCCGCCGTGAGCAGCGCCAATTCGCCCAAAAGAATATAGCCGATTTCACCCCGGCCGAAACCGAGCACCCGCAAAGTAGCGAGCTCGCGCGCGCGCTCGGTAAGCGCGATGCGCGCGCTGTTGTAGACAACGCCGAAAGCGATGCTGCCGGCCAGAAGCGTGCTGATGAAGGCGAAGACCAGCACGATATTTCCCAGCGAATCGTAGAAGCTCTGCACCGCCGTGAGGCGGTCGGTCGCGCCGGCGATGCGCGGCGCGTTCTTTAAGATTTGCAAGATATCGTCACGCAGAGCGGAATCGATCGCCAGATAGGCGCCGGAAACGGCGCTGCCCTCGCGCAGCAGGCGATTGAGGGCGCCAAGGTCCATATACGCTGCCGCCCCGACCAGTTCTGCGGCGATGCCGGCGATCGGGATCGTCATCGTTCCGCGCCGGCCTTCGAGAATCTCCACGGTTAAAAGGTCGCCCGCCCGGGCGCCCAGTTCACCGGCCAAGTAATCATTCAGCAACAAACCTTCCGCCGGCAGTGGGACGACCCGCAACTCGCTGTCCAGGACGCGGCGCAGGTCGCCCGCGGCATCGAGACCGTGGATAACGGTTCGGTAGTGTGAAGGACCGAAGCGGAGAATGACCGGGACAGCGCGGTACGGTTCGACGCGATAAACCCCCGGCACCGCCTCCAGATCGTGAACGACCCGCCGCGAGGTCGGTTCGACAAATGTCACAGCGAGGTCGTCGCGCTGGGCGAAGCCGAACTGCACCTTGATCATGTAGTCCACCGCGCCCGATTGGAAGCGTCCGACCATGAGGATGCCGCACGCCATGCCGATGCCGATCACCGACAGCAGAGCCTTCAAAGGACGGCGCTCGAGGTTGCGCAGGATCATGCGCGTTGGCTGAGCCAGCCAGCGTTGCAGTCCCACGCGCTCGACCATGGTCGCGCGGAAAACCGGCGCCGGTTCCGGACGCATGGCCTCGGCGGGAGGCAGGCGAACGGCGCGGCGCACAGCGAATAGAGCGCCACCCAACCCTGCGGCGACGGTGACAAGCGTTCCCGTCGCCATCACGCGCGGGCGGATCTGATATTCGAGAAAGGGAAAGCGAAAGAAGGTGCGATAGAGTTCCGCCATCGCCTGCCCGAGCCACAAGCCGCTCGCGGTACCGAGGACGAGGCCGATCACGATGATGAGCAAGGCAAGCTCAAGGTAATGCAGCCCCACGGCGAAGTTGCTGTAGCCGAAGGATTTGAGGACGCCAATCTGCTCGCGTTGCGTGCCGATCAGCCGGGTGAATACCACGTTGAGCAAAAAGGCGGCGACACCAAGAAAGATGGTTGGAAAGGTCTGCGCCATCGTTCGAAGTTGCCCCAATTCCATCTCGAGGTACCGATGCGAGAGCTGATCGCCGCGATCCACCGCTCCGAGACTGCCGTAAGGAGCGAGCAGCGCGTCCAGCCGGTCGATGACCTCGCGGCCCTGCGCCTCGCGCGTCAGGGTCAGCACCGCATCGTTAAACGCACCGTCCATGTTGTAGGCGGTAGCGAGCGGGGTGCGGTTCATCCAGAAAAGCCCGTAGCGCTCGAAATCGGGAAACAGGTCACCCGGTTTGACCTGGTAAATATATTCGGGCGATAAGGCGATGCCGACGATTTCGAGGGGCTGGCGGCGGCCGTTGATGATGGCGTGAAGGCGGTCGCCCGGCTGAAAGCCATGCGCCTCGGCGAATGCCTCGCCGGCCACCACCTCGAGGTCGCGGCCGGGCTCCGGCAGACGGCCCGCACGCATGTGGAGACGGTTAAGCTCGGAATTGCGCCCGTCGGGCAATGAGATCAACAGCCCGGTTACGGGATCGGGAAATTCGGCAAGGTCAAGGTTGACGGCCGCCACCACGCGAGTTTCCACCTGGAGGACGCCGGGAATCGACTCGATCGCCGCGCGCATGGACTCGGGAGCGCGCTTGAGCGAAGTAAAGACATGGGCGAAGCGGTAGTCGCGGTAGAACGCATCGCGCGTGACCGTCAGGGAGTCCAGGCTCGAAAGCGACATGATGAGGGTTGCGACACCGCCGCCGATGACGATGGCGATGGCCAGCGTCTGGCCACGCAGGCGCCGGAGGTCGCGCAGAAGTTTGCGATGGAGCGCCGTCACCAGGTGATCTCCCGCGGCGGCCTGGGCCTGGGATTTTCCAGAACCGAATGGATGCGTCCGTCGCTCATGTGGATGACCCGATCGGCCATCTCGGCGATGCTCGCGTTGTGGGTGATGACCACCGTGGTTGTACCCAGCTCTCGGTTGATGCGCTCGATGGCTTCGAGGACCAGGACGCCGGTGGCGGAGTCGAGCGCGCCGGTGGGCTCGTCGCAGAGCAATACTTGGGGCCGCTTGGCGATGGCGCGTGCGATCGCCACCCGCTGTTGCTCGCCGCCCGAGAGCTGAGCGGGAAAATGATCCATGCGCTCACCGAGCCCCACCAGCGCGAGGGCCTGTTCGGGAGTCATCGGATCACGGGCAATCTCAGTCACGATGGCCACGTTCTCACGGGCGGTCAAGCTCGGAATCAGATTGTAGAACTGGAAGACGAAGCCGACAAAGTGGCGGCGAAACACCGTGATCTCATTCTCGCTCGCCCCGACTAGATCTCTTCCGCCGCAGATCACCTTTCCAGCCGTAGGACCGTCGAGACCGCCGAGAATGTTGAGCAGGGTGGATTTGCCGCTCCCTGAGGGACCGAGCAAGACCACCAGTTCGCCGCGATAGAGTTCCAAGTCGACACCGCGCAGGGCATGCACCTCGACCTCGCCCATGCGGTAAACTTTTGTCAGCGCCTCGGCGCGGAAGACCACGCGCTCATCGCTGAATGGTTCGTGGCCAGGGGCTGCGGTTCCGTGCGGCGCGCCCGGCGGCGCACTTGAAAGTCGATTCTCCGTCATCGATGACAACGACTTTCGATCCCACAGGATCTCGCCGGAACAACCATGCCGGGGAACGGTGCCGGAGCGGAGCAGCGAGCGTTTTGTCTCACGTTCAGGGTGTGCGCGCGTAAACACACGCGCCGAACGAGCGAATTTTTAGGGCTAAAAGGCCAGATCACCGCGGCCCGTCCTCCACCGCAGCATGGTCATCGCACGAAATGGAAAGCCGTCCGATATGCCCCCCAGGCTGGGATCGTCGTTACCCGGATGCTCCAAGCCCGCGATTCATCGGCAGGCGAGTTTACCTGGTGTCGCCCAACACCGTTGCCGGGACACATGCGACGCTCATTTTGGCGGCGTGCAAGACACCTTGGGATACCGAGCCATACCACCACCGGCCGATGGCCCCGCGTTGGTGCGTGCCGACCACCACGAGATCTGCGCGGTTTTCGTCCGCGAGTTGAACCAACTGGTCGGAGATCAGGCCGGTTCCGCCTCGGATGTGAAATTCGAGGGCGCCATCTCCGGGCAGTTCGCCGACCCGCACGGCCAAGTCGCGGACCAGCTTTTGCTCCGTCTCAGGTTCAATCGGCTCGACGTCCGACGGTCCCCGAAGACCCCGATGCTGTCGTTCCTCCGACTTCCAAAAGACATAGGTCACCAAAACATCGCAGGGCCCGATCTGGCGCAGTTGTCGCACCCACTGGATAGCGGCGTCGTAAGTCTGGGAAAAGTCCGCTCCGAGCATGACGCGCAGCGGTTGCTCTTTGCGCGTCCAGGCTTGGAATACCTCTGGCCGGCGCACGATCAGCACCGGAATAGGCGATGTCTGGGCAATGCGGTCGGCGACGCTGCCAACGCCCCAGCCATGGGACCGATAGCCGAGGGCGGAAACCACCACCACCCGCGCGTTCACAGACTTGGCGTGGGCGACGACGGCTTCATCAGGAGTCCCCTCGAGCAGTTTCACGTTCGCGGTAACGCCGTTTTGCCGCAGCCGGTCCGCTTCCCGGCCGAGCAAGTCGTGTATCCCCTTCAGCAAGGTCGCCTGGATACTTGGCAACTGCGTCACCGGCCCGAAAGGCGCCATGGCATGGACGAGCGACAGGGGCTCGCGCAGGCTTGCCGCCAGCGCACCGGCAACGGCGACGGCCTCGGCGGAGTGGTCTGAAAAGTCTACAGCACAGACGATTGACATAAATTTCCCTCCCCGGATTCCATCCGTGTGATCTTGCCGGGCAATCGGGCAAATTTCAAGGTGATGCACAGGTAAACAAGGCCTCGTTCCCGGACCCGGCGCTGCGCTGTGCATGATTCGAAATCATCGGCCCAAAGATCTAACAGTGCGGTTATCCCTATTCCGGAATAATCACGCCCTGGGGGCTGATTTGGCCATCGAGGGCAGCGATCTCTCGACTTTCCAGCAGCCGTTCTCTCGCGACACCGCTAAGCCGCGCCGCCTCCGCCACACAGTGGGCCCAACTGCAACGGTTTACGAACATCAAGCCGGGAGTGTCGTAGGTGCCGCCTCGGTTGATGTAACCCAGGCCCGAGATTGAGCGAAGGCGCTGAAATGGCTCTAGTAGCCCCAGCATCGGTTCCGGGCGCGTATGTGTAAGCAAGACGGCGCTCCGAAGGGTATGAGGAAATAAAGCGTTTCGAACCGGCGCCGGAGCGAGATGCGCTTCTTCGGCCCGACTCCTGGGCCAGCGAAAGCGCCCCGGCTCGGTCAAGTAAACCACGCCATGGGCGATCTCGCGCTCGGCAAGTCTTTGCGAAGCGCGCAGCACTTCGCCCAATTGATAAGTGCCGACGGCCACGAAGACGAGCTCGGCCCGCTCCGCCGCATAGCCGCGGTCCAGCAGCAAGGCGCCGCCTTCTTTCATTAGTCGGCGCGCGGCTTCGGCACCAAAATAATTTGGAACGCGGTCGGCCTTCGCGACCACCAAGGTCCAGATTTGGCCATGAGTTTGATAGACCTGTTCCATGGCCGCAACCGCGGCATTGTAGTCGGGCGGAAAGAGCACGCGCGAGATAGGCGACGGCTCGCCGAGCATCGCCTCCGCCATGCTCGGATCCTGATGGGACTGCTCATTTTTGCCGTTCTCCCAGGTATGAGAAGTGAGAATCA